>CAMLBO010000001.1 GCA_946478305.1 uncultured Enterobacterales bacterium
CACCGAGATCTACACGTAAGGAGTCGTCGGCAGCGTCACCTGGCGAATAAAATCGTCTGGCGTTTCTCACCAGAGGCAGCGGCTGATGTCGATTTCTATGCCACAGACGTAAAACTCAGCCCACTGAAAACCGAATTCACCCTGCATACTCCTCAGGGCAATGTGGGGGTCTTACTGCCACTGCCGGGACGTCACAATATTGCCAATGCGCTTGCTGCATCTGCACTTGCGCTGTCTGTGGGGGCCACGCTGGACGCTGTGTGTGAAGGGTTAAGCACGCTTCAGGCAGTGCCGGGACGTTTGTTCCCTATTGCCCTCAGTGAAGGCAAAACCCTGCTCGATGACAGCTACAACGCCAACGTCGGTTCAATGACTGCAGCGGCACAAACGCTGGCTGAAATGCCAGGCTACCGAGTAATGGCCCTGGGCGACATGGCTGAGCTGGGTGCTGAAACTGAAAACTGCCATCGTCAGGTGGGGGAAGCGATTCGTGAAGCCGGGATCGACAAAGTATTTACGATTGGTCATGCGAGCCGCGTCATCAGTGACGTGAGTGGCTGTGGCGAGCATCTTCAGGATAAGGCAGCCCTGACGGCCCGTTTAACGAGCTTATTGTCAGAACATGCGGTCATTACCATTTTAATTAAAGGTTCACGTAGTGCCGCCATGGAGCAGGTAGTACGGGCGTTACAGGAGAATGCAACATGTTAGTTTGGCTGGCTGAACATTTGGTCAAATATTATTCTGGCTTCAACGTCTTTTCCTACCTGACGTTCCGCGCCATCGTCAGCCTGCTGACCGCTTTGTTCCTCTCCTTGTGGATGGGCCCGCGCATGATTGCCCGCTTGCAGAAGATGTCTTTTGGTCAGGTGGTGCGTAACGACGGTCCTGAATCGCATTTCAGTAAACGCGGTACACCAACGATGGGCGGTTTGATGATTCTCACGTCAATTACCATTTCGGTATTGATGTGGGCTTATCCCTCGAACCCTTACGTCTGGTGTGTTCTGTTTGTCCTGATTGGTTATGGCATTGTCGGCTTTGTGGATGATTACCGCAAAGTGGTACGTAAAGATACCAAAGGCCTGATCGCCCGCTGGAAGTACTTCTGGCAGTCGGTGATTGCGCTGGCGGTCGCTTTTGTTATGTACGCTGTCGGCAAAGACACCCCAGCTACTGAGCTGGTGGTGCCGTTTTTCAAAGACATTATGCCGCAGCTAGGCCTGCTCTATATTCTGCTGAGCTATTTCGTGATTGTGGGTACCAGTAACGCTGTCAACCTGACCGACGGTCTGGATGGTTTGGCGATTATGCCCACTGTCTTCGTCGCCGGTGGTTTTGCGCTGGTGGCGTGGGCGACCGGTAACATGAACTTCGCCAACTACCTGCACATTCCTTATCTGCGACATGCCGGTGAACTGGTGATTGTCTGTACCGCGATAGTTGGCGCCGGGCTCGGCTTCCTGTGGTTTAACACCTATCCTGCTCAGGTATTCATGGGTGACGTCGGCTCGCTGGCCCTGGGCGGCGCGCTGGGCACCATCGCAGTCTTGCTGCGTCAGGAGTTTTTGCTGGTGATTATGGGTGGCGTGTTCGTAGTTGAAACGCTGTCGGTCATCTTGCAGGTTGGGTCCTTTAAGTTACGTGGTCAGCGCATTTTCCGTATGGCGCCAATTCACCATCACTACGAACTTAAAGGCTGGCCGGAGCCGCGCGTCATCGTGCGCTTCTGGATCATTTCGTTGATGCTGGTGCTGATTGGCCTGGCGACGCTGAAGGTGCGGTAATTATGGCTGACTATCAGGGTAAAAAAGTGGTCATTATCGGGTTGGGCCTGACCGGGCTCTCCTGTGTTGATTTCTTTATGGCACGTGGCGTAACGCCACGCGTTATCGATACCCGCATCAGCCCGCCAGGACTGGACAAACTGGCCGATAGCGTTGAACGACACCTTGGTTCGCTGAATGAAGGATGGCTGTCAGAGGCTGATTTGATTGTGGTCAGTCCAGGCATGGCGCTGGCGACACCGGCTCTGAACGCCGCGGCGGAATCCGGCGTGGAAATTGTCGGTGATATCGAACTGTTTTGCCGTGAAGTCCAGACCCCTATCGTGGCGATCACCGGCTCAAACGGTAAAAGCACCGTCACCATGTTGGTCGGTGAGATGGCAAAGGCTGCTGGCTGGAAAGTGGGAGTCGGCGGCAATATCGGGTTACCGGCCCTGAGTATGCTTGATCAGGATTACCAGCTGTACGTACTGGAACTGTCCAGTTTCCAGCTGGAAACGACACACAGCCTGCACGCGGCTGCGGCCACCATTTTGAACGTGACTGAAGATCATATGGATCGCTATCCGTTCGGGTTGCAGCAATATCGGGCTGCCAAACTGAAAGTCTATGAGAATGCCAAACTGTGCGTAGTTAATGCTGACGACGCACTGACTATGCCTGTACGCGGTGCTGATGAGCGTTGCGTAAGCTTCGGCGCCGACGTGGGTGATTATCACCTCACCCGCCAGCAAAACGATATTTGGCTGCGCGTACGTGGCGAGAAGGTGCTGAATACCAAAGAGATGCCACTGACTGGCCGACATAATTATACCAATGCGCTGGCCGCACTGGCATTGGCGGATGCTGTGGGCATCCCTCAGTCCTCTAGTTTGCAAGCACTCACACATTTTACCGGGCTGGCACACCGCTACCAGACCGCATGGCAACATAATGGTGTGCGTTGGATTAACGATTCCAAAGCCACCAACGTCGGTAGCACAGAAGCCGCGCTCAACGGAATTCAGGTTGAGGGAACGTTGCATCTGCTGTTGGGTGGAGACGGGAAATCTGCTGATTTCTCTCCCCTGGCGCGTTACCTGCAAGGTGACAACATCCGGATTTACTGTTTTGGCCGTGACGGCGCTGAGCTCGCAGAACTGCGGCCTGAAGTTTCATCCACCTTTGAAACGATGGAACAGGTTATGCGAGATATCAGTGGACGTGTCACTGCCGGAGATCTGGTTCTGCTCTCTCCGGCATGTGCGAGTCTCGATCAGTTCCGTAGTTTTGAGCAGCGCGGTGATGTTTTCACAGCGCTGGCTAAGGAGCTTGGCTGATGCGCATTCCAGGGCTGGGCTTAGCCAGTAAATTCAACGACTGGGTGATGGGGGTTAAAGATAACGACTCCGTCACGCTGGTGCTCTACGACCGGACTTTACTCTGGCTGACTTTCGGTCTGGCCATCATCGGTTTTGTCATGGTGACCTCGGCCTCAATGCCTATTGGTCAGCGTCTGGCAGACGATCCTTTCCTGTTTGCCAAACGTGATGCCATCTACCTCGGGCTGGCTTTTGGTTTGTCGCTGGTGACGCTGCGCGTACCGATGAGCGTCTGGCAGCGTTACAGCAACGTACTTTTGCTGGTGTCAATCGTGATGCTGCTGGTGGTGTTGGTTGTCGGTAGCTCAGTTAACGGGGCATCCCGCTGGATCTCCTTCGGCCCTTTGCGTATTCAGCCCGCCGAATTTTCCAAGCTCTCCCTGTTTTGTTATCTGGCGAGCTATCTGGTGCGTAAGGTCGAGGAGGTTCGCAGCAACTTTTGGGGTTTCTGCAAACCGATGGGCGTAATGGTCGTATTGGCGGTGCTGCTGTTGGCCCAGCCTGACCTCGGTACAGTAGTTGTGTTGTTCATTACCACGCTGGCTATGCTGTTTTTGGCCGGTGCGAAAATGTGGCAGTTCCTGGCAATTATCGGGTCTGGCGTATTTGCTGTAGTGCTGCTGGTCCTTGCCGAACCTTACCGTATGCGCCGTGTGACTTCCTTCTGGAATCCATGGGCCGATCCCTTCGGCAGTGGCTATCAGTTAACCCAGTCACTGATGGCATTTGGCCGCGGTGAGTTCTGGGGGCAGGGCCTCGGAAACTCGGTCCAGAAGCTGGAATATTTACCCGAAGCTCATACCGACTTTATCTTCTCCATTTTAGGGGAAGAGTTGGGGTATTTCGGTGTGGTTTTAGCGTTGTTAATGGTATTCTTCGTCGCTTTTCGTGCCATGTCCATCGGCCGACGTGCGCTGGAGATTGATCAGCGTTTTTCCGGCTTTTTAGCCTGCTCGATCGGCGTGTGGTTTAGCTTCCAGGCTTTGGTCAATGTCGGCGCTGCCGCCGGTATGTTACCGACCAAAGGTCTTACGCTGCCGCTGATCAGCTACGGTGGTTCGAGTCTAATTATTATGTCGACAGCAATCGTTCTTTTGCTGCGAGTTGATTTCGAAACGCGTCTGGCTAAAGCCCAGGCGTTTGTAAGGAGTGCCCGATGAGTGGCAAGACCAAGCGTTTAATGGTGATGGCAGGCGGCACCGGCGGGCATGTGTTCCCCGGACTGGCTGTTGCACATCATCTGATGGCGCAAGGCTGGGAAGTGCGCTGGTTAGGCACTGCCGACCGGATGGAAGCAGATCTGGTTCCTAAAAACGGTATCGAGATTGATTTTATTCAGATCTCCGGTTTGCGTGGGAAAGGTCTGAAAGCACAACTCACCGCACCGCTTCGCATTTATCATGCGTGGCGTCAGGCGAAAAGTATCCTGCGTCGTTTCCAGCCGGATGTGGTGCTGGGGATGGGCGGTTATGTTTCCGGGCCCGGTGGGCTGGCGGCCTGGTCATGTGGCATTCCGGTGGTGTTGCACGAACAAAATGGCATTGCAGGGCTGACCAACCGCTGGTTGTCACGCATTGCTAAAACGGTCTTGCAGGCATTCCCTGGCGCGTTCCCTAATGCGCAGGTAGTGGGAAACCCGGTTCGTACCGATGTTTTAGCGTTACCGCTGCCCGACGTACGTTTTGCTGACCGTCAGGGGCCTATTCGTGTACTGGTGATTGGCGGCAGCCAAGGCGCGCGCGTACTGAATCAGAGTATGCCGGAGCTGGCTGCACTGATGGGTGACAAAATTACCCTGTGGCATCAGGTCGGCAAAGGTGCGCTGGAATCAGTGAATCAGGCGTACGTCAGTGTCGGTCAGACGCAGCATAAAGTGACCGAATTTATCGACGACATGGCTGAAGCCTACGCCTGGGCTGACGTGGTGGTTTGCCGCTCGGGGGCATTGACGGTCAGTGAGATCGCCGCCGCCGGGCTGCCCGCGATTTTCGTGCCTTTCCAGCATAAAGACCGCCAGCAGTACTGGAACGCATTGCCGCTGGAAAAAGCCGGTGCAGCCAAGATTATAGAGCAGGTGAATTTCAGTGCCGCCGTCGTGGCTGATGTGATGGCCGGCTGGGACCGAACGCATCTGTTGGACATGGCTCGTGCCGCGCGTGCGGTAGCCATTCCCGACGCCACTGAGCGTGTGGCTGCAGAAGTTGTCAAAGCCAGTAAAAAATGAATATGAACGGGCCGCAATGATCGCGGTCCGAGCCGTATGTAACGGATCAATCAGTAACTGAAAATAGTGAAGAAAAACGTGAATACACAACAATTGGCGAAACTACGTACCTTCGTGCCCGAGATGCATCGCGTCCGGCACATTCACTTTGTTGGCATCGGTGGTGCTGGCATGGGTGGTATCGCCGAAGTGTTGGCAAATGAAGGCTATCAGATTAGCGGTTCTGACCTGGCGCCTAACGCGGTAACGCAGCAACTGACGGCTCTGGGGGCGCAGATTTATTTCAATCACCGCCCGGAGAATGTGCTGGATGCCAGCGTCGTTGTGGTATCAACGGCAATTTCCGCTGATAACCCAGAGATCGTAGCCGCCCGCGAAGCGCGCATCCCGGTTATTCGTCGCGCAGAAATGTTGGCTGAATTGATGCGCTTTCGTCACGGCATCGCCGTGGCAGGTACGCACGGTAAAACCACGACCACTGCAATGGTTACCAGTATTTATGCTGAAGCCGGTTTGGATCCGACGTTTGTGAACGGTGGACTGGTGAAAGCTGCAGGGACGCATGCGCGTCTGGGCTCGAGCCGCTTCCTGATTGCTGAAGCCGATGAAAGTGATGCCTCCTTCCTGCATTTGCAACCGATGGTGGCGATTGTGACCAACATCGAAGCGGATCACATGGACACCTATCAGGGTGACTTCGAGATCCTGAAGCAGACGTTCATCAACTTCCTGCACAATTTGCCATTTTATGGCCGTGCGGTGATGTGTATTGATGATCCGGTCATTCGTGAGTTGCTGCCACGCGTAGGTCGCCACATCACCACCTATGGCTTCAGTGATGATGCTGACGTGTTTATCGAAAGTTACCATCAGGACGGTGCGCAGGGGCACTTCACCATTCGCCGTCAGGACAAACCGCTGATAAGCGTCACGCTGAATGCACCAGGCCGTCATAACGCCTTGAATGCTGCCGCCGCGGTCGCGGTTGCGACGGATGCGGGTATTGAAGACGATGCAATATTACGTGCTCTGGCCGGTTTCCAGGGCACTGGGCGACGGTTTGATTTCCTCGGTGAATACTCGCTCGAGAACGTCAACGAGAAAGCGGGCAGCGCCATGTTGGTCGATGACTACGGTCATCATCCCACTGAAGTTGATGCCACCATTAAAGCGGCACGCGCAGGCTGGCCAGATAAACGACTGGTGATGATTTTCCAGCCACACCGTTACACACGTACCCGCGATTTATATGACGATTTCGCTAACGTGCTTTCACAAGTAGACGTGCTGATTATGCTCGATGTTTACCCGGCGGGTGAAGCGCCTATCCCAGGTGCTGACAGCCGTTCACTGTGCCGCACTATTCGTGCCCGCGGTAAGTTGGACCCGATTTTGGTTTCAGACATAGATGCCGTGCCGGAAAGTCTGGCGCAGATCCTTGAGGGTGGTGATCTGATTATGGTTCAGGGCGCCGGTAATATCGGTAAAGTGGCCCGCAAATTAGCTGATCAGAAATTACAGCCAGTGAAAAAAGGTGAAGAACATCATGTCTGAGAAAGTCGCAGTATTGTTTGGCGGTACGTCCGCAGAGCGCGATGTCTCATTGAATTCGGGGGCTGCCGTGCTGGCGGGCCTGAGAGAATCGGGCATTGATGCTCATGCAGTCGATACCAAAACTTTCGCGGTTACCCGCCTGAAAGACCAGGGTTTTGAAAAGGTCTTTATTGCGTTGCATGGCCGCGGTGGCGAAGACGGCACCTTGCAGGGCACACTGGAACATCTTGGCCTGCCTTATACCGGCAGCGGTGTCATGGCCTCGGCGCTGGCGATGGATAAATTCCGCACCAAATTGGTGTGGCAGGCGTTGGGATTACCGATTGCGCCTTTCGTCTTAGTGAATAACAAACAGTTCGGCGAAGTAGGGCAGGGCGCTTTGGCGCAGAAGATTTCTTCACTGGGCCTGCCGCTGATTGTTAAGCCAAGCCGTGAAGGGTCCAGCGTCGGTATGAGCAAAGTGACCACGGCGGAAGAGTTGATCCCTGCACTGCAGGAAGGCTTCCTGCATGACGATAACGTTCTGATTGAGCAATGGCTGAGTGGTCCGGAGTACGCCGTGGCCGTTTTGGGCGATCAGGTATTGCCTTCAATCCGTATTCAGCCAGCCGGGACCTTTTATGACTATCAGGCCAAATACCTGTCTGATGAAACACAGTATTTTTGCCCGAGCGGTTTAAGTGCCGCTCAGGAACAAGCGCTTTCAGAACTGGTGCTTCAGGCATATCGCGCACTCGACTGTAACGGTTGGGGCCGAATTGATGTGATGCAAGACAGCAACGGTGGCTTCAATCTGCTCGAGGCGAATACTTCGCCGGGCATGACTAGCCATAGTCTGGTGCCAATGGCGGCAAAACAGTTTGGGTTGAGTTTCCCGCAACTGGTCGCCCGTATTCTGGAGCTGGCCGACTGATATGTCTCAAGCGGCCCTGAATGCACGAGAGCGCGAGACGACGGAGAAAAACGGTCGTCGCAGTAACGGCAGCCAGCTGGCAGGCGTCATTTTCCTGTTGATGGTGCTGGGAACCATTTTATGGAGTGTTTGGGCAGTTATTGGCTGGATGCAGGATGCGAATAGATTGCCTCTGTCCCAACTGGTGGTGACCGGTGAGCGTCACTACACCACCAACGATGATATTCGTCAGGCTATTCTGGCTTTAGGTTCGCCGGGTACGTTCATGACGCAGGATGTAAACGTCATTCAGCAGCAGATTGAGCGTTTACCCTGGATAAAACAGGTCAGCGTACGTAAGCAATGGCCGAACGAGTTGAAGATCCACTTGGTGGAGTATGTGCCGGTCGCACATTGGAATGATTTGCATATGGTCGATGCTGACGGCAAGTCATTCAGCATACCTGTCGAGCGAGTAGTCAAACAGAAGATGCCGTTGCTTTATGGTCCGGAAGGCAGCGAACAGGATGTTTTGCAAGGCTATCAATCGATGAGCCAGACGCTATCTGCAGGCAAGTTCACATTGAAAGCTGTGGCAATGAGTGCACGTCACTCTTGGCAGGTAACTCTGGATAGCGATATCCGACTGGAACTCGGGCGAGACGATCGAATGGGGCGTTTACAGCGTTTTATCGAGCTTTACCCGAAACTCCAGCAACAAGCCGAAGCCGATAAAAAACGCATCAGTTATGTCGATTTACGTTACGACACCGGTGCGTCAGTAGGCTGGGCGCCAGAGTTTATCGATCAGCAAAACAGTAATCAGCAACAGAATCAGGCACAGGCTAAACAACAATGATCAAGTCGACGGACAGAAAACTGGTAGTTGGGCTGGAGATCGGTACGGCGAAGGTTGCCGCATTGGTAGGGGAAGTTCTGCCCGATGGCATGGTCAATATTATTGGCGTGGGAAGTTGCCCATCACGCGGCATGGATAAAGGCGGCGTGAATGACCTTGAATCAGTGGTGAAATGCGTACAGCGCGCCATTGATCAGGCAGAATTAATGGCGGATTGCCAAATTTCCTCTGTTTACCTTGCTTTGTCTGGTAAACATATCAGTTGTCAGAATGAAATAGGGATGGTTCCTATTTCAGAAGAGGAAGTAACACAGGAAGATGTAGAGAATGTGGTGCATACCGCTAAATCGGTCCGCGTTCGTGATGAACACCGTGTGTTGCACGTTATTCCTCAGGAATATGCTATCGATTATCAGGAAGGGATTAAAAACCCGGTCGGGCTTTCAGGCGTACGCATGCAGGCTAAGGTGCATTTAATCACCTGCCATAACGATATGGCGAAGAACATTGTTAAAGCCGTTGAACGCTGTGGATTGAAAGTTGACCAACTTATTTTTGCTGGCTTGGCAGCGAGTTACGCAGTTTTAACTGAAGATGAGCGTGAATTAGGCGTATGTGTCGTCGATATTGGCGGCGGCACCATGGATATCGCTGTTTATACCGGCGGAGCGCTGCGCCATACTAAAGTTATTCCTTATGCGGGTAACGTTGTGACCAGTGATATCGCTTACGCTTTCGGTACACCACCGACTGACGCCGAAGCGATTAAAGTACGACACGGTTGTGCGTTAGGTGCAATGGTGGGTAAAGACGAAAACGTCGAAGTACCTAGCGTCGGCGGACGTCCGCCACGCAGTCTGCAACGACAGACTCTGGCTGAAGTTATTGAGCCGCGTTACACCGAACTGCTGAATTTAGTTAATGATGAGATTTTGCAATTGCAGGAGCAGTTACGTCAGCAAGGCGTAAAACATCATCTGGCCGCTGGGATCGTATTGACGGGCGGTGCAGCACAAATTGATGGTCTGGCAGCCTGTGCGCAGCGGGTATTCCATACCCAGGTGCGTATCGGACAACCGCTGAACATCACCGGGCTGACAGATTATGCGCAGGAACCTTACTACTCAACTGCTGTAGGGCTGCTGCACTATGGAAAAGAGTCTCACCTTAGCGGTGAGGCAGAAGTGGAAAAACGCGCCTCAGTGGGCAACTGGTTCAAACGAATCAGCAGCTGGTTGAGAAAAGAGTTTTAATGTTTTAACAACGGGATCATGCTGTTACTTATTATGATTCCGAAGCGACAGGCACAAAACGGAGAGAAACTATGTTTGAACCTATGGAACTGACCAACGACGCGGTGATTAAAGTCATCGGCGTCGGCGGTGGCGGTGGCAACGCCGTTGAGCACATGGTGCGCGAGCGCATCGAAGGTGTTGAATTCTTCGCCGTTAATACCGACGCTCAGGCGTTACGTAAAACGGCTGTAGGCCAGACTATCCAGATTGGTAGCGGTATTACCAAAGGTCTGGGTGCTGGTGCGAACCCGGAAGTGGGTCGCAATTCTGCTGAAGAAGACCGTGAAGCCCTGCGTGCTGCTCTTGAAGGCGCAGATATGGTCTTTATTGCAGCGGGCATGGGTGGCGGTACCGGTACCGGTGCAGCGCCAGTGGTTGCTGAAGTCGCTAAAGATTTGGGTATCCTGACCGTTGCTGTCGTGACTAAGCCTTTCAATTTTGAAGGCAAAAAACGTATGGCATTTGCGGAGCAGGGTATCGCTGAATTGTCCAAACACGTCGACTCCTTGATCACTATTCCCAATGACAAGTTGTTGAAAGTGTTGGGCCGTGGCATCTCTCTGCTGGACGCCTTCGGTGCGGCCAACGACGTTCTCAAAGGCGCCGTGCAGGGTATTGCAGAACTGATCACCCGTCCTGGCCTGATGAACGTCGACTTTGCTGACGTGCGTACCGTCATGTCTGAAATGGGTTATGCCATGATGGGCTCTGGTGTGGCATGTGGTGAAGACCGTGCGGAAGAAGCTGCCGAAATGGCAATTTCCAGCCCACTGTTGGAAGATATCGATTTGTCAGGCGCCCGTGGCGTTCTGGTCAACATCACCGCCGGTTTCGACTTGCGTTTGGACGAGTTTGAGACGGTGGGTAACACCATTCGTGCTTTTGCTTCAGACAACGCCACCGTGGTTATCGGTACCTCGCTTGACCCGGAAATGAATGACGAACTGCGTGTCACCGTGGTGGCAACAGGCATTGGCATGGATAAACGTCCAGAGATCACGCTGGTCACTAACAAGCCAGCCAGCCAACCAGTGATGGATCATCGTTATCAGCAGCATGGGCTGTCACCTCTGCCGCAGGAAACCAAACCCGCAGCGAAGGTGGTTAATGATCCGAACACGCAATCAAGCAAAGAGCCCGACTATTTGGACATTCCAGCCTTCCTGCGTAAACAGGCAGACTAGTCCGAATTGTGGGATCTCCGCTCTTTGTGCTAAACTGTCCCGCCGACCTTCATGTACTATTGCGAGGTCGGTAGGATAGATGGATAACATTGCGAGATAAAAACGATGATCAAACAACGTACATTAAAACGTATCGTTCAGGCGACGGGTGTCGGTTTACATACCGGCAAGAAAGTCACCCTGACTCTGCGTCCTGCACCGGCCAATACCGGGGTCATCTATCGTCGCACTGACTTGAATCCACCGGTCGATTTCCCGGCAGATGCCAAATCCGTGCGTGATACCATGCTCTGTACTTGCCTGGTTAATGAGCATGACGTACGTATTTCTACGGTAGAGCACCTTAATGCGGCCCTGGCTGGTTTAGGCATCGATAACATTGTTATCGAAGTTGATGCGCCAGAAGTGCCTATTATGGACGGTAGCGCAGCGCCTTTCGTCTATCTGTTGATGGATGCAGGGATTGAAGAACTGAATTGCGCCAAGAAATTCTTGCGCATTAAGCAAACGGTTCGTGTTGAAGACGGTGACAAGTGGGCTGAGTTTACGCCATTTAATGGCTTCTCTCTCGACTTCACTATCGACTTCAATCATCCGGCGATTGATGCCAGTTCGCAGCGTTACAAGATGAATTTCTCTGCCGAAGCATTTGTTCGCCAAATTAGCCGCGCACGTACGTTCGGTTTTATGCGTGATATCGAGTATCTGCAGTCACGCGGTTTGTGCCTGGGTGGTAGCTTTGATTGCGCGATTGTTGTGGATGATTACCGCGTGCTTAACGAAGATGGTTTGCGTTTTGAAGATGAATTCGTTCGTCACAAAATGTTGGATGCTATCGGTGATTTGTTCATGTGTGGGCATAATATTATTGGTGCGTTTACCGCATTCAAATCTGGCCACGCGTTGAACAACAAGTTATTGCAAGCGGTACTGGCTAAGCAGGAAGCCTGGGAATACGTTACCTTCCAGGATGAAGCTGAAGTGCCTTTGGCATTCAAAGCCCCTTCTACAGTACTCGCCTAATCGGTACTGATATCATTTATTACGACTGGTTGGTTTGGCACTCTCTCCGGCCAACCCAGCCAGTCGTTCTAATGCCTTCCTAAGTTTCTCAGGGCTCCGGCTCGCTACTATCATCAATTCCTCCGCACTTTGCGCGCTCAACTGTCTGAATGGTTTTTCCCTAATGGCTGCTGCATTTACTTGATCAAACTGCGACACATTTTCCACTTTCACCATCAGTGATGGATTAATCCTGATGTCGATCGATGACAATGATGGTAGAATTTGCGCTCGAAGTGCAGAGAGGAGTGCTGGTTGTTCATAACGTAGCCGCATCATCCAACTGGCGTTTGCTATCTCCAGCACTAAAACACCTTGTCGATAATTACCGACGCGGCACCATGGTTTCATGGGCGCAGGTAATAAGCCTTTTACAGCGCGGTTAAGCTTTAATAATGCCGCCGCACGTTGCTGAACCAGCCGCAGCGGGCTTTTGTCCACTGAAGAGGCATCATCGAACAGGACATCTAATAATTGTGGGCGACTATCGCGCATGACCGGCTCCGGCGGATTGTAAACTTGTGATTGGTATTCTAAATCGTTGGCGACAATTTGGCAGAAGGTATTTTTGGCCGCATCTCTTGTTGGGGATGGTCGCGGCTAGCCTCGGCGTGTCCACGAATCTGACACAAACGGAACTGGCTGCTGTTCCCAACAACTCGTCTTCAAGTTTAAACCGGCTTAGCATCGGGAGTACAGGGCTGACGAACCTCGCCCTGCTCCAGGCACACCGTCGGCCAGCTTTTGGCGTAGATTACTGGCAACAGCATGCGCTTCGTACCGTAATTCGCCACCTTTCTTTTGCTTTGGCTCCGCAAGTTGTTTATACCGCCGCACCTGAAGCGACGATCATTCAGGAAGCCGAACCTCTTCATGTTCAGCAACTGGCACTGTTGGTGACTCTCAATGCGTTATTGACTCACGAGTCTAAACCGCCAGTCATCATTCGACAGACCAGACAACCTCTGATTCTTTCTACCCATCAGCATCAACCCGGCCTTTGGCTGGCTCAGGTGCAAGGCATCCGTGCCGGTCCACTATCTTTGAGCTAACTCCTTCTGATTTCACAGATTTTACTTTGTGGTTCTATCAATAAATCAACAAAACAGTGGCCGCATCACGTGGTCTCAAAGAGACATTAAGCATTATGTTAATCAAATTATTGACCAAAGTTTTTGGTAGCCGTAACGATCGTACCCTGCGCCGTATGCGCAAAGTGGTTGATCTCATCAACCGCATGGAGCCAGAAATCCAGCAATTGACCGATGAGCAATTAAGAGCGAAGACGGATGAATTCCGCGCACGTCTTGCTAAAGGCGAAATCCTGGAAAATCTTATTCCGGAAGCGTTTGCCGTTGTTCGTGAATCGAGTAAACGTGTATTTGGCATGCGCCACTTTGACGTACAGCTGTTAGGCGGCATGGTGCTCAACGAGCGTTGTATCGCAGAGATGCGTACCGGTGAAGGTAAAACCCTGACTGCAACCCTGCCTGCTTACCTTAACGCCCTGAGCGGAAAAGGTGTGCACGTTGTTACCGTCAACGACTACCTGGCACAGCGCGATGCTGAAAACAACCGTGCTCTGTTCGAATTTCTGGGATTGTCCATCGGTATCAACTTGCCGAACATGCCAGCTCCCGCTAAACGTGCAGCTTATGCCGCAGATATTACTTACGGTACCAACAACGAATACGGCTTTGACTACCTGCGTGACAACATGGCGTTCAGCCCTGAAGAACGCGTACAGCGCAAACTGCACTATGCACTGGTTGATGAAGTTGACTCCATTTTGATCGATGAAGCCCGTACGCCGCTGATTATCTCCGGTCCTGCAGAAGACAGTTCTGAGATGTATGTACGCGTTAATAAGTTGATCCCTCAACTGATTCGTCAGGAAAAAGAGGACTCTGACAGCTTCCAGGGTGAAGGCCATTTCTCCGTTGATGAAAAAGCGCGCCAGGTTCACCTGACTGAGCGCGGCCTGGTGCTGATCGAAGAGATGTTGATGGAAGCAGGTATTATGGACGATGGTGAATCACTCTATTCCCCATCAAACATTATGCTGATGCACCATGTGACCGCAGCACTGCGTGCCCACGTGTTATTCACCCGTGACGTTGATTACATCGTGAAAGACGGCGAAGTCATTATTGTCGATGAACACACCGGCCGTACCATGCAGGGTCGTCGTTGGTCTGATGGTTTGCATCAGGCGGTGGAAGCGAAAGAAGGCGTTGAAATTCAAAACGAAAACCAGACGCTGGCATCGATTACATTCCAGAACTACTTCCGTCTTTATGAAAAGCTGGCCGGTATGACCGGTACCGCAGATACCGAAGCGTTCGAATTCAGCTCCATCTACAAGCTCGATACCATTGTCGTTCCGACTAACCGTCCGATGGTGCGTAAAGATTTACCGGACCTGGTCTATATGACTGAGATGGAAAAAATCGGCGCTATCATTGAAGACATTCGTGAACGTACTGCAAACGGTCAGCCAGTGCTGGTCGGTACGATTTCCATTGAGAAATCTGAAGTTGTTTCACGTGAGCTTGATAAAGCCGGCATCGCTCACAGCGTCCTGAACGCCAAGTTCCACGCAAAAGAGGCAGAAATCGTTTCTCAGGCAGGCCAGCCGAGTGCGGTGACCATTGCTACTAACATGGCCGGTCGTGGTACCGATATCGTGTTGGGTGGCAGCTGGCAAGTAGAAATCGAAAATCTCGGTGAAGACGTCACTGACGAACAAAAAGCCGAAATTAAAGGTGCATGGCAGATTCGTCACGATGCTGTTCTGGCCTCGGGTGGTTTGCACATCATTGGTACTGAGCGTCATGAATCACGCCGTATCGATAACCAGCTTCGCGGTCGTGCCGGTCGTCAGGGTGATGCGGGTTCTTCTCGTTTCTATCTGTCCATGGAAGATGCCCTGATGCGTATTTTCGCCTCTGACCGCGTTTCCAGCATGATGCGTAAACTGGGTATGAAACCAGGCGAAGCGATTGAGCATCCTTGGGTGACCAAAGCGATTGCCAATGCACAGCGCAAAGTGGAAAGCCGTAACTTTGACATCCGTAAGCAACTGCTTGAATACGATGATGTTGCCAGCGATCAACGTCGTGCAATTTACAGCCAGCGTAACGAATTGCTGGACGTATCTGACGTTAGCGAAACCATTCGTAGCATCCGTGAAGATGTGTTCAAGGCGACTATCGACAGCTACATTCCTCCGCAGTCCCTGGAAGAGATGTGGGACATTGAAGGTCTGGAACAGCGTCTGAAAAATGACTTCGAGCTGGAGATGCCGATTGCAGAGTGGCTGGATAAAGAGCCAGAATTGCACGAAGAGACGCTACGTGAGCGTATCATGCAACATGCTATAGACTCCTACGCCCGCAAAGAAGAAGTGGTTGGCACTGAAATGATGCGTAACTTTGAAAAAGGCGTGATGTTGCAAACGTTGGATTCATTGTGGAAAGAGCATCTGGCTGCCATGGACTATCTGCGCCAGGGTATTCACCTGCGTGGTTATGCACAGAAAGATCCAAAGCAGGAGTACAAACGTGAGTCATTCGCCATGTTTGCTTCAATGCTGGAATCACTGAAATATGAAGTGATTAGTGTTCTGAGCAAAGTTCAGGTGCGTATGCCGGAAGAAGTTGAAGCGATGGAAGAGCAGCGCCGTGAAGAAGCGGAGCGTTTGGCCCGTCAGCAGCACCTTAGCCACCAGGACCAAAACTCTCTGGAGATCGAGGAGGCAGAACGTCTGGCTTCAGGTTCTCAGGGCGATCGCAAAGTAGGGCGTAATGACCCATGCCCATGTGGTTCCGGTAAAAAATATAAACAGTGCCATGGCCGCTTGCAAAAATAAGCTGTCACTCTTGGTAAGTTTATAGAATTGAAGGGCGGTGAATCACCGCCCTTTGTTTTTTCTCAAATCAGTCAGATTTTTAGGATAGAAAACATGACGCTGAAAAAATTGACGATTTCGGTGGGTATTATTCGTAATGCGCAGAAGGAAATTTTCATTACACAGCGCGATGCTTCATCGCATATGGCGGGATTCTGGGAGTTTCCGGGTGGCAAAGTAGAAGAGGGTGAAACGCCTGCTCAGGCTGTCATTCGTGAATTGCAGGAAGAAACGGGAATTGTCGCCGAACAGCCGGTTCTGATAAAAAGCCTGGAGCATATTTTCCCCGATCGCGTTATTACCTTGCATTTCCATCTGATCGAAAAATGGCAAGGTGAGCCCTACGGCAAAGAGGGGCAACCTATGCGCTGGATACCGCAGGCTGAGCTTGAAGCTGAAGAGTTCCCACCTGCTAACGAGCCAATCGTGCAAGCATTAATCCGCGGTGAGTTTTAACGCCATTAATCCGGTTGTGTATGGATCATTAAAAAAGGGCCTCAGGCCCTTTTTTAAATCTTCCGATTCAGTGCGTAATCAGCGGAGGTCTTCTTCACTCCAGTCATCCAGGTCGTTGATCTCGCCTTTGCTCGGGATTCGCTTTTCTTCATCAGCCCATTCGCCAAGGTCAATCAGTTGGCAACGCTTACAGCAAAATGGACGGTAAGGGCTTTGTGGTCCCCACACGACAGCTTTTCCGCAGGTCGGGCAGTTCACAACAGTAATTTCGGGATCCATATTTACTCCTAACAACAGGCAAGTTCAAAGGTCAGTCTGGCCGGGACCTGGCCTCGTTCACTGTCCAACGGCAGAAAGCGAATAGCGTAACGAGTTTTATGGCCGGATACTTGCGGATAAAGCTGGTTTTCCAATGAGATACGCATTCTCAGTAAGTCCGCACCTTCTGCATTTTCCTGGAAGAATCCATTCAGGCTAATTTGATTGCGGAATACACCCGACTGGCGTATTAAACCCAGTACCAGAGTGAGCGCATTATGCAGAGGAGCCAGTGTTTCCAGCCACCCCTGCACATCATTATCTCGCTGCCCTTGTAACAAATGTAGCCAAATATGCAATGTAGGGAGATCAAAGCTGCAGCAGCCGCCGGGGATACTCAGGCGCTGGCGTACCAGGGCAATCAGACGATCTTCCCGCAGAGCCTGACCAATACGCGGTGCTTTCATCAAAACAGCTGCCGCCTGTTTGAGATCACTACGCAGGGAATCGATACGCGAGATATCAACCCCAGGGACATCTTCCCATTGAGACAATTTTTGTTGCTGGCGTTCAAGCTCTTTAAGCAGGTCCGTTCGTACTTCACCGCGTTCCAGCACGTCGAGTAAGTCCGATGCAGTGCGAAAAAACATGAGGGCAGATGAAATCGAGATGATCTGGGTGTTTGCATGCATTTGCTGCAATAGAAACTCAATGCGCAACCAGGTGCGCATTTTTTCATTTAAAGGATGTTCAAAGAGAACGGTAGTTACTACATCACTCATTCTTGTCAATATCCTGTCGGGTCGCTGAAGCCGCCAATTCCAGATAACGGCTATGTAATGAAGCAACACGTGGTTCGATGGTCTCGGCACCAGCGCTGTTATCAATAATGTCATCCGCGCAGGCTAAGCGCTGTTGGCGGCTTACCTGCGCGCGGAGAATTCGTTCTGCCTGCTGGCGGTTCACACCATCTCGTTGCATGGTTCTTGCCAGCTGTGTTTGCTCATCAACATCCACTACTAACACGCGATTGGCTTGTGTTTGTAGCCCATTCTCAATCAACAGCGGCACAACCCAAAGTACGTAAGGTGTGGTCGCTGAGTCGATCAGTTGCCGGGTCTTTGCATGAATTAAAGGATGCAAAAGCTGATTAACCCACTCTTTTGCAGAGGGATCATTAAAGATATATTCTCGCAAAACTGCACGATTTAGCGAACCATCAGGCTGAATAATTTGCTGGCCAAATCGAGTGGCCAACTTATACAACGCGGGTTGACCCGGTTCTACGACCTGGCGTGCAATGACATCCGCATCAACGATACAGATACCGTGGCGGGCAAAACTCTCGGCCACGGTACTTTTGCCACTGCCGATACCACCGGTCAACGCAACGACATAGCTCATTGGCTTGCTCAATAAAAACAGTAGGGGTAAATGATAAAGAGATTATGAGTAAGTGCAAGCCGCACAGATTCTGCTTTGGGTCTGAAATATGTCGAAAGGAGACTCGGGCATGAGTGTAATTAAAGTTATGAAAGCAGTCTTGCCGTTATAGTTTTCATGCGTATGATTAAACCACTGGAAGGGTGCCGAACAACCCCGTTTTACACCCCCGCGATCCGTCAACACGATCTATCGCAAAACCCAGGACATGACCTCATGCGTATTGAAGAAGATTTGAAATTAGGTTTCAAGGACGTTTTGATTCGACCAAAACGTTCAACCCTCAAGAGCCGTTCCGAAGTTGAACTGGAGCGCACCTTTACCTTCAAACACCCCGGTTATACATGGTCTGGCACACCCATTATTGCAGCAAATATGGATACCGTCGGTACTTTCCGGATGGCCGAAGCGCTGGCTTCATTTGATGTGTTGACCGCCGTCCACAAACACTACAGCGTGGCGCAGTGGAAGACATTTGTTGACACTTCGTCTGAATCTGTTTTACGCCACGTGATGGTATCTACCGGCACTTCGGAAGCTGACTTCGTCAAAACGAAGCAAATCCTGGCACTTTCTCCGTTGCTTAAATTTGTGTGTCTTGATGTTGCCAATGGCTATTCGGAACACTTTGTTTCGTTCTTGAAGCGAGTTCGTGAAGCTTGCCCCGATAAAGTTATCTGTGCCGGTAACGTTGTTACTGGCGAAATGGTTGAAGAACTTATTCTTTCAGGTGCAGACATTGTCAAAGTGGGCATCGGCCCGGGTTCGGTGTGTACAACACGCGTCAA
Organism: uncultured Enterobacterales bacterium; assembly: GCA_946478305.1. GTDB lineage: Bacteria > Pseudomonadota > Gammaproteobacteria > Enterobacterales > Enterobacteriaceae > Ewingella. The sequence goes on from CAMLBO010000001.1 coordinate 19,074, forward strand.
AACTGGCGTGGGCTATCCGCAACTTTCCGCCGTTATAGAGTGTGCCGATGCCGCACACGGCTTAGGTGGACAGATTGTGAGTGATGGTGGTTGTGCAGTACCAGGGGATGTTGCTAAAGCCTTTGGTGGCGGTGCAGATTTCGTCATGCTTGGCGGCATGCTGGCTGCTCACGATGAGTGTGAAGGTACCGTCGTTGAAGAAAATGGTGAAAAATTCATGCTGTTCTACGGTATGAGCTCCGAGTCAGCAATGAAGCGCCACGTTGGCGGCGTTGCTGAGTACCGTGCGGCTGAAGGTAAAACCGTCAAACTGCCTCTGCGTGGGCCGGTAGAGAACACTGTGCGCGATATTCTGGGCGGGTTACGTTCAGCCTGTACTTATGTCGGCGCAGAGCGTTTGAAAGAGCTGACCAAGCGGACGACATTCATTCGCGTTGCCGAGCAAGAAAACCGGCTTTTCGGCTCCAATTAATCAGCCTCATTAATACCTCCCCGACAGCGGCGGTAAAATTACCGCCGCTTATTATCTACGTAACAACCTGTCAGCCCATGACAGATCCCAGTTGGAATATGGGTAAGTACATGGCAATAACCAGCCCGCCCACCAAAACGCCCATCACCACCATCAGCATCGGCTCAATAGATTGAGACATTGTATCTGCCAGATCATTGGCCTGTTGGTTATGCCAGTACGCCAGCTTTAATAAAATATCATCTAGCGAGCCTGATTCTTCCCCGATACGTATCAACTGCTGGCATAAAGAGGGAAACAGTGGCGATTGCCCGATGGCGATATGCAGTGGAATCCCCAGTGCCAACTGTTCTTTGATGCTCATCACCGCGCGCTGAAAAAGTAAATTTGTAGAGGACGTTGCGGCGGCATCAAGCCCTGTGAGCAAGGTCATTCCTGCCTGCTGGGTCATGGCGAGAGTCTGAAACACTTGGCTCAGGCAGCTGTCGGCAACCAATTTTCTTAATAATGGGATACGTAACAGAGCGCTCTGTTCACGCCAGCGCCACTGTTGCTGCGGGTGATAAATTCGGATGTAGAACATAAATAATGCTGCATGCAGTACGGCGAAAGCAGGGCCATATCGAACCAGCATCTTTGACAGGCTCATCAGTAATTCAGTAAACCAGGGTAACCTGGCATCGAAGGATGCATATATTTTGGCGAACTCCGGTAACACCATTGTCAGCATCAGCACTGTGACGATTAACGCGATAGAGCAAACGATCATGGGGTAGCGAAGAGCTTTCTTCACTTTTGTGCGCAATGCGGCTTGTTGTTCCTGCTGAATTGCCAGTTGCAGGCAGCAGCGGTCAAGCTGGCCCGTTAGTTCTCCGATAGAAATAATATGACGGTAAATCAACGGGAACACGTCCGGGTAGGCAGTTAACATCGCCGATAGCGGCTTACCTTCTTTTACACCTCTGGCAATGTCTTGCAAAATGCAGCGCCAGGCCGCTTTTGCATGTTCATCAGCCAACAATGTGAGACTATTGACCAAAGGCAGCCCTGCCTGCAGCAGGGTTGCCAATTGCCTGATCAACGCGACTCGGTCAGGGGTTTTCCAGTAAGATGCCCGTAGCCGGAGCTGTTTTTTCACGGCAACGGGCTGTAGGGCGAGGGTAAAAAGTTGCTGATGAATGTCTGACGCATTACCCGCCAACAATTCCCCTGCCTGTAACCGCCCAAGGGCGTCAATGGCCTGCCATCGGTACAGATAAATCGTATTTTGTACCTGCTGGCCCTGGTTCATGCTTCAATACCTTCACCAGCTACCCGGTGTAACTCTTCAAGCGTAGTGATTCCTTGCTCAACCAGAACGATCCCGGCTTGCAGCAGTGTTTTATGGCCTTGTTCATGGGCAATTTTATTGAGTTCCGAGACGCCAGAGCCGGCGACCAGTGCTTGCTGTAATTTTGGCGTAATGGTCAGGATTTCATAAATTCCTGTCCGCCCGTAGTAGCCCGAAAAACAGTGACTACATCCAGCCGCTCGCCATAAGCGAGTTTTGTCAACGCTGCCGTCTGGGTCAGCGAGCGAACCCGTGGCGTGGTTTTTTCGACAATGAGGGCAAAGTCTGCGAACTAACCGCTGAGCGATGACCAAGCGCAGGCTGGCAGCAATGTGGTAACCCTCAATGCCCATTTGTGCCAGACGGCTCAGGGTTTCACAGGTTGAGTTTGTGTGCAGTGTAGATAGCACCAGATGCCCGGTTTGCGCTGCTTTGATTGCTATCTCTGCTGTCTCTTTATCGCGAATTTCCCCTACCATAATCACATCAGGATCTTGCCTGAGCAGTGCTCTGAGTACTCTGGCAAAGCTCAGATCAGTTTTGGTATTTATCTGTGTTTGGTTTATCCCGATGACCGGGATCTCAACCGGATCTTCAACGCTGCAGATGTTGCGCTCTACTGCATTCAGATGGCGTAGTCCACTGTAGAGGGTGACTGTTTTTCCACTGCCGGTAGGACCGGTGACGAGAATCAGTCCCTGAGGGCTTTTCAGTGCATTGACATAGTGGCTGAGATCCTGGGATGTAAAACCTAACTGGCTGATACTCAGCTCCTGTTGAGTCATATGCAGAATCCGCAACACAATTTTCTCACCATGCAAAACGGGCAGGGATGAAATTCGCATGGAGTAGCGCTGATTTTGGCAAGTGACCACTAATTGCCCGTCCTGCGGCAAACGCCGTTCAGCCACATTCAATTGCCCCATGATTTTAAGACGGGCGCACAAACTGGCTGCCATGGAAAACTCAGGGCCGGGGATCTCTTGCAATACGCCATCAATTCGCAGACGTATTCGCAAGCTGAATTCGCCAGGTTCGAAGTGAACATCCGATGCCCGGCGTAATATTGCCATGCGCAACGTCTGGTTGAGGAAGCTCACGACCGGAGCGTCACTACTATCCCCGAGTTCGTGGGTGTCTGAGATGATCGGAGAGTCTGGTTCTGCTGTGACCAAAGCATGTACCGGCTTTTCCAGGGCCTGTTCGAAACGGGCCTGAGGCCAGCGTTCGATCTGTACTTTAAGTCCGCAGGCAAACTGTAATGCTTTACTGAGTGCGTCCGTGTCACCTTCTTCTTCATGGCAGGCGATATGTAGCAAAGTATCGTCCTGATGCAGAACAATGGCCTTATATCGTTGGCATAGTGCATTCAGCGTAGCGTCTGATGTGTGTGTCTCAACGTGATGAAAAGGTGAGGTACTGAGAAGGGAATCGCTCATGGGGTGACCCCTGCGCCTTCAAAACGGAATACGCTTTCACAGGCCTCTTTCAGGCCCGCATCCTGTGAACTGGTACAGCTCCGGGCCCAGGTGATCCCGCCTGTGGCAGTATCAACGGTCGGTGTCATCACGACACTCAGGTTATTTAATGCCTGCTGCCCGGTCAGACTAATCACCCCAGCGGCAACCTGAACCCGGCTGACGTAGCGCGTAGTCGCCGCAGCCGGGATTCCCTGACTGGCGATATTACAGGGCGTCAGCGATCCTTGGTCAATCACGCAGAGTTCGACACCGGTTTTGTAGGGCACCATAGTTTGCAGCATGTCGGTTAGTGCGGCTTTCTGGATGTAGCTTTGATAGGCAGGAATACCGATGGCGCTGAGGATTGCGATAATCGCAATGACCACCATCAGTTCGATCAGGGTAAATCCGCCTTGTTTAAGGTTGTCGTGCTTAGCATTCTTGTTCATTTTCCGGTCCTTGGTGTTGGCTAAAAGTGGTTTTCCATCAGCAAGTTATCTGCTTAAAAAATCCTGTGCCATCGCCAGAAATGAGATCTCTATGACCTCTCGTAAAATAAAAATGTAAGTGATGTAGAGCGCCAAAAAGTTTGCGGCCTGTCTCCCAGGAGTGACTAACGCTGCGAAAAGAGGCTAATGACATAGCTGAAAGTATGAGAGGTTTATGGGTAATCACAGGGAAGGGGGGAGATCGTAGTAGAAGCCCTCTGAATCAACACAGAGGGCTGAAAATGTCTGATAATCAGTGGAAACGCATGGAAAGATCCATAGCGCGAATATGCTTGGTGAGTGCTCCGACGGAAATGTAGTCAACGCCGGTTTCAGCAAATTCGCGTAAGGTCTTTTCAGTGACATTCCCAGAAACTTCCAGTAATGCTCTTCCCGCAGTGAGGGCTACGCCATCATTCATCATCGGGACGGTGAAGTTGTCCAGCATCACGATATCTGCACCGGCATCCAATGCCTGTTGCAGCTCGTCGAGGGTTTCGACTTCAACTTCCACGGGTACATCTGCTTGAATTTGCTGGGCTCGTGCAACCGCAGCTTTAATAGAACCACAGGCGATAATGTGATTCTCTTTAATCAAGAAGGCATCTGCCAACCCCAGGCGGTGATTGCCGCCGCCGCCACAGAGCACGGCATATTTCAGTGCAGTTCTGAGGCCAGGCAGGGTTTTTCGGGTGTCCAGCAGTTGGGTCTTTGTACCTTCCAGCAATTTAACGTAATGGTTAACTTCGGTGGCTACGCCAGACAGGGTTTGCACAAAATTAAGCGCAGTACGCTCACCGGTCAGCAGCAAACGTGCCGGGCCTGATAGTTCGCAAAGCGGCTGGTTTTCGACGAGTTTATCGCCGTCTTTGACCTTCCAGATAATGGTGACTTTTTCGCCGCCCAGCTGGTGAAAGACTTCATCCAGCCATTTCTGCCCGCAAAAAATCCCCGCTTCGCGAGTGATAATGGTGGCCTTAGCCAATGTATTGGCAGACAAAAGTTGAGCAGTGAGATCGTTGTGGGCATTAGCTTCGCCGCCGAGATCTTCACCTAAAGCCTGAGTGACTGATGCGGGGATATCATCCTGAATACGTTCGAGTAACTGAGCGCGGCGACTTTCTGGGCTGTAGCTGCGGGTAGTCATACAAATACTCCGAAATGGCGGGTAAGGGAGAGAAAAAAGCATGCTACCCTGTTGCTGTGATTAGTACCACCAAAGCACATCATTGAGGTCCTTGATGCAGTTAGAACATGGCTGGATTACCGAAGCCCGGCGGGTGATTTCACCCCATTGCGATCGCCGCCCCGAAGATGAACCCCCTTCGCTGCTGGTTGTCCATAACATCAGTTTACCGCCCGGTCAGTTTGGTGGCCCTTATATTGATCAACTCTTTACCGGCACGCTGAATCCAGCTGATGATCCCTATTTTGCTGAGATCAATCACCTGCGCGTAGCGGCACATTGTCTTATCCGTCGTGATGGCGAAATCGTGCAGTATGTCCCTTTTGACAAACGGGCGTGGCATGCCGGCGTATCGGTATGGCGTGGCAGGGAGCGTTGTAACGATTTCTCCATTGGCATTGAACTGGAAGGCACGGATTTTGTTCCTTTCACTGAGGCGCAATATTCGAGCCTGGCTGCTATCAGCGCATTATTAACGAAGTACTATCCCATTGGTTTTGATGCTATTGCCGGGCACAGTGATATCGCCCCTGGACGTAAAACCGATCCTGGACCTGAGTTTGACTGGAAGCACTTTTTGTCTTTATTAAAGCAACATCAGGTTAACGACAGCGCCGAAGATTAACGTAGACTGTTTAGCGATGGATACGCCGTTTTATACTCCGTGTCGTGCAAAAGAGAGAGTAATTACTGATGACGTTATTTACCCTATTGCTGGTGCTGGCGTGGGAACGCCTGTTTAAGTTGGGTGAGCACTGGCAGTTAGATCACCGCTTTGAAGGCATTTTCCGCCGTGGTAGCAATACTACCCTCACTAAAACGCTGGCCATCACTATCCTCTGGATGGCGCTGCTGTGGGTCGTATTGCGTGCATTTCAGGGCCTCTTTTTTGGCGTGCCGTCATTGTTACTGTGGGTGGTTATCTGCCTGTTTTGTATCGGGGCCGGGATCAAGCGCAAACACTACCGCGCCTATTTAAAATCGGCCCGTCAGGGGGATGCCAATGCCTGTTCTCAAATGGCTGAAGAGCTTGCGCTGATTCATGGTCTGCCGGTGGATTGCACGGAAGAAGTACGTCTGCGTGAGCTACAAAACGCCCTGCTGTGGATTAACTTTCGCTACTATCTGGCGCCGTTGTTCTGGTTTGTGGTGTTTGGCCCTTACGGCCCTGTTGCACTCGGTGGTTATGCGGTGTTGCGCGGTTATCAAACCTGGTTGGCGCGGCATGCTACACCACTTAAACGCTCGCAGTCGGGTGTTGATGCTCTGTTGCATGTGCTTGATTGGATTCCGGTAAGACTGGCCGGTGTCGCTTATGCGCTGTTCGGACATGGCGAGAAAGCGCTCCCTGCCTGGTTCGCCTCTCTGGGAGATATCCACACTTCTCAGTATCTGGTTCTGACCCGCCTTGCGCAGTTTTCACTGGCCCGGGATCCACATACCGATCCGGTTCAGACCCCGCGTGCCGCCGTTGCTTTGGCTCGCAAAGTCACCATGATTATTCTGGTGGTGGTGGCTGTGTTGACGATTTATGGCACGTTGATCTGACCCGTTGATGAGCCAAATAAAAAGCCCGGCGTGATGTCACTGCCGGGCTTTTTTTATGCTTTATGTTGCTGTTTAGTCAGCGGCCGGTTATCCGCCGGAGGTTCACCCAATAGCGGCATGCCGTTGTTATCCCATTCGAGGCTTTTAATACGGGTATGCCGGTTTGGGTCATATAAAGGGTCACCTTCAATGTCGGTGTAATTTCTGGCGTGATAAACCAGTATATCCCGGTCATTTTCATCACGTGTAAAGCTGTTGTGTCCAGGCCCAAATTGGCAGTTATCAGTCTGCGTGGTAAACACGGGTTTTGGTGATTTATGCCACTGTGCCGGGTCGGTGATGTCGCTGTTAACATCCGCCCATAGCAGGCCAATGCAGTAATTTTCATCGGTAGCGCTGGCGGAGTAGCTGATGAAAATTTTGTTGCCATGGGTGATAACCGCCGGTCCTTCATTGACCCAAAAGCCCTGAATCTCCCACTCAAGTTCCGGTTTGCTGAGCATCACCGGTACCGTTTTTAGCGTCCAGGGATTTTCCATTTCAGCCAGATAGAGATTGGAGTTGCCACGGATTGCTGGATCTTTCTGCGCCCATAAATAGTAGCTTTTCCCATGGTGCCTAAAATGAGTCGCATCCAGAGAAAAACTGTCGAATTGCGTGGATATCTGCCCTTTTTCGACCCATTTTCCTTTCAGCGGATCGGCATCTGCGCATTCGAGTACGTACATCCGGTGCTGGAAAAGACCGTCGACAATCTCCTGTGAAGGTGCGGCTGCAAAGTAGATGTACCACCTACTGTCAATAAAATGCAGTTCCGGTGCCCAGATTAATGCGCTCATCGGACCGGACTCAGGCTTATGCCATACGATCGCAGCTTCAACATCAGCCAGCCCGGTCAGCGTAGAAGACTTTCGAATTTCCAGTCGATCATATTCAGGTACTGAAGCGATGAAATAATAGTCTCCGTCATTGTGTCGCCAGATATGCGGGTCAGCCCTCTGTTCAATCAACGGATTGGGATAAACAGTATTACTCATGCTTTAGCTCCTTGTGGACAACTGGCAGCGTTACTGCGCCATCAGTTATTTTTGCCTCATGATATTCATTCAGTTCGCGGTAATTACGGCGGCGGGTGTCCAAATCGGCCTGAATATTCTGCATGGTTTTGCGGTCGAGTTTCAGTAAACGCACCACGCCTGCGGTGATCAGATAACCCACGCCCGGGATCACGGTGAATAACAGCACGATGCCGTTGATGGCGTGATCGCTCTGGCGCGCGGCACCCGCATCGTATCCATAGCCGGAAAGCAGGAAGCCCACCATCGCGCCCGCCACCGCCAGTCCGCATTTCAGGAAGAATAGATTCCCTGAGAAGCTGATACCGGTAATGCGTTTGCCGGTTTTCCATTCGCCGTAATCATCTACGTCGGCCATCAACGACCAGTGCAGCGGGGAAGGGAGCTGGTGGAGGATATTAAGCACAAAATAGGCCACCAAAATCAGCGTTGTGGCGTGCGGATCGAGGAAATAGAATCCGCAGGAGAATAGGGTCAGGACGATGTTGGTCCAGAAGAACACTTTCAATTTGCAGTATTTATCGGTTAGCGGCTTCGCAAGCGCGCTGCCAATCATCATGCCGACCACGCCGAGGCTGATAAACATGCTGGCAAACGAAGTTGATTTTTCCATCACCCAGGTGACGTAATACATCGTGGCCGCCATGCGGATAAAACCGGGGCAGACGTTGCAGAAAGTCAGCAAGAGAATGCGCACCCACTGGTCGTTTTTCCATACATCTTTGAGATCTGACTTCAGCGCATGTTTGGACGGCACGGCGGGTTGGATACGCTCCTTCACGAAGCTAAAACAGAACAGGAACATGAACAGCGCAATGATGGCCATCACGCCCATCGACATCTGATAGCCCTTAGCTTTATCTGCCCCACCAAACCAGTCGGCCATTGGCAGTAAGGTGGAGGAGAGGATAAGCGTCGCAATACCCACCATAAAAAACCGGTAGGACTGGCAGGCCACGCGTTCATGCGGGTCCGCGGTGATCACGCCACCCAGGGAGCAGTAAGGGATGTTGATCGCCGTGTAGGTCAGCGACATCAGGAAGTAAGTGACGAACGCATAGATAACTTTGCTGTTATAGCTCCAGTCAGGCGTGGTGAACATCAGTACGCTAAAGAGCACATAAGGCACGCAGATCCACAGCAGATAGGGACGAAAACGGCCCCAACGGGTCGTAGTTCTGTCGGCAATCGCCCCCATAATAGGGTCAGTCACGGCGTCAATAACGCGTACGGAGAGCAGCAAAATACCGACCAACGCAGGGGCCAAGCCAAAAACATCGGTGTAAAAATAGTTGAGGAACAGCATGATGGCGCCGCCAATCATGTTGCAGCCTGCGTCCCCCATGCCATAGGCAACCTTCTCTTTAAATGACAGCGCGCCTTCCTTCATGGACATTCTCTCCGTACCCGTTAAGAAACTGCTTGATGGGAATGAGTATTGTCTGGTCTGGTGGTGATCTGTCAGGAGGTAAGAGGTGTAGAGATGGACAATTTAGTCACGCAGAGCAAACTGTGACGCAGATAACAAAGCGCCCCGGTAAGTTAACTTAACCGGGGCGCTTTTCGCTTAACAACCATCAAGGACGTTTACGCGTTAACGGATTTCCCGCTTTGCTGATTTTTAATCCAGTAACCCACACCGAGGATTAAAATCCAGACCGGAATCAACCACACGGAGATGGCCATGCCCGGCGTGATTGCCATGATCACCAGGATACCTGCCATGAACAGCAGGCAGAGATAGTTACCGAATGGGTACAGCAACGCTTTAAACTTAGTGTCCACCCCTTCACGACGCATCGCCTGACGGAATTTGATGTGTGCAAGGCTGATCATCGCCCAGTTGATCACCAACGCGGATACGACCAGGGCCATCAGCAGTCCAAAAGCTTCGCCCGGCATCAGGTAGTTAATGAGCACGCACAGCGCAGTGGTAGTAGCCGAAACAAGGATAGAGGCTACCGGAACGCCACGCTTGTCTACTTTAAGTAATGATTTTGGCGCATTACCCTGTTGGGCAAGCCCAAACAACATGCGGCTGTTGCAATAAACACAGCTGTTATAAACCGAAAGCGCAGCGGTCAGGATCACCACATTCAGGGCATTAGCGACCAGCGCATCGCCCAGTTCGTGGAAAATCAGGACAAATGGGCTGGTGTCAGGCCCGACGCGGGTCCATGGCATCAATGAAAGCAGAACAGCCAGAGAGCCTACATAGAAAATCAGGATACGGTAGATAACCTGATTGGTGGCTTTAGGAATGCTGACTTCCGGATTATCCGCTTCCGCGGCAGTGATCCCCACCAGTTCCAGGCCACCGAATGAGAACATGATGATGGCCATCATCATCACCAGCCCGGTCATGCCATGAGGCAGGAATCCGCCCTGTTCCCACAGATTACGCACGGTGGCTTGTGGGCCCGCGGTATCGCTGAACAGTAGCCAGCCGCCGAACAGAATCATCGCTACCACAGCGACGACTTTAATGATGGCGAACCAGAACTCCATTTCCCCAAAGACTTTTACGTTGGTGAGGTTGATGGCGTTGATCAGCACAAAGAAGACGGCAGCCGAAGCCCAGGTTGGGATTTCCGGGTACCAGAATTGAATATATTTACCGACCGCGGTCAGTTCCGCCATGGCGACCAGGACGTAGAGAACCCAGTAGTTCCAGCCAGAAGCGAAACCCGCAAAGCCGCCCCAGTATTTATAAGCAAAATGGCTGAAAGAACCGGCAACCGGCTCTGCAACCACCATTTCACCCAGTTGGCGCATAATTAAGAAGGCAATAAATCCAGCGATAGCGTAGCCGAGAATAATCCCCGGGCCTGCGGACTGGATAACGGAAGCGCTGCCCAGAAACAGCCCTGTTCCGACGGCACCGCCCAGCGCAATCAGCTGAATATGACGGTTTTTGAGTCCGCGCTTCAGCTCATCGCCATGTTGTTGATCATCCATTTACGGATCCTCTGTCGTTTGGGTAAACCCCATACAAATCTGCAGCTTAAGCAAGTTGTAAGGCGATGATTACAGTTATTGTATCTATTTATTTACGGCTTCCATGCGATAAAAAAACAGCATGAACTACCGCTGTCGCAAGAATAGTGATATGCGGGAGAATTTGCACCTGCTTTATGCACTAACTGAATAACGAATAAGCAAAACCTACAGGAAATTGTCTGAGATCTAAAAAATGTGATCTCAACCCGGGCAAAAATTTTAAATGATAAATATTTGTTAAAATGTGCGGGGCTTGCTCAATTCTTGGGAGGCTATATGGACACAAGGTGAATACTTTGTTACTTTACGGCCACGTTTTTTAAATTGGTATTACCAATTTACTCCGCGCACTCACAGATACGCTACTCGTAGAGAACAGCTCACATGGCTTACAGCAAAATTCGACAGCCTAAGTTATCCGATGTGATCGAGCAGCAACTGGAGTTCCTGATCCTTGAAGGGACGCTGCGTCCGGGCGAGAAGTTACCTCCCGAGCGTGAGTTGGCGAAGCAATTTGACGTTTCGCGTCCCTCTTTGAGAGAAGCAATCCAAAGTCTTGAAGGCAAAGGCCTGCTCCTTCGCCGCCAAGGTGGTGGCACATTTGTGCAGAGCAATCTCTGGCAAAGCGTGAGTGATCCGCTGGCTGAACTGCTCGCCGACCATCCTGAATCACAATTTGATCTCCTGGAAACACGTCACGCACTTGAGGGCATTGGTGCCTATTACGCCGCGCTCCGGGGAACTGACGATGATTTACAACGTATCCGCGACTGCCACCTGCTGATTCAGGTTGCGCAGGAGAGTGGGGATTTGGACGCTGAAGCAGACGCCGTTATGCAATATCAGGTCGCTGTAACAGAAGCCGCGCACAATGTGGTGCTGCTGCATTTGCTCCGTTGTATGGGACCGATGCTGGAGAAAAACGTCCGACAGAATTTTGAATTGCTCTATGCACGCCGGGAAATGCTGGCGGTGGTGAGCAAGCACCGCGCCGGGATCTTCGAAGCGATTGTGGCACGCGAACCAGAAAAAGCGCGTGAAGCATCACACCGTCACCTGGCGTTTATTGAAGAAGTTATGCTGGATGTGAGCCGCGAGCGCAGTCGTCGCGACCGGTCATTACGTCGTCTCCAGCAGCGTAAAGAAGAAAATTAGTCCACCAGGGCTACGTTACGTTCTTATTTTGAGAACTGCGGCAACTAAACTGACGGGCCTGTCTTCGTGTGCTTTGTCTGACATGAAGATCCTGCACCAGAGCGCAGGAAGACAGGTTCCAGATAAACCAACGTATTAGATACAGATAAGGAAAAGCACCATGTCAGAACGTGTAAATAATGACGTGGATCCGATCGAAACTCGCGACTGGCTACAAGCGATCGAATCGGTCATCCGTGAAGAGGGTGTTGAACGTGCACAGTTCCTGATTGATCAGGTTCTGAGTGAAGCACGTAAAGGCGGCGTTAGCGTCGCAGCTGGCGCGGCCAGCCGTAATTATGTCAACACCATCGCTGTTGAAGACGAACCTGAGTATCCGGGTAACCTGGAGCTGGAACGCAACATCCGTACTGCTATTCGCTGGAACGCAATCATGACCGTTCTGCGTGCCTCTAAGAAAGATCTGGATCTGGGCGGCCATATGTCCTCCTTCCAGTCTTCCGCCGCGATTTATGAAGTGTGTTTCAACCACTTCTTCCGCGCGCGCAACGATAAAGATGGCGGCGATTTGGTGTACTTCCAGGGTCACATCTCTCCGGGCGTTTACGCACGTGCTTTCCTTGAAGGCCGCCTGACTGAAGACCAGATGAACAATTTCCGCCAGGAAGTTCACGGTAAAGGTCTGTCCTCTTATCCGCACCCTAAACTGATGCCTGAATTCTGGCAGTTCCCGACCGTTTCAATGGGGCTGGGTCCAATCGGTGCTATCTATCAGGCTAAGTTCCTGAAGTATCTTGATCACCGTGGCCTGAAAGACACTTCCGCGCAGCGAGTTTACGCGTTCCTTGGCGACGGCGAAATGGATGAGCCAGAATCCAAAGGTGCGATCACTATCGCCACCCGTGAGAAACTGGACAACCTGTGCTTCATCATTAACTGTAACCTGCAGCGCCTTGATGGCCCGGTTACCGGTAATGGCAAAATCATCAACGAACTGGAAGGCATCTTTGCAGGCGCTGGCTGGAACGTGATCAAAGTGATTTGGGGCAACCGTTGGGATGAACTGCTGCGTAAAGATACCAGCGGCAAACTGATCCAACTGATGAACGAAACCGTTGACGGCGACTACCAGACCTTCAAGTCCCGCGACGGTAAATACGTTCGTGAACACTTCTTCGGCCGTTACCCGGAAACAGCGGCGCTGGTCAAAGATATGACCGACGACCAAATCTGGGCGCTGAACCGTGGTGGTCATGATCCGAAGAAAGTCTTCGCAGCACTGAACAAAGCACAGAACACCAAAGGTCAGCCGACCGTTATCCTTGCGCATACCATTAAAGGTTATGGCATGGGTGAAGCGGCCGAAGGCAAGAACATTGCTCACCAAGTGAAGAAAATGAACATGGATGGCGTGCGCTATATCCGTGATCGTTTCAGCGTGCCAGTGACCGATGAAAATCTGGAAAAACTGCCGTATATCACGCTGGAAAAAGACTCTGCAGAGTACAAATACCTGCACGAGCGTCGTGCTGCGCTGAAAGGCTACCTGCCGACGCGTCTGCCAAACTTCACTCAGAAGCTGGAAATGCCGAAGCTGGAAGACTTCTCACAACTGCTGGAAGAGCAGAAGAAAGAGATCTCTACCACCATCGCCTTCGTTCGTGCTCTGAACGTGATGTTGAAGAACGACTCTATCAAAGACCGTTTGGTGCCGATCATCGCCGATGAAGCGCGTACTTTCGGTATGGAAGGTCTGTTCCGTCAGATTGGTATTTACAGCCCGAACGGTCAGCAATATACCCCGCAGGACCGTGAGCAGGTTGCTTACTATAAAGAAGACGAGAAAGGTCAGATCCTGCAGGAAGGCATCAACGAACTGGGCGCCGCCTCTTCATGGCTTGCCGCAGCGACCTCTTACAGCACCAACGATCTGCCAATGATCCCGTTCTACATCTACTACTCCATGTTTGGTTTCCAGCGTATCGGCGACCTGTGCTGGGCAGCAGGTGACCAACAGGCGCGTGGCTTCCTGGTCGGTGGGACTTCTGGTCGTACAACATTGAACGGTGAAGGTCTGCAGCACGAAGATGGCCACAGCCATATTCAGTCCCTGACCATCCCGAACTGTATTTCTTACGATCCAGCGTATGCCTACGAAGTGGCAGTCATCATGCATGACGGTCTGGTACGTATGTACGGTGAAGCACAAGAAAACATCTATTACTACATCACTACACTGAACGAAAACTACCACATGCCAGCCATGCCAGAAGGCGCGGAAGAAGGCATCCGTAAAGGTATCTACAAGTTAGAAACCGTGGAAGGTAGCAAAGGTAAAGTGCAGCTGATGAGCTCCGGTTCTATTCTGCGTCACGTCCGCGAAGCGGCTCAGATCCTGTCCAAAGACTACGGCGTAGGCTCTGATGTTTACAGCGTGACCTCGTTCACCGAACTGGCCCGTGATGGTCAGGACTGCGAGCGTTGGAACATGCTGCACCCGGCAGAAACGCCGCGCGTACCTTACGTGGCTCAGGTGATGAACGATGCACCGGTTGTTGCTTCAACCGACTACATGAAATTGTTTGCCGAGCAGATCCGTAACTTCGTTCCTGCCAGCGATTTCCGCGTACTGGGTACCGACGGTTTCGGCCGTTCTGACAGCCGCGAAAACCTGCGTCACCACTTCGAAATTGATGCTTCCTACGTCGTGGTTGCAGCGCTGGGCGAACTGGCTAAACGTGGCGAGATCGATGTGAAGGTTGTGGCAGAAGCCATTACCAAGTTTGGCATCGATGCTGACAAAGTTAACCCGCGTCTGGCATAAGAGGTAAAGACAGATGGCTATTGAAATTAACGTACCGGACATCGGTGCAGATGCAGTGGAAGTCACCGAAATTATGGTGAAGGTGGGCGATAAAGTTGACGTTGAACAATCGCTGATCACCGTTGAAGGCGACAAAGCTTCTATGGAAGTGCCTTCTCCACAAGCAGGCGTTGTAAAAGAGATCAAAGTTGCGGTTGGCGATACCATCGAAACCGGCAAACTGATCATGATCTTTGATTCTGCCGACGGTGCTGCTGATGCAGCCCCTGCGAAGCAGGAAGCGAAAGCAGAAGAGAAACCTGCTGCTGCTGCTGCTGCCGCACCCGCTTCCAACGAAAGCAAAGAAGTGAACGTGCCGGATATCGGCGGCGACGAAGTTGAAGTCACTGAGATCATGGTCAAAGTAGGCGACAAAGTCGACGCTGAGCAATCGCTGATCACCGTTGAAGGCGACAAAGCCTCAATGGAAGTTCCAGCTCCGTTCGCGGGTACCGTGAAAGAGATCAAAATTGCTGCAGGCGACAAAGTCAGCACTGGTTCTCTTATCATGGTCTTCGAAGTGGCAGGCTCTGGCGCTGCTGCTCCGGCGAAAGAAGAAGCTAAAGCAGAAGCCGCTCCGGCAGCTCCAGCGGCTTCCGGCAGCAAAGAAGTGAACGTGCCGGATATCGGTGGCGACGAAGTTGAAGTCACTGAAATCATGGTTAAAGTGGGCGACAAAGTCACCGCTGAGCAATCCTTGATCACCGTTGAAGGCGACAAAGCCTCAATGGAAGTTCCGGCTCCGTTCGCGGGTACCGTGAAAGAGATCAAAATTGCTGCAGGCGACAAAGTCAGCACCGGTTCCCTGATCATGGTCTTCGAAGTGGAAGGCGCAGCTCCAGCACCTGCTGCTAAGAAAGAAGAGACGGCAGCTCCTGCCAAACAAGAACAAAAAGCCGCTGCTCCTGCCGCTAAAGCAGAGAGCAAAGGCGAGTTCGCTGAGAACGATGCTTACGTTCACGCCACGCCGGTTATCCGCCGTCTGGCCCGTGAGTTCGGCGTTAACCTGGCGAAAGTCAAAGGGACGGGCCGTAAAGGCCGTATCCTGCGCGAAGACGTTCAGGCATATGTGAAGGACGCGGTGAAACGCGCTGAAGCTGCTCCGGCTGCTGCCACTGGCGGTGGTATTCCGGGCATGTTGCCTTGGCCGAAGGTTGATTTCAGCAAGTTTGGTGAAATCGAAGAAGTGGAACTGGGCCGTATCCAGAAAATCTCTGGTGCGAACCTGAGCCGTAACTGGGTGATGATCCCGCATGTTACGCACTTCGACAAAACCGATATCACCGAGCTGGAAGCGTTCCGTAAGCAACAGAACGACGAAGCGGCCAAGCGCAAGCTGGACGTGAAGTTCACTCCTGTCGTGTTCATCATGAAAGCCGTTGCGGCTGCGCTTGAGCAGATGCCACGCTTCAACAGTTCTCTGTCTGAAGATGGCCAGAAACTGACGCTGAAAAAATATATCAACGTCGGTGTAGCGGTTGATACGCCTAACGGCCTGGTGGTTCCTGTCTTCAAAGACGTGAACAAGAAAGGCATCGCTGAGCTGTCCCGTGAACTGATGGCGATCTCCAAGAAAGCGCGTGACGGTAAGCTGACTGCCGCTGAAATGCAGGGGGGATGCTTCACTATCTCCAGCCTAGGCGGTATCGGGACGACCCACTTCGCGCCAATCGTGAATGCGCCGGAAGTGGCGATCCTCGGTGTTTCCAAGTCCGCGATGGAACCTGTCTGGAACGGTAAAGAGTTCGTGCCGCGTCTGATGATGCCAATGTCGCTCTCCTTCGACCACCGTGTCATTGACGGTGCCGATGGTGCGCGCTTTATCACCATCATCAACAACGTACTGTCTGACATTCGCCGTCTGGTGATGTAAGCCAAAAAGCCGGCCAAACGGCCGGCTTTTTTCTGGTAATCTCTCCATGCTGTTTGAGATTGTCAGGTGCCAATACACATCGTTTGCTGTTTGTTGTTTCAAATTTGTTAACAATTTTGTAAACTGCGAGCGGATAGAACGACCCGGTGGATGATGGGCGTTACGACACAAAAATGACGTCAGACCCGCCGGAAATAAATTAAGAGGTCATGATGAGTACTGAAATTAAAACTCAGGTCGTGGTACTTGGGGCAGGCCCTGCAGGTTACTCTGCTGCTTTTCGTTGCGCTGATTTAGGTCTTGAAACCATTCTGGTTGAGCGTTATTCCACCCTCGGTGGCGTATGCCTGAACGTCGGCTGTATCCCTTCCAAAGCTCTGTTGCACGTGGCGAAAGTCATCTCCGAAGCGAAAGCTCTGGAAGAGCATGGTATTATTTTCGGTGAGCCGAAAACTGACATCGACAAAGTCCGTGTCTGGAAAGAAAAAGTCATCAACCAGCTGACCGGTGGTCTGGCAGGGATGGCGAAAGGCCGTAAAGTGAAAGTTGTCACCGGTCAGGGCAAATTTACTGGCGCCAATACTCTGGTTGTTGAAGGCGAAAATGGTCCAACGACCATCACTTTCGACAATGCCATCATTGCGGCGGGTTCCCGTCCAATCAAACTGCCATTTATTCCACATGATGACCCACGCGTCTGGGACTCAACGGATGCACTGGAGCTGAAAAGCGTCCCTGAGCGTCTGCTGGTCATGGGTGGCGGTATCATCGGTCTGGAAATGGGTACCGTTTACCATGCGCTCGGTTCTAAAATCGACGTGGTGGAAATGTTTGACCAGGTTATCCCTGCCGCTGACAAAGACGTGGTTAAAGTCTTTACCAAAAAAATCAGCAAGCAATTCAACTTGATGCTGGAAACCAAAGTCACCGCGGTTGAAGCCAAAGAAGATGGCATCTACGTGACAATGGAAGGCAAAAAAGCGCCAGCTGAACCACAGCGTTACGACGCGGTGCTGGTGGCTATCGGCCGTGTTCCTAACGGTAAATTGCTGGAAGCCGGTGCAGCAGGCGTAGAAGTTGACGACCGTGGTTTCATCCACGTCGACAAACAAATGCGTACCAATGTGCCGAACATCTTTGCTATCGGCGACATCGTCGGCCAGCCAATGCTGGCACACAAAGGTGTGCATGAAGGCCATGTGGCGGCTGAAGTGATCTCCGGTAAGAAGCACTACTTCGACCCGAAAGTCATTCCATCGATTGCCTACACTGAGCCAGAAGTTGCCTGGGTTGGCCTGACTGAGAAAGAAGCGAAAGAAAAAGGCATCAGCTATGAAACCGCCACCTTCCCGTGGGCAGCTTCAGGCCGTGCTATCGCTTCCGACTGTGCAGACGGCATGACCAAACTGATCTTCGACAAAGAAACTCACCGTGTTATCGGTGGTGCGATTGTCGGTACTAACGGCGGCGAGCTGCTGGGTGAAATCGGTCTGGCAATTGAAATGGGTTGTGACGCAGAAGATATCGCGCTGACCATTCATGCTCACCCGACTCTGCACGAGTCCGTGGGTCTGGCAGCAGAAATCTATGAAGGCAGCATTACAGACCTGCCGAACCCTAAAGCGAAAAAGAAATAATTCTCCCCGGCATCTTGGGTAGAAAGCTTTAAGGGTTTTAATCAGCGGCGCCGAGAGGGGCCGCTTTTTTATGTCTGAAGCCCATCCAATTCTGCATTTAATCCCTTGTTTAGCTGTGCCTATTATGCTGATCTAATGAACGATATCGCTGCGTACAGCCGATCCTTCTGCACTCAACGATTCAGCAAAGATTTAATGTTGCTTTTATGTGAACGAATTAACAAGTAGGTGAAATCCTGCTATGCTGCCCAGGCCGCAAAGGGCCACTGTGCTAAGGTTCAGGACGTGTCAGCTTTACCTATAAAGTTGGCAAAGAAACAAGCATACCCGCAGTGTCCCGACTCGTCAGACCGTTTGAAAGCCCCTGTCCCTACAGGCATGACGCCAGTCTGATGATGGAAGCCAGGCATAATAAATGACAATGAGAGCGAGGAGAAAGTCGTGCTAGAAGAATACCGTAAGCACGTAGCCGAGCGTGCTGCTGAGGGCATCGTCCCCAAGCCACTTGATGCTGCACAGATGGCAGCGCTGGTCGAGTCCCTGAAGAATCCGCCAAAAGGCGAAGAAGACACTCTGTTAGACCTGCTGATTAATCGTGTTCCGCCAGGCGTTGATGAAGCTGCCTATGTTAAAGCCGGGTTCCTGGCTGCCGTCGTCAAAGGCGAAACCACCTCCCCCTTGGTTACCCGTGAAAAAGCCGTTGAACTGCTGGGCACCATGCAGGGTGGCTACAACATTCATCCGCTGATCGATGCTTTGGATGATGAAACGCTGGCTCCCATCGCCGCAAAAGCGTTGTCCCATACCTTGCTGATGTTCGATAACTTCTACGATGTGGAAGAGAAAGCGCACGCAGGTAACGAGCACGCGAAAAAAATTCTACAGTCATGGGCCGATGCCGAATGGTATCTGTCCCGCTCACCGCTGGCCGAAAAAATCACCGTGACCGTGTTCAAGGTGACCGGCGAAACGAACACTGATGATTTGTCTCCTGCTCAGGATGCCTGGTCCCGTCCGGATATTCCTCTGCATGCCCTGGCGATGCTGAAAAACGAACGCGAAGGCATTGTGCCTGACGCGCCGGGCAGCGTGGGTCCAATCAAACAAATTAACGAACTCAATAAGAAAGGCTTCCCGCTGGCCTATGTCGGTGACGTCGTCGGTACCGGTTCTTCGCGTAAATCCGCCACCAACTCGGTGCTGTGGTTTATGGGGGACGACATTCCTTACGTGCCGAATAAGCGCGGTGGCGGTGTGGTGCTGGGCAGCAAAATTGCGCCAATCTTCTTCAACACCATGGAAGATGCCGGTGCACTGCCAATCGAAGTCGATGTCTCTGACCTGAACATGGGCGATGTGATCGACATCTTCCCGTACCTTGGTGAAGTGCGTAACCACGAGACCGGTGCTCTGGTGACTACCTTCGAACTGAAAACCGACGTGCTGCTTGATGAAGTCCGCGCCGGTGGCCGCATTCCGCTGATCATCGGCCGTGGTTTAACCACCAAAGCCCGTGAGTCGCTGAAACTGCCCCAGAGCGACGTGTTCCGCATTGCCAAGCCGGTTGCTGCCAGCAATAAAGGCTTCTCGCTGGCACAGAAAATGGTTGGCCGCGCCTGTGGCGTTGCCGGTATCCGCCCTGGCGAATATTGCGAGCCTAAAATGGCGTCCGTGGGTTCTCAGGACACCACCGGCCCGATGACCCGTGATGAGCTGAAAGATCTGGCTTGTCTGGGCTTCTCGGCGGATCTGGTGATGCAATCATTCTGTCATACCGCGGCTTATCCGAAGCCAGTTGATGTGACCACACACCACACGCTGCCGGACTTCATCATGAACCGCGGCGGTGTGTCACTGCGCCCAGGCGATGGTATCATCCACTCATGGCTGAACCGTATGCTCTTGCCTGACACCGTCGGCACCGGCGGCGACTCCCATACCCGTTTCCCGATTGGGATTTCATTCCCGGCAGGTTCTGGCCTGGTAGCCTTCGCGGCAGCGACTGGCGTGATGCCTCTTGATATGCCGGAGTCTGTGCTGGTGCGCTTCAAAGGCAAAATGCAGCCGGGGATCACCCTGCGTGACCTGGTTCATGCCATTCCTTACTACGCGATCAAAGAAGGTCATCTGACCGTCGAGAAGAAGGGTAAGAAAAACCTCTTCTCTGGTCGGATTCTGGAAATTGAAGGTCTGCCGGAACTGAAAGTGGAACAGGCGTTTGAACTGGCGGATGCGTCTGCAGAACGTTCAGCGGCCGGTTGTACCATCAAACTGGATCAGGCCCCGATCAAAGAGTACCTGAGCTCCAACATCGTGCTGCTGAAGTGGATGATCTCTGAAGGCTACGGCGATCGCCGTACCATTGAGCGCCGCATCAAAGGCATGGAAGAGTGGCTGGCCAACCCAAGCCTGCTCGAAGCCGACGCAGACGCAGAGTACGCGGCCGTGATCGAAATTGATCTGGCTGACATCAAGGAGCCGATCCTTTGTGCGCCGAATGATCCGGATGATGCTCGCTTGCTCTCTGACGTACAGAACAGCAAAATCGATGAAGTCTTTATCGGTTCCTGTATGACCAACATCGGTCACTTCCGTGCGGCCGGTAAATTGCTCGACAGCCACAAAGGCGCGTTGCCAACCCGTCTGTGGGTTGCGCCACCGACCAAAATGGATGCCGCCCAACTGACCGAAGAGGGCTACTACAGCATCTTTGGTAAGAGCGGTGCGCGGGTTGAAATTCCGGGCTGTTCACTGTGCATGGGTAACCAGGCACGTGTTGCTGACGGCGCGACGGTGGTCTCCACCTCAACCCGTAACTTCCCAAACCGTCTGGGTAACGGCGCGAACGTCTATCTGGCTTCGGCAGAACTGGCCGCAGTAGCTTCGCTGTTGGGCCGTCTGCCGACGCCAGCCGAGTATCTGGGCTACATGGAACAGGTCGACAAGACGGCAGTGGATACTTACCGCTACTTGAACTTCGACAAGCTGAGCGAATACACCGACAAAGCTGACGGCGTGATCTTCCAAACCGCAGTGTAAATCGTTATATTTGCCGCATTGATGAAAGGAGGCTTCGGCCTCCTTTTTTATTTCCCTTTTCGGGACCCTTCCAGAGGACGACACCATGGACTACGACTTCTTACGCGACATCACCGGTGAGGTCAAAGTGCGCTTTTCAATGGGCCACGAAGTGGTTGGACATTGGATAAACGAAGAGGTGAAGGGCGATTTCAGCGTGCTCGACAAGGTTGAAGCGGCCATAGCCGATGTTAAAGGCAGCGAGCGCCAGTGGGAACTGATCGGTCACGAATACACGCTGCTGCTCGGTGATGACGAAGTGATGATCCGCGCTAATCAGCTGGGCTTCGAAGGCGATGAAATGGAAGAAGGGCTAAGCTACTACGACGAAGAGAGCCTGGCTTTTTGTGGCGTGGAGGACTTTCTGCAAGTCCTCGCGAAATACCGCACGTTCGTGACCACCTATAAATAACCCGCTATTTACCGCGTGATGCCGTCCAGCACAGCAGCGATCCGGCCACTACCATGCCCACGCCGGGCCAGAAGCTGGCGCCCGGTAGCGTATTGAGCCACAAACCGGCAATAAAAATAGCGGACAGTGGGGTGAAGTACGACAGCGCTGCCACCAGCGTGGCATTGCCTTTTTTCATCGCGATGTCCCAGCACTGATAGGAAATGGCGGTGACGGCAACCATCGCCACTAATTCGGTCATAGCACGCCACGTCATACTGATGCGGGTGGACGAATAGGTGAAATAAAGCGCCCACAGCACCGCACCGGTTGCCAGCAGGAACAGCGGTAACACCCCCGTGCCTTTACTGAATATCCGCACCAGATTGGAGTAGAGCGCCCACGCAATCGCCGCGCCAAAGGCCAGCCCGTAAGCCACCGGGTTACTGCGCACATTGCGCAGCAGCTGATGCACATCCAGCCCATGGCCGCCGCTTATCGCCCACAGCACACCGGCAAATGCCAGTGCGGCACCGGGCCACATCCACCAGCGTACTTTTAATTTCAACAGCGGCACCGCAAACAGCAGCGTCAGGCTGGGCCATAAATAGTTGATCAGCCCGAGCTCCAGCGTTTGCTGACGGCTATGCGCTAAACCAATGGCCAGCGAAAACGCCACCATATAAAACACAAACAGTAAACCGCATAGAATGAGATAGGCAGGGGATTGACCGCGCAGCGTGGGTTTACCGCTAGCCATCCACACCATTATGCCGCTGACCGTGTAAATAGAGGCCGCCGCACCGAAAGGCCCAAGCGCTTCTGCCAGACTGCGGGTGAGCGCCACGCTCATGCTCCACAGCAAAATGGCGATAACACCAAACAGCGTTGCAAAACGATCCATTGGAAAGGTAAGCCTGTAAAGAAGAAGGTTTTAAAGATAAGCGATTGTTCCGGCGAATTACACCGGAACAATCTCGTTGTGAGCACGTATCAGAAGTAAAAACCAAATTCCAGACCGAGCGTTGAGGCGGTCGTGGCCGATTGATAATAACCGACATCACGCCCGTTCAGCTGACCCTGTTTCTCGTCAGACTTGCCATATTTCTGATGAACATAGGATGCTTTAATAAACATATCTTTATTGATATTCCAGGTCAGGCTGGTGAACGGCGACAGGCGAGATTTCGGTTGCAGCCAGACGCCACCCTGATTGCTGTGCGTCCAGGTCGCGATAGGGTAAAGCGTACCGCCTTCAAGACTTAACCTTGAGTCGGACGTCATCTGCCAGTTAGCCCCCAGCGCCGCTTTGGCATAGGGTTGCAAGGAGACTTCCAGCGCACTGTATTGCTGAGTGCGGTTTTCAGAAGCGATATAGACATCGTCGGAGCGGATATTACGCAGCCAGACCTGACCGCCAGCGCTGCTTTTGACATCAAAAGAGAGGTTCTCAGACGCGCGGAAACGGTAGCCGCGCGTAATATCGGCGCTGTAACCGGTGTAGTAGGATTTGCCTTTCAGCGAGCCATCGGGAACGTTGGCCTGATCATCCAGGGTGCTGCCTTTATAGTTCACGATGCCAAACATCAGGCTCATATCCCAGGCTTTGAGTAAGCCTGATGGGGCGTCGAGATAGTTATTCGCGCCGAAATTTACCCGCAGGCGGGGGCCGTGCTCTGCAACATATTTGCCGTCCATATTATCGACGGACTCATCCCATTTATAATATTCCGCGCCATAACTGACATAGTGGCGCGTTCCGTCGGTATTATTGCTGAACAAACTTTCCCCGGCCCGGGAAACCCCGGAAACCAATAAAGAACTCGCGACCAGCAGGCTGGATACGGTCTTTAAATTACAGATGATCATTTTATTATTTCTGCGTGCAGGTGATTAGGAAGGGTGATTTTAAAAACAGCGGCGGGATGTTAACGCAAGATAAGAGAGATAAAGAAGGCTCTATTCATTTTTTGGTCAAATAAGATCAATGGGAAAGTAATAAGGGGAATTATAAGTGATTTGTTATATCTATTTGAGTTAATGAGTTTTATGTATTCTGATAATTTGCCTTATTGCACAGATCATTTTCCGATCAATTTGAGTTAAGTTTTTATAAAATGGGGCTTCTGGTGGTTTTCGTGATAAAAGGCCAGAATTCTGCATGAATAAATCTAGCCTCTTTCGTCACTAAGTCAAATTAAAAAGGCCGCGCACTTACGTGCGCGGCCTTTCAATGATGTTTATCTTGCGTGAAATTTACATCGACGGCAAATTACGGCCGTAATAAATTTCCTGCATCTCTTTGTAGAGCAGATCGGTGATCTCTTTATGTTCAGCCGCACTCAATTCATCTGGCTTGGCATTAAACAGATAATGTTTGAGATCGAACTCTTTAAGCATCATTTTGGTATGGAAAATATTTTCCTGATACACATTCACATCCATCATGTCGTACAGCGCTTTCATATCTTTCGACATGAAGTTCTGAATCGAGTTAATGGAGTGATCGATGTAATGCTTGACGCCATTCACGTCGCGGGTGAAACCACGTACACGATAATCAATGGTGACAATGTCCGATTCCAACTGATGAATTAAGTAGTTCAGGGCTTTAAGCGGGGAAATAACACCGCAGGTTGAGACTTCAATATCTGCGCGGAACGTACAGAGTCCGCCTTCGGGATGACTTTCCGGATAGGTATGAACGCAGATATGGCTCTTATCGAGGTGAGCCACCACTGAATTTGGCAACGGGCCTGGATGCTCAGTGGTATCCACATCGCGCGGATCTACGGGTTCTTCGCTCACTAATATTGTGACGCTGGCTCCCTGCGGTTCGTAATCCTGTCGTGCCACGTTTAGGACATTCGCACCGATGATCGAGCAGGTTTCGGTGAGAATTTCAGTCAAACGATTGGCGTTATATTCTTTGTCAATGTAGGCGATATAGCCATCACGATCGTCAGCCGTCTTGGCATAACAGATATCGTAGATACAAAAACTCAGGCTTTTGGTCAGGTTATTGAAGCCATGTAGTTTCAGCTTTTGCAATTTAGTTCACCCCCTTATGGATGCAGTATCAGCGCGCGGCTGACAGGGCATTCAGTAAATATTGTGGCAGGGCAAAGCTGCCGTGATGAATAGCCGGATTGTAATAACGACACACAAGGTTTGCGGCGTCGAAACGTGTCTGCAAAGTATGAGTGTCAATCTGGCGATATTCCGGGTTATTGGTCGCCCAGGCAAAGGTCATAATGCCGCCGTAATAGGTGGGTATCGCAGCCTGATAGAAACTGACGTCACCGAAGTAGTGGCTCAGTTTTTGGTGACTGTTGACCGCTTCATCTTGCTGAAGGAAGCAAACGCCGTTTTGTGCGACGAAAATCCCGCCCGGCTTCAGGCAGCGTGCGCAGCCTTCATAAAATGCTGACGTAAACAGACTCTCCCCGGGACCGATAGGGTCGGTACAGTCAGAGATAATCACATCATAAGTTTCAGCGGTCTGGTTGACGAAGTTAACGCCGTCGTCGATCACCAGGTTAAAGCGGGCATCATCATAGGCTCCGGCGCTGTGGTTGGGCAGATACTGGCGGCAAAACTCCACCACACCGGCATCAATTTCCACCATCGTGACCGATTCCACACCCTGATGGCGGCACACTTCGCGCAGCATTCCACCATCACCACCACCGATGATCAGCACTTTTTTTGCCTTACCATGAGCCAGCAGCGGCACGTGGGTCAGCATTTCGTGATAAATGAATTCATCACGTTCAGTGGTTTGCACCACACCGTCCAGCGCCATCACGCGACCGAGCGCGGCGTTCTCGAAAATCACCAGATCCTGGTGCTCGGTTTTATCACGATACAGCTCTTTTTCGACACTGAAATATTGGCCAAAATTGGCATGCAGAGTCTCAAACCATATTTCTTTTTGTGAGCGCTTTTGTGATAGATCATGGGACATATTGCGGTCTTCTCCTGAGTATTCACAGCCTTGAAAAATGGGGGCAACATAATAGCCAACATTACCCTGCTATGC
Organism: uncultured Enterobacterales bacterium; assembly: GCA_946478305.1. Taxonomy (GTDB): domain Bacteria; phylum Pseudomonadota; class Gammaproteobacteria; order Enterobacterales; family Enterobacteriaceae; genus Ewingella. The sequence goes on from CAMLBO010000001.1 coordinate 44,673, forward strand.
ACGGTTGAATTCCGCTCAGAGGGGGATGTTTAAAATGAATGGAGTAAGTGTAGCTGAGGGCTGAAAGAGGGGAGGACAAGAGATGCGGCGGCGAAAATTATCCCCGCCGGGAAATAACGATCAGTTCGAGTAGGCCAGCAGGCTCAGCGAGTCACGCGCCAGCGATTTACATTTCGTTGGTGTGGCGACGGCAATTCCGCTGAGATCGCGATAACTGTCCTCGCCCATTGCCTGCATATTAAAGCTGCTGTAATTGGTCAGATCCCAGCGGTTTTGCTGGGCAAAGAACACAATCGCGCGTTTAATTTGTGCATTGGGCAGTTGGTCATAGCCGCAATTATTTTTCAGATAAACAAAGACTGCGGTCAGGTCCGCCAAATCTTCAGCTTCCGATTCACTTAATGCCTGACTGGCAGAGGAGAAACCGAGCAGGGTCAGCAACAGCAAAGTCAGCGTGGTTCTTTTCATCACATTGTTCTTTTAATAGGAAAAGGGGCTCTAATAGAATTAAAAGACGTTAACATATTTGCCCTGAGTCACACTAAATTTCTTTTATCCGCTCTGCGGCTTGACCTTACCCTTAGTGGAGGGTTTAGGCTGACGTTTTTACTCTGCGCGCCAACCGCCAAAAGGATCTGAATATGCATCGTCGCGATTTTATCAAATGGACTACGCTGATGGGCGCAGCCACTACGTTGCCAGGCTGGAGCCGACTGGCGTTGGCCGCCGACCGCCCGGTGCTGCAGGTCCCTCCGATCCTCAAGGCGAATTTCGACGGTAGCTTTACCCTCAATTTACAGCGCGGGCAGAGCCAGTTTTTACCCGGTGTGAATACTGAAACCTGGGGCGTTAATGGCAGTCTGCTGGGCCCGGCGCTGCGTATTCAGCGCGGTGAGCCAGTCAAGGTCACGATCAATAACCATCTTGATGTCGCCAGTACGGTTCACTGGCACGGGCTGGAAATCCCCGGCGATATCGATGGGGGGCCGCAGGGCGTGATCGCTCCTGGCGCCAGCCGCACCGTGCAGTTCCAGCTCGATCAACCCGCATCGACCTGCTGGTTTCATCCGCATCCGCACCAAACCAGTGGCTATCAGGTCGCGATGGGGTTGGCCGGACTGGTGCTGATTGAAGATACCGAAGGGAACAAACTCCAGCTGCCTTCCCGTTGGGGCGTGGATGATATTCCACTGATCTTTCAGGATAAACGCCTTAATGACGCCGGGCAGATTGACTACAAGATGGATGTGATGACCGCCGCTATCGGTTGGTTTGGTGATCACATGCTGACTAATGGCGCAGTCTATCCGCAGCATGGTGTGTCGCGCGGTTGGGTACGCCTGCGTCTGCTGAACGGCTGCAATGCCCGTTCGCTCAATATTGCCACCAGTGACGGGCGTCCACTTTACGTGATCGCCAGTGACGGCGGGTTCCTCGCTGAACCGGTAAAAGTGACTGAACTTCCGATGCTGATGGGTGAACGCTTTGAAGTGCTGGTGGAGTGTCAGGGCAATAAACCCTTTGATATTGTCACTCTTCCGGTCAAACAAATGGGCATGACGTTGGCCCCTTTTGACCAGCCACTGCCAATGCTGCGTATTCAGACGACGCTGACGATGGGGGCTGAGTCGATTCCAGATACATTAATCAACATGCCAGAACTGGTTTCCGCCGATGGTCTGCCAACCCGCTGGCTGCAACTGTCGATGGATCCACAACTCGACCAGCAAGGGATGACCGCGCTGATGGAACGCTATGGTCATGGCGCAATGGCGGGTATGAGCATGGACCACGGTGATGCAGGCAAAAGTCATGATATGGCGTCGATGCCGGGGATGTCACACGATGCTCACGGCGATATGGCCGGAATGGACATGCAGAAGAGCGCCGGTAAATTTGATTTCATGAGCGGCAACAAAATCAACGGCAAAGCCTACGATATGAATGCGCCCGCTTTTGACGTCAAACAGGGCCAGCATGAGAAGTGGACGATCTCTGGGGAGGGCGACATGATGCTGCATCCTTTCCATATCCACGGCACGCAGTTCCGTATACTTTCTGAAAATGGTCAGCCGGTGGCAGCCCATCGTGCAGGTTGGAAAGATATTGTGCGGGTTGAAGGGGCGCGCAGCGAAGTGCTGGTGCGTTTCAATCATCTGGCGGATAAACAGCAGGCTTATATGGCGCACTGCCATCTGCTGGAGCATGAAGATACCGGCATGATGCTGGGCTTTACCGTGTCGGCCTGAGTCCGTCGAAAAACAACGTAGTCACCCCATTCTCGGGAGAGAAGAAGATGAATAAATCGCTGCTGGACTATGCACGCGAAACGCTGGAAATCGAAATTGAAGAAGCACAACGATTGCTCGACCGGCTGGATGAGAGCTTTGTCCGCGCCTGCCAGTTGCTGCTGAATTGCACCGGTAAAGCGGTGGTGTCGGGAATGGGAAAATCCGGACACATTGGTAAAAAAATTGCCGCATCGCTCGCCAGTACCGGTACGCCAGCGTTTTTTGTGCATCCGGCAGAAGCGCTGCATGGCGATCTAGGGATGATTGGCAGCCAGGACGTGCTGATTTTTATCTCCTATTCCGGTCGTGCCAAAGAGCTGGATATGCTGCTGCCGCTGCTGGCAGAAAATAACACCAAACTGATCGCCATTACGGGTGCTAAAGATTCTCCGTTGGCCCATGCAGCCGATGCTGTCATTGACGTGAGTGTTGAGCGTGAAGCCTGCCCGATGGGCCTGGCCCCTACCTCCAGTGCGGTTAATACATTGATGATGGGCGATGCGCTGGCGATGGCGCTGATGCGTCACCGTGGTTTCGGTGCCGAGGATTTTGCCCGTTCCCATCCCGGCGGCAGTCTGGGGGCTAAACTGCTTAATCGCGTTCATCATTTGATGCGTACGGGGGATCGCCTGCCGGTCATTGGCAGTGAAGACAATGTCATGAACGCCATGCTGGAGCTGAGCCGTACCGGCCTCGGTTTGATCGCTGTATGTGACGCACAGCGGCATGTGGTGGGGGTCTTCACTGATGGTGATTTGCGCCGATGGCTGGTCAAGGGCCATAGTTTGAATGAGCCGTTGAGCAACGCCATGACCCGCCCGGGATACCAGTTACCGGCACAGTGGCGGGCTGGTGAAGCACTTGAGGCTCTCCATCAGCAGAACATCAGTGCGGCGCCGGTGGTGGACAGCAATGGCATTCTGGTCGGGGCGATAAATCTGCATGATTTACATCAGGCTGGCATTGGTTGATGCACCGGCGTTACCCATCACCGGGTTCTTTGTTATAATCCTTTCCGCTTCAAGGTCGCCATTACCCGATGTAATGGCGATAAATATCCCAAATTCAGGTGGTTAGGCTTTATATGAAACACAGAGTAGACGTCATGATTTCCGAGCAGGAAGTCAAAACCCGCATCGCCGAATTAGGCCGTGAGATCACCGAACACTACCGTGACAGCGGCAGCGATATGGTGCTGGTGGGGCTGCTGCGCGGCTCGTTCATGTTCATGGCTGACCTGTGTCGCACCATTGACGTATCCCACGAAGTGGATTTTATGACCGCGTCCAGCTACGGCAATGGTATGTCCACAACCCGTGATGTCAAAATTCTCAAAGATCTCGACGAAGATATCCGCGGTAAAGATGTGCTGATCGTTGAAGACATCATCGACTCCGGCAACACGCTGAGCAAAGTGCGTGAACTGCTGCAACTGCGCGGTCCTAAATCGCTGGCTATCTGTACACTGCTGGATAAACCTCAGCGCCGTGAAGTGGACGTGAAAGTCGAATACGTCGGCTTCGCTATCCCCGACGAGTTTGTGGTCGGCTATGGTATCGACTATGCCCAGCGTTACCGTCATCTGCCATATGTTGGCAAAGTGGTCATGCTCGACGAGTGATCAGTCATCGTCTTCCCGCGTTATGACAGAGCACACCGTCTGAAAATAGCTTCAAAAAATTGAAATAAAAGGATTTATTTCAATCGATGTTCACACATTGACTACGTTGAGAAAAATCATGTAAATCCACTTCCTCAATAAGTGGCTTTACATGGAGTGCCCCAGAAGGGGCCTTGTCTGTTTTAACCCTCCAAAAACTCCATTTACTGTTTGTATTCTTTGCCTTTCTTATCTTAATGCTTCAGGTAACTGACCTGCACCCCGTTGATTAGTACACCCTGATGTGAGCAATGAATTTCAAGACTGAGTTTTTCATTCGCCTGACTTAAGTGCGTCAGTTGGAGGAAATAGCGCAATTCCCCTAATTAGATAGAATATTTTCTTGTTGGCATTACTGCTTCTCCATCCAATAACATTTATTGCCTAATAAGCTTGGTGATTATAGTCAGACCATACTGACTCTGAATCAGTGAAAAAGAGGGAACGACAATGAATATTGATTTGAACTTTGAAAATCTGGAGTTACGAGCTATTCAGTATAACGCCCGTCAATCGGTCAGTGATTTTGATGGCTGTATGGCACAATACTCTACATTGGCCGAGCAGGCTAAATCCTCAACTGCAGGTATTTACGATCTACATTATGGTATGGGTAAAGCCGAACGTTTGGATCTTTTTCCTGCTGCCAAGCAACCCGCTCCGCTATTTGTCTTTATTCACGGGGGATACTGGCATTCGCAAACTAAAGAAGATGCCTGCTCAATGGCTTATTCTTTTACCCAACACAATGTTGCATTGGCGACGCTGGAATATACACTGCAACCAGAAGCAACACTGGCAGAAATTGTGCGTGAAGTGCGTAGTGCAATTGCTTGGCTTTATCACCATAGTGCCCAGTTTGGTGTAGATCCAGAGCGTATTTTCGTTGGGGGAAGCTCAGCCGGTGGACATCTTACAGGCATGTTGATCGCTGATGATTGGCAGCAATCATATCGGGTACCAACCAATGTTATCAAGGGCGCAATAGCACTAAGTGGGTTGTTTGATATACGTCCACTATGCGATATCTACATTAATGACTGGATGCGCCAGATCCCAGAGCAAGCAAAATTACTGAGTCCTTTGTTTCTGCTTCCAGAAGTTTCACATGCGCCGAAGGTTTTGCTCAGCGTTGGCGCTAAGGAGACATGTGGATTTAAAAATCAAACTCAAGCTTATTATGCAGCCTGCCAAGATAGGGGGTTAGACGTCCAGTTAATTGAGGACCTGGAGCATAATCATTTCACGTTGGTAAATGAATTAGCTGATCCGCAGAGCAGGATGTTTGAACACGTAATGGCGATGATCCATCCACAATCTTAATGAGCTTCTACCTGTATAGTATCAATGTCTTTATCTACATTTATTCTTTATAACCATTTCAGATAACTGCAAATCAAAAAGCCTCGAATAACGGGGATTTTTTTTGTGCCCTTACATCAGGAAAGTTTGCTGACCGTGCGAGGTTGGATGCGGTATTCTACCGACATACTGATTATGTCACCTGAGGAGCCCGCTACCCGTAAGTCTGGATTGTTATTTCCTGACGCTGATTGCGCGAGTTTTAGGCAACATTTAAAAGCAGCAAAACCGGACCTACCTAAAGGGCAAGCACTACACGTAATGCGTCACACTTTTGCTATGCATTTCATGATGAACGGCGGAAACATTCTTACACTGCAAAAAATTTTGGGTCATGCAAACATTCAGCAAACAACGACATATGGGCATTTTTCGCCGGACTTTTTGCAAGATGCAATTTCGTTTTATCCTTTGAAGAGGAAAACCGGATTAACGTCCACATAGTGTCCACACTATTGGCGTTTAAGCCTGCTTGCAGTAGTAGTTAACTCAATGATTTTATTTCAAGTCACTGTAATGCTCGGAAAAAAGGCACAAAAAAAAGCACATAATGTGCCTTTTGCTTTTTAATCTTTTGTACAGTTACTGCGGATTGCCATGCAGCAGGGCGGAAACACCCTGGCGGTAACGTTGTTCCAGCGTTTCGCGGTTGGTGGAGGTCACTTCAAGATCGCGCAGACGCCCGTCCTGAATACCGTACACCCAGCCGTGCAAGGAGACTTTCTGCCCACGCTTCCACGCCGACTGCATCACCGTTGAGTGACCGAGGTTGTAAATCTGCTCAACCACGTTCAGTTCACACAACTTGTTCAGACGCTGGTCCGGAGAGAGTTCGCCAAGCAGCGAGCTATGTTTGTACCAGATATCACGAATGTGTAGCAGCCAGTTGTTGATAAGCCCGAGTTCCGGGTTTTCAACTGCCGCCTGCACGCCGCCGCAGCCGTAGTGACCACAGATGATCACGTGCTCGACTTGCAGTACGTCGATGGCGTATTGCACCACGGACAGACAGTTGAGGTCGGTGTGAATCACCAGATTCGCCACGTTACGGTGCACAAACAGCTCGCCTGGCTCAAGGCCGGTCAGCTGCTCGGCGGGAACGCGGCTGTCAGAACAGCCGATCCACAGAAAGCGGGGTTTTTGCGATTCGGAGAGACGCGCGAAGAAACCTGGGTCCTCTTCCACCATGGTTTTTGACCAAAGGGCGTTATTACTTTTAAGTGTTTCAATCTCGTTCATGGAAGTTAATAGCCTGTAACCAACTAACAGCGATGGGTTAATATAGGGCAACGCAACGCTTTTTAAAACCGATTCAGCATCTCCAATGATGATCAAATCTTAACGCCAGAATTTATAACAAGGTTCTCTACACAAGGTAAGCTCCACTTATGACATACGCATTAGAACTGGAGAAGTTAACCAAGACCTACGCCGGTGGCGTGCAGGCTTTGCGCGGCATTGACCTGAAAGTGGAAGCAGGGGATTTTTACGCCCTGCTTGGCCCTAACGGTGCCGGGAAATCCACTACTATTGGTATCATCAGCTCGCTGGTGAACAAGTCGGCAGGCAAGGTTCGGGTATTTGGTTACGACATTGATAAGGATATTGTTAACGCCAAGCGCCAGCTCGGGCTGGTGCCGCAGGAGTTCAACTTCAACCCGTTTGAAACCGTCATGCAGGTGGTGGTGAACCAGGCAGGATATTACGGCGTTCCTCGCCCGCTGGCGTTGCAGCGCGCCGAGAAATACCTCACGCAGCTGGATTTATGGGGCAAGCGCAACGAGCGTTCACGCATGCTTTCTGGCGGGATGAAACGCCGTCTGATGATCGCCCGTGCGCTGATGCATGAGCCAAAACTGTTGATCCTCGACGAACCGACTGCCGGTGTGGACATTGAACTGCGCCGTTCTATGTGGGGCTTCCTCAAAGAGCTGAACGTGCAGGGCACCACCATCATCCTGACCACGCACTATCTGGAAGAAGCCGAAATGCTGTGCCGCAATATCGGCATCATTCAGGGCGGCCTGCTGGTGGAAAACACCAGTATGAAAGCGCTGCTCTCCAAGCTGAAGTCCGAAACGTTTATCCTTGATTTAGCACCGAAAAGTGCACTGCCGCATCTGGAAGGGTATCGCAGTCATCTGACCGATACCTCCACCCTCGAAGTGGAAGTGATGCGCGAGCAGGGTCTGAACTCGTTGTTCAGTCAGCTGAGCAATCAGGGCGTGCAGGTACTGAGTATGCGTAACAAAGCTAACCGTCTGGAAGAGCTGTTTGTCACCCTGGTGAACGGCAGTGAGGAAACAAAATAATGTCGCAATTGTATTGGGTGGCACTCAAAAGTATCTGGATGAAAGAGATTAACCGGTTTGGGCGCATCTGGATCCAGACGCTGGTACCACCGGTTATTACCATGACCCTCTACTTTATCATCTTCGGTAACCTGATTGGTTCGCAGATCGGCAGCATGCACGGCTTCACCTACATGCAATTTATCGTGCCGGGTCTGATCATGATGGCGGTTATTACGAACTCCTACGCTAACGTGGCGTCGTCATTTTTCAGCGCCAAGTTCCAGCGAAACATTGAAGAATTGCTGGTGGCACCGGTGCCGACGCATGTCGTTATTGCCGGTTATGTGGGCGGTGGTGTGGCACGCGGGATTTGTGTCGGAATTCTGGTCACGGCGATTTCATTGTTCTTCGTACCGCTGGTGATCCACTCCTGGTGGGTGATTGCACTCACGCTGCTGTTGACGGCGATCCTGTTCTCGCTGGGCGGCTTGTTGAACGCAGTATTTGCGACCAGTTTTGATGATATCAGTCTGATCCCGACTTTCGTGCTGACGCCGCTGACTTATCTGGGCGGAGTATTTTACTCGCTCTCCCTGTTGCCGCCAATCTGGCAGGCAGTCTCCAAGCTGAACCCGATCGTTTATATGATCAGTGGTTTCCGCTATGGATTCCTGGGGATTTCAGACGTACCCCTGGTATTTACCATGGGCGTATTGGTGGCGTTTATCGCGGTGTTTTATCTGCTGGCGTGGTATTTGATTGAACGTGGGCGCGGTCTGCGTAGTTGATCTTTGAACGTATGAGGCAATAAGAAACGGGGCAATCCATGCCCCGTCTCTTTATGGTTTTTGACAGGCTTGAAAGCTTACGCCACCTGAACCGGCACGGCTTTCGCGGTGCGTTTCAGCTGGTTTTCACCTTCGAAATAGGCCACTTTTGGCTGATGCTTGCGGGCTTCAACGTCCGACATCTGCACATAGGAGCAGATAATCAGCAGGTCGCCGACGCAGGCACAGCGTGCTGCGGCGCCGTTGACCGAAATAATACGCGAGCCGCGTTCAGCGGCGATGGCGTAGGTCGAAAAACGCTGACCGTTATCAACGTTATAAATATCGATGGCTTCGTATTCCAAAATTCCTGAGGCGTCGAGGAAATCCTGATCGATGGCGCAGGAGCCTTCATAGTGTAAATCTGCCTGAGTCACATGCACCCGATGCAGCTTACCTTGTAACATTGTGCGTACCATTTCTTCTGCCCTTACTGACGTAAAAAGTCTGAGAACCTGCCTGACTGAGAGACTAAAAATCTCATGCGTCCGATGACTCACATAGTTGCCTATCTGACCTGCGCTGTCTACTGCGTAAGATCAACCTGCTGGTTATCAATTAACCGCGCTTTGCCAAGCCAGGCGGCCATCAGGATCACCGCTGACGTGCTGTCTACGCTCAAGTTCTGCAAGGTTTTGGCGTCGCGGATAAACAGTTCGTCCGGCGTGAAACCGGCTTCACGCAGTTTCTGCGCCGTCTCTTCCAGCATCTCTTCGGTATGACGCTCGCCCTGACTCAGGCGCTCTGCCAGCTGATTCATGATTTTGGCCAGCTGTGGCGCCGTTTTACGCTCATCATGCGTCAAATAACCATTACGTGAACTCAGCGCCAGACCGTCTTTCGCGCGTACCGTAGGTACACCGACAATCTCAAGGTCATAACCCATGTCTTCCACCATGGTGCGAATCAGCGCCAGTTGCTGGAAGTCTTTCTGGCCGAAACAGGCCACGTCGGGCTGTACCAGGTTGAACAATTTGCTGACGATGGTAGAAACACCACGGAAATGGCCCGGACGGCTGGCCCCTTCCAAAATCGTGGAGAGTACCGGCACATCGACCTGCGTTTGCGTCGCCAGCCCTTTCGGATAGATATCGGCAGGCGAGGGGGCGAACACCAGATCCACGCCGCGTTTGTTCAGCTTCTCGCAATCTTCCTGCAGGGTGCGTGGGTAACGTTCGAGATCGTCCGGGCGTTCAAATTGCATCGGGTTAACAAAAATACTCACCACCACGACATCAGCGCGCGCCTTGGCTTCTTCCACCAGCGTCATGTGGCCTTCGTGCAAATTGCCCATGGTCGGTACCAGCGCAATGCGTTTATTGTTCTGGCGGTAAAAGCGAATTTCACGGCGCAGCAGCGGAACGTTTTCAATAATAAGCACGTGGATAACCTTTCTTATTTGAAGCTGTGTTCTTCGCCCGGATAAATTCCCTGAGCAACCTGATCGACATAAAGGCGTACGGCGCTGCGGATATCGCCGGCTTCGCTAAGGAAATCTTTAACAAATTTAGCTGTATGGCCGCTGGTAATCCCCAGTGCATCCTGCATCACTAAGATCTGACCGTCGGTAACGTTACCGGCACCGATGCCAATCACCGGAATCGACAGCTCTTCCGTTACGCGGCGCGCCAGGTCGACCGGCACGCACTCCAGCACCAGCAACTGTGCACCAGCCTCTTCGAGTGCCAGCGCATCATTGACTAACAAATTGGCGGCCACTTCATCGCGCCCCTGGACTTTATACCCGCCGAAAATATTCACCGACTGCGGCGTCAGACCCAGATGGCCGCACACCGGTACGGCGCGCTCGGTGAGCATTCTCACCGTGTCGCACAGCCAGCTTCCGCCCTCCAATTTTACCATGTTGGCACCGGCGCGCATCAGCACGGCGGCGCTGGCAAAAGCCTGCTCCGGCGTGGCATATGTCATGAAGGGCAGGTCAGCCAGCAACAACGCCAGCGGTGCACCACGGCGCACGCAGCGTGTGTGGTAGGCAATCTCTTCGATGGTGACCGGCAGGGTGGAATCATTGCCCTGCATGACCATGCCGAGCGAATCGCCAACCAGCATCACATTGACGCCCTGTTCCGCGAACAGTTGGGCAAAGCTGGAATCGTAGGCGGTGAGGGTGGCGAACTTATGGTTGTCTTGTTTCCACTGGCGTAACTGACTCAGGGTGGTAGCTTTCATGGGATCTTCCTGTGAACAATTCATACTGTGAATATCTTGCAAGCATTCTACTGTATGACCTGACAAGCAGATAGTGAAGTTCCGAACATCTTAAGAACCGCTTAATAAGCCTGGCGTATAATAGGGACATGGAAGTCTGAGGATATTGAGGAGACTATGCGCATTCTGCTGATAGAAGACGACAAGATGATCGGTGACGGTATCCGAGCCGGGTTGGGGAAGCTGGGTTTCACGCTCGACTGGTTCACTGACGGGCTGGTTGGCAAGGCGGCGCTCGACAGCGCGCCTTATGATGCCGTGATCCTCGATCTCAGCCTGCCGGGAATGGACGGTATGCAGCTGCTTAAAGCGTGGCGTCAGGCCGGAAAAGATACGCCGGTCTTGATTCTTACCGCCCGCGATGCCCTTGAACAACGGGTTAGCGGGTTGCAGGCCGGCGCCGACGATTATCTGTGTAAGCCCTTTGCACTGGTGGAAGTGGCAGCACGTTTGCAGGCTTTGATCCGCCGCCGTCACGGGCAAATTACGCCGAAAATTACCCACGGTATTTTGGAATTTGACCCGGCGCTGCGCAGCATCGCCATCAATGGCGAGCCGGTTGTGCTGACCCCGCGTGAAATCACGGTGCTTGAGCTGTTCCTCAATAACAAAGGCCGCGTCTTACCACGTCCACTGATTCAGGAAAAACTCTACAACTGGGATGATGACGTTAGCAGCAACGCCGTCGAAGTGCATATTCATCATCTGCGTAAAAAGCTGGGTAACGGTTTTATCCGCACCGTTCACGGCGTCGGTTATACCCTCGGGGATGCCATGAACGATGTAGCAGACAACGCCGCCGGAGAAAATGCGTGAAGTCGCGTTTCAGAAATCTCAGTTTACGCCTGCGCCTGATCCTGCTGTTTGGCATGCTGGCGCTGGTCACCTGGTTGGTGGCATCGCTCGTGGCTTGGCATCAGACCCGTCACAACATCAACGAAGTCTTTGATACACAACAGATGCTGTTCGCCAAACGGCTGGCAGCCACCGGCGTGGGCGATATGTTGCTGCAAAATCATGAAGTGCGCCTGCCTGAGACGAAAAAGCTGGTGCGTAAAGGCGAGCGCGGCCATACCGATGATGACGCTCTGACGTTTGCCATCTTTGATCTGCAAGGCAAGATGCTGCTTAACGACGGCGAAAATGGCAGGAAGATCCGCTTTGATAAAAATACTCAGGGCTTTACTGACAGCGAAATTAATAACGATGACGACCAATGGCGACTGCTGTGGCTGACCACTACTGACGGGCGTTTTCGCATCGCCGTGGGGCAGGAATACGATTACCGCAATGACATGGCATGGAACCTGGTCTCTGGGCAGCTGTTGCCCTGGCTGGCCTGTTTGCCAATATTGCTGTTGGCAATGATGGTGATGATCGGTCTGGAGCTGCGGCCGCTGCGCCGTGTGGCAGACGATCTTGGGCGACGCGCACCGGATGATGCCTCGCCTATCTCTACCGACCGCGTGCCCTGCGAAGTGCTGCCACTGGTGGAATCCCTTAACTCACTGTTCATCCGTACCGGCGATATGCTGGTACGCGAGCGACGTTTTACCTCGGACGCAGCCCATGAACTGCGCAGCCCCCTGGCCGCCCTGCGGGTACAAACCGAAGTGGTGCAGCTTTCCGGTGATGATACCGAAATGCGTGAACATGCATTGCAAAATCTCACCACCAGCATCGACCGCGCCACAAGACTGGTCGATCAGCTTTTGACGCTCTCCAGGCTTGAATCTTTCAGCAGCCTGGATGAGCTGGAACTCATTGACTGGGCAGGGCTGATTTCACAAAACCTGGGCGTGCAGGACGCGGCTGCCCATGCTAAAGGCATCGCATTACGGTTTGAACAGAGTGATGCACCGGCGCCTATGCAGGGGCAATCCCTGTTACTGTCCCTGATGTTACGCAATCTGGTGGACAACGCGGTGCGCTATTCACCGGCAGGATCGACTGTGACTGTACGGCTGAACCAGCAGGGCATCGATGTCGAAGATCAGGGGCCGGGGATTTCAGATGAACATCTGGCAAGGCTGGGCGAGCGTTTTTACCGTCCGCCGGGGCAGGAGCAGACAGGCAGTGGTCTGGGGGTATCGATTGTGAAGCGTATCGCGCAACTGCACGGGCTTCACGTGGTATATCGTAACCGGGCTGAAGGGGGATTGCGGGTAGAAGTTCGGACAGAATAAATGGGGAAGGGTTACCAGCGTTCCAGACCATTGCGTGGGACGCGGGTCAAGATCTCCTGCAGAGATTCTCCATCGGGGAAAATCAGTTCCGGTGCAATGTCCGCCAGCGGGTAAAGCATAAACTCACGGTTCTTCATGTCGTAATGCGGCACAGTTAACCGTTCGGTGGCGATCGTCTGGTTGCCGTACAGCAGCATGTCTAAATCCAACGTACGTGGGCCCCAGCGCTCGGCTTTACGTACGCGTCCCTGATTCTGTTCAATCGCCTGAGTGGCATCAAGCAGCTCTTCAGCGGGTAACTGACTATCAAGGGCCACCACCGCGTTGAGAAAATCGGGCTGATTTTGCGGACCTAGCGGTTTACTGCGGTAAAACGGGGAACAGACCACCAGTTTGGTGCGGGGCATGTGCGCCAGAGCTTCCAGCGCACAGTTAACCTGGTCTACAGGCTTAGCAAGGTTACTGCCCAGCGCAATGTAGACCCGGATCATTGACCGCTTTCCTTACGCGGTGCGCGCTTGCGCGGACGACGCGTACGGGTGCGGCGCGGAGCGACGTCATCGCCCAGCGTACCCAGCATGTTTTTCTGCGAGGCCGGTGTCGCTTCCTGGAACTCGCTCCACCATTCAGTCAGGCTCTGCAATTCACGATGCTGTTCTACTTCTGCACGCAGTGCCAGTAAATCGAAGGCGGCGCGGAACTTAGGATGTTCCATTAGTTTATGCGCGCGTTTACCCTGACGGCGCGACAGGCGCAGTTGCAAGGCCCAGATGTCACGCACCAGCGTCGTAATACGTTTCGGAATGGCCAGTGAGCGGCACTGCTCGTCGAGCACGTCGTTCATCGCCAGCGAGAACGCATCGTAATAGGTCAGACCGCCTTCCTGCGCCAGCTTCTGTGCATGTTCAATCACCGGATACCACAGCATGGCAGCGAACAGGAATGCCGGATTGACGCGCTGATCGTTTTGCAGACGGAAGTCAGTGTTTTTCAGCACCTGAATCAGAATGCGTTCCATCGGGCTATCGCCCTGCTCGGTGAACTGGCTGGCAATCAGCGGGAACAGCGGCTGGAATAACTGGTATTCGCAGAGCTTCAGGTAGGTCTGATAACCATAACCGGACTGCAATAATTTCAGCGACTCTTCAAACAGACGGGCCGGCGGTATCTCCTGTAACAGGGTCGCCAGACGCGGAATAGGTTCTGCCGTTTCCGGGCTGATCTTCATATCCAGCTTGGCGGCGAAACGCACGGCACGCAGCATACGCACCGGATCTTCGCGGTAGCGGGTTTCAGGGTCGCCAATCAGACGGATAATGCCGTTTTCTAAGTCGCGCAGACCGCCGGTGTAATCACGCACGGTGAAATCGGCCACGCCGTAATAGAGGCTGTTGATGGTGAAGTCGCGGCGCTGGGCGTCATCTTCGATGGTGCCGAAAATGTTGTCGCGCAGCAGCATGCCGTTCACTGCCTGCTGGGAAGAGTTCTTGTCTTCTGGCTCTTCTTCCAGCTGTTCGTGATGACCACGGAAGGTGGCAACTTCAATAATTTCCGGGCCGAACATGACGTGTGCAAGGCGGAAACGGCGACCGACCAGACGGCAGTTGCGGAACAGTTTGCGTACCTGATCCGGCGTGGCGTTGGTAGTGATATCGAAATCTTTAGGTTTCTTTTCCAGCAGTAAATCACGCACACCACCCCCGACCAGGTAGGCTTCATAGCCAGACTTGTTCAGACGGTAGAGGACTTTCAGTGCGTTTTCGCTGATATCACGACGGGAAATATTGTGCTCGTCGCGCGGAATAATGGTGATGGCACGCGTCTCACCCGCATAGTCAAACGACGCACGCGGTTTGGACGGATGTTCAGTGACATAACGCTCAATAATAGGCTGATGTTCACCACGTGGTGAGTCGCTGGCCGGGCGACGGTTGCCATGGTTCGCGCTATGGCGCGGGCCCGCCCCCTGTGAAGAGGGAGTGTTTCGACGATCGCCCCGGTCATTGCGGTGAGCGTTTTCATCCCGGCGGCCACGGTTATCGCGGCTGCCGCTGCGTTCGCGGCGTGGGACTGGGGCCGTCTTCACGTTGCCTTCAGCCAAGGGCGTGGTATCGCGATGGGTTTTATCTTCGCGAAGAGGGGCCTGTTCAGGCACCGCAGTTTCTTCACGAATGACTTTATCTTCACGAACTAGCACCTTACGGCAAAAATTGGCTACTCGGGTAAAAATGGGACACCTCGATAGTGACTGAAAAAAAATGACGCGACGCAAAAACAGCGGCTAATCATAGCTCACACTGGCTACTTTGAGAATGCCGAAGTCAAATCTGCTGGTGCTTTCGCATCCTGGCGCGGCATCAGTGCCGGCGTCCAATGGTCTGTCGCCCAACGTAAGAGTAAATCTACTGGCATATCCTGCCAGTTTTCCGGCAGAGTTTGGCCTAAAAATTGTAACGCTTTCAATAAGACCGGACGGGGATCACCTTCCGGTAATGCCGGGGCGTGATTCTGTTTGGAGAGTTTGTCCCCATGAGCATTCACCGCCAGCGGCAGATGCAAATAACCCGGCTGCGGATAGCCCAGGTGTTGATAAAGCGAAATTTGCCGCACGGTGGGTTCAATTAAATCCGCGCCACGCACAATATGATTCACACCCTGATAGTGGTCATCCACCACGACTGCCAGATTATAAGCAAACAGGCCGTCGCGGCGGCGAATGATAAAATCTTCTTCGGCCAGCTCTGGTGTGGCATGCAACTGCCCTTGAAAATCGTCTTCAAACGTATAAATCGGGCGCGTCTGGCGCAAACGGATGGCGGCGTTTTCAGAACCCAGAGCCAAATGACGACAATGTCCATCGTAGGTGCCGCCAAGCTGGCCAATTCGCTGACGTGTGCAGGTGCAGTGATAGCTTAGCCCCTGCTGGCGCAAAGTATCGAGCGCGGCGAGGTAGGCATCATGACGCTTTGACTGCCAGACGATCTCGCCGTCCCAGTGCAGCCCGAAACGTTCCAGTGTGGCCAGAATGCTGTCGGCAGAGCCCGGGATCTCACGCGGCGGATCCAGATCGTCAATGCGTACCAGCCAACGTCCCCGCATCGAACGGGCGTGCAAATAGCTACCAAGTGCGGCAATCAGGGAACCAAAATGGAGAACGCCGGAGGGCGAGGGAGCAAAACGACCAACATAGCGCGTAGCGCAGTGAGAATCAGACATAGGACAGGAACATCTTCTAGAGAGGGAACGCGGTGCATACATGATGCACCGCGTGGGACCCGAGACTTAACCAGCCATCTGCTTTTCGCGGATTTCAGCCAGTGTCTTACAGTCAATGCACAAATCGGCGGTAGGACGAGCTTCAAGACGGCGGATGCCGATCTCAACGCCGCAGGAATCGCAGTAACCGAAATCCTCGTCTTCCACTTTTTTCAGTGTTTTTTCAATTTTTTTAATCAGCTTACGTTCGCGGTCGCGGTTACGCAGTTCAAGGCTGAATTCTTCTTCCTGAGCGGCACGGTCGACCGGATCCGGGAAGTTTGCAGCTTCGTCCTGCATGTGCGTAACGGTACGGTCAACTTCATCCCTGAGCTGATTGCGCCACGCTTCAAGAATCTTTTTGAAGTGGGTCAGCTGAGCGACGTTCATGTACTCTTCGCCTGGCTTCTCTTGGTATGGTTCTACCCCAGCGATGGCGAGAATGCTCAAGGACGATGTCTTACGGGTTTGCCCTTCTTGCATGATGCTTCTCCTACATAAAACGCACTATACCCATCATCCTTTAAATTGCGGAAGCCGGAGCAACCTTACTGCAACCCAAATAATGTTGAGTATTTCGATCCCCAAAAGGGGGAAAAAATCAGGCCGCTATAAATACCAGAAGGTAACGAGGTAAGCAATTATTCATCGCAGGTGCTTGACAGCGCTGTGAGGAAAAGCGTATTCGCGTACCCTTTTTTATAGCCGCCGATGGCTGTAATAACAGGGGTTATCCGACAAACTGGCGGTTAGCCAGAGGTAAACGGTCTGCGAGGCGGACACCCTCAGCAGAGAGTTTGGCACCGTAACACATCACTTCGACACCGCTTTGTTGTACCTGCGTCAGTAATTCTGCATAACGCGGATCAATATGGTGTGCCGGGGAGACGCTTTCAATGCCTGAATGCAATACAGCGAAAAAAAGTACTGCTCGCTGTCCCTGTTCCGCCATCGCTTGCAGCTCGCGTAAATGCTTCTGGCCTCGCAGCGTGACCGCGTCGGGGAAGAAGCCGCATCCTTGTTGCAGCAAGGTGACAGATTTCACTTCAATATAGCAGTCAGAACGATTATCCGCCTGTAACATAAGGTCAATGCGGCTGTTCTCGGCGCCGTATTTAACTTCAGCGGTTAACTTAGTGTAAGCGGATAATTCTGGAATCAGGTCGGCCTCCAGTGCTTCCCGCACTACCTGGTTGGCGCGCAACGTGTTGACACAGATCCAGTGCCCCTGGCGGGTTTCGGTTATTTCCCAGCTATGGGCATACTT
Organism: uncultured Enterobacterales bacterium; assembly: GCA_946478305.1. Lineage (GTDB taxonomy): Bacteria > Pseudomonadota > Gammaproteobacteria > Enterobacterales > Enterobacteriaceae > Ewingella. The sequence continues at coordinate 62,044 of CAMLBO010000001.1, forward strand.
GCGTTTTGGGTTGTCTGAGGTTGAATACCACGCGGTATCCCCCGGCGTGGCACAACCGGTCATGGCGCCGGTATTGGCGCAGTGCAGCGTCAATTCCCGGCCATCGGGCGTCACCACATCGGCCAGAAAGCGCTTGTAACGTTTGATAAGGGTGGCGGGTTGCAGCGGGGGATCGAAGTACATGACAGTTCCTGATTCACATTAGGCAAGTGGCGCAGGCAGTGGCCAGCTTTGCAGCAGAGCGTAGCGGGTGCGGCCACGCTCATAGATTGACTGATACAGCCCAAACTCTTTGGCATCGAGCGTCCAGTTGGGTGTCGTGGGCGGAATGGCAACTGCTCGCGTTGCCGCACGAAACAGTGAAATATGCGGATGAAATGGCAGGGTGCTTTGATAGCAGCCATTGCGCGCGGCGTGCGAGCGCAAAATGTCAGCCAGTTGCAATAATGGGCGCGGCGCGCGGCGGGTACCCAGCCAAACGACACCTGCGCCAGGCCAGTGACCGGCATCATCGATTTGCAGACTGAACCCTTTGGCGTCGATTCTTCCCGCTATACTGCGCAGCGCAGCCTCTTTCTGCTCACTGACTTCGCCAAGAAACGCCAGCGTCAGGTGCAGGCTTGCAGCCGCGATAGGCCGCCCGGTATCGGCTGGGAAATTGTCGGCGCGCCACTGAATCATCTGTGTTTGTAATGTCGGTGGCAGTGATAGAGCAAAAAACAGGCGACGTTGAGCGGGCATTTCAGGTTCCCTGGCAGCATAAACAGGCACAGATGCTACAATGCTGGCGCTTTAAATCAAATCATATGGGGTTTTTCATTGTCTTCTTTTTTGCCGGTCAGTGCCGTACTTGAACCGCTCTTAGCCGCGCTGCGAAGTGCTCCCCAGGTATTGCTGCTGGCGCCTACCGGTGCAGGGAAATCTACCTGGCTGCCACTGCAATTGCTGCAACAGGCCAGTCTTCCCGGGAAAATTTTGTTGCTTGAGCCCCGTCGACTGGCTGCGAAAAACGTGGCGTTCCGTCTGGCCCAGCAGTTGGGTGAAATGCCCGGTCAGACCGTCGGCTACCGTATGCGTGCGGAAAGTAAAACCAGCGGCGCGACCCGGCTGGAAGTGGTAACCGAAGGCATTTTGACCCGCATGGTGCAGGCAGATCCTGAACTTAGCGGTGTATCGCTGGTGATCCTCGATGAGTTCCATGAGCGCAGCCTGCAGGCCGATCTGGCGCTGGCGCTGCTGCTCGACGTACAAAATGCCCTGCGCGATGACCTCAAACTTCTGATCATGTCGGCGACGCTCGACAATGTGCGCCTTGGGCCGTTATTGCCGGATGCGCCAGTGATTATCTCCGAAGGCCGCAGTTTTCCCGTTGAACGTCATTACATTTCTCTCGCCAGCCATGAGCGGCTTGATGACGGCGTGGCGCGCATCGTCAGCCGCCTGATAAGCGAGCATGGCGGCTCGATGCTGCTGTTTCTGCCGGGCGTCGCGGAGATCACCCGCGTACAAAATCTGCTGGCGGGAAAAGTGGCGAATGATGTCGATCTTTGCCCGCTGTACGGTGCGCTGTCGCTGGAACAACAGCAGAAAGCCATTCAGCCCGCCGCCGCCGGTCGTCGTAAAATCGTATTAGCGACCAACATTGCTGAAACCAGTCTGACCATCGAAGGCATCCGACTGGTAGTGGACTGCGGTCTGGAACGCAGCGCGCAGTTTGACCCGCGTAGCGGCCTGACCCGCCTCATCACGCAGCGTATCAGTCAGGCATCGATGACCCAACGCGCAGGCCGCGCCGGGCGTCTGGAGCCGGGGTTATGCTGGCATCTGTTTGCCAAAGAGCAGGCGGAACGCGCGAGCGCGCAGGCTGAAGCGGAGATCCTGCAAAGTGATCTCAGCAGTTTCTGGCTGGAGTTATTGCAGTGGGGGTGTCAGGAGCCCACGCAACTCGCCTGGCTGGATATGCCGCCCGCTCCGGCGCTGGCAGCGGCCAAAGCGCTGCTGCATTCGCTGGGGGCGACGGATAAACAGGGCAAGCTGACCGCCACGGGACAGCGTATGGGAAAACTCGGCTGCGACCCGCGTCTGGCCGCGATGCTGATTGCCGCCGATGCACAGGGCGCTGATGCACTCGCCACTGCCGCACTGCTGGCCGCGATGCTCGAAGAGCCGCCGCGCGGTGGCGTGCCGGATATCGACTACTGGCTCAGCCGCCCACAGGGAAACTGGCTGCGACGCGCCAGTCAGCTGGCGCAACGGGTTTCCGGTAAGAAAGGTCAGGCAGATGCTTCCCTCGCGCCGTGGCTGCTGGCGTCCGCGTTCAGCGATCGCATCGCCCAGCGGCGTGGCACTGACGGGCGCTATCTGCTGGCCAATGGCCTTGGCGCTTCTCTGCCGCAGGATGATGCCTTAACCCGCGCCGCCTGGCTGGTGGCGCCGCAGCTGCTACAGGGGAATAACAGCCCGGATGCGCGCATTTTACTGGCGGTGACGCTGGATGCGGCGCAACTGGCAGAGCGCCTGCCGCAGATTGTCAAAGAGCAAACCGCCGTCGAATGGGACGAAGAAAAGGGTACGCTGCGCGCGTGGCGACGCTGGCAGGTGGGGCGACTGGTGCTCAAAGCCAATCCGCAGGCCAAACCCGATGACGCTGAATTACAACAGGCGCTCATCGACTGGATCCGCAATCAGGGCTTACAGGCGCTGACGTGGTCGGTGGCAGCGGTTCAGCTGCGCTTACGCCTGACCTGCGCGGCGAATTGGCTGCCCGAAGCGGGCTGGCCGGCAATGGATGATGAAAGCCTGCTCGACGGGCTGGAGCAATGGTTGTTGCCCTCATTAGGCGGTGTTCGCTCGCTGAAAGCGCTGCAGCAGGTGGACCTGCACGATGCCCTTTCGCGCCTGCTGGACTGGAACCAGCGTCAGCGCCTGGATAGTGCATTACCCACGCATTACACCGTTCCTACTGGCAGCCGTTTGCCAATCCGTTATCATGCTGACCAGCCACCGGTGTTGTCGGTACGGATGCAGGAGATGTTTGGTGAAGAGCGCAGCCCGATGCTGGCCGAAGGCCGCATTGCAGTGGTGCTGGAGCTGCTCTCACCGGCGCAGCGTCCGTTACAGATCACCGCCGATTTAGCGGCGTTCTGGCAGGGTACCTATCGCGACGTACAAAAAGAGATGAAAGGCCGCTATCCTAAGCACCCGTGGCCTGATAACCCGGCGCAGGCGCTGCCGACGCGACGGACCAAAAAATACCAATGATCAGAAGGCCCTAATTTTCAGACCTTTCTTCTGGTCAGTACACGAACCAAGGCAGAGAGTAGGCCGCAATTTATGAACACAGCAGGTTTTATGGAGAATTGTCATGTCTGGCGATGATCGCGAGCCGATTGGCCGTAAAGGCAAACCCGCAGGGCGCAAGCCTTCGCGCGCCCGTCCCGTTCGTCATCGTCGGGATGACGATGACGAAGAATTTGATAACAACTATGAAGATGATCAAGAAACGGATGATGACGACTACGAAGAAGATAACCGCCGGGAGTCTCGCATGACCCGAAAAGCTGCACCGAGAAAGGCGGCGAAGTCCGGAAAAAGTGGCAAACCACGCAGCAGAAAACGCTGGTGGTTCTGGCTGCTGTTCAAGCTGTTTATTATTTTCGCCATTCTGATGGGGATTTACGGTTTCTATCTTAATACGGAAATCCGTGGCCGCATCGACGGCAAAGTTTGGCAGTTACCGGCAGCCGTTTATGGGCGTCAGGTCAACCTTGAACCGGACATGCCGTACAGCAAAAAAGAGATGATCAACCTGCTGGAGGGCACGCAGTACCGTCAGGTCACACGCATCACCCGTCCGGGGGAGTTTACCGTCGCGGCCAACAGTATCGATTTACTGCGCCGACCGTTCGATTTCCCGGAGGGGAAAGAGGGGCAGATCAACGCCCGTCTGATCTTCGCTAACGATCATCTGGACGAGATCAAAAACCTGGATAACAACCGCGACTTTGGGCTGTTCCGCCTCGACCCGCGTTTGATCACCATGTTGCAGTCGCCTAACGGTGAACAGCGTTTATTCGTGCCACGCGCTGGTTTCCCGGATCTGCTGGTCGACACGCTGCTGGCGACCGAAGACCGTCACTTCTATGAGCATGACGGCATCAACTTCTGGGCGATTGGCCGTGCGGTGCTGGCTAACCTGAGTGCCGGTCATGCGGTACAGGGCGGCAGTACGCTGACGCAGCAGTTGGTGAAAAACCTGTTCCTGACCAACGAACGCTCCCTCACCCGCAAAGCACGTGAAGCCTATATGGCTATTCTGGTCGACGCGAACTACAGCAAAGACCGCATCCTGGAGCTTTATCTGAACGAAGTGTATCTCGGTCAAAGCGGTTCCGATCAGATACGCGGTTTCCCGCTGGCGAGCCTGTATTACTTCGGCCGTCCGGTGGATGAACTGAGCCTGGATCAGCAGGCGCTGCTGGTAGGTATGGTGAAAGGGGCGTCGCTGTATAACCCATGGCGTAACCCGAAACTGGCGCTGGAACGTCGTAATTTAGTTTTGCGCTTGCTGGTTAATCAGAAGGTTATCGACCAGGAGCTGTATGACATGCTCAGCGCACGTCCGCTCGGCGTTCAGCCGAAAGGCGGGGTGATTTCACCGCAACCGGCCTTTATGCAGATGGTGCGTAACGAATTGCAGGCCAAGCTCGGAGACAAAGTGCAGGACATGTCCGGCGTGAAAATATTCACTACGCTGGACCCGATCTCGCAGGATTCCGCTGAAAAAGCCGTGGAAGAGGGCATTCCACTGCTGCGTAAGAAAAGCGGCCTGAATGATATCGAAACCGCGATGGTGATTGTTGACCGCTATACCGGCGAAGTACGGGCTATGGTCGGCGGTGCGGAAACGCAGTTTGCCGGTTTCAACCGTGCTATGCAGGCGCGGCGCCAGGTGGGGTCTCTGGCCAAACCGGCAACCTATCTGACGGCGCTTTCTCAGCCGGATAAATACCGCCTGAACACGGTGCTGGCTGACCAGCCGCTGACCATCAAACTGGCCAACGGTCAGACATGGTCACCGAAAAACGATGACCACCAGTTCCGGGGGCAGGTGTTGCTGGTTGATGCGTTGGCACGTTCCATGAACGTACCCACGGTCAATCTGGGGATGGCCGTCGGGCTGGACAACATCACAAAACAGCTGATTAACCTCGGTGTACCGAAAGAGTCGCTGAACCAGTTGCCGTCTATGCTGCTCGGGGCGATTGCCCTGACCCCAATGGAAGTGGCGCAGGAGTACCAGACCATCGCCAGCGGCGGTAACAAAGCGCCACTGTCGGCGGTGCGTTCAGTGATTGCTGAAGACGGTACGGTGCTCTATCAGAGCTTCCCGCAGGCGGTGCGCGTTATTCCGGCGCAGGCATCCTATCTGACCATGTACGCCATGCAGCAGGTGGTGTCTGAAGGGACTTCCCGCGCGCTGGCGAACAAATTCCCGAACCTGCATCTGGCGGCCAAAACCGGTACCTCGAACGAACTGCGTGACAGCTGGTTCGCGGGTATCGATGGTAATCAGGTGGCGATCACGTGGGTAGGGCGCGACAACAACGGCCCGTCCAAACTCTGGGGTTCTACCGGTGCACTGGTGTTGTACAGCCGCTATCTGGAAAATGAGATGCCGCAGCCGCTGAATCTGCAGGTGCCGGAAGGCATCAGCGTGATGAACATCGATAGCAGTGGGAATTTCGTCTGTAACGGCGGCGGCGCACGCAGTATTCCTGTCTGGACTGATTCTCCGGAGAGTCTGTGTCAGGCCTCGCAGGCGGCGGTACAGCAGCAACAACAGCAACAGCAACAGCAATCGCAGCAGGAAGATGGCAAGGGCGTTGCGGGATGGATTAAAGATATGTTCGGTTCTGGTCAGTAATTTTCGGCCAGACCTGAAAGTGACAGAAGTGCGCGACAGGGTTCGCGCCCTTTTTACATCTGAAGTGCGCTTTGCGAAGGTGCCCATAAAATAAAAAAAGCCAGCGCAATAGCACTGGCTTAAAGGTTAAGTGACGGCGGTTATCAGGCGTGGGTAGCCGGTTTCCCGCTGTCTTTGTCCTGAAGATTTTCCAGCATGCGGCGGATCGGGATGATCAGCAACGTCAGCACGGCAGCGCAGATCAGCAGCGCAATTGAACAACGTGCAAACAGCGTCGGCAGCATGTCCAACTGATCGGCCTTCACATGGCCACCAATTAAACCGGCCGCCAGGTTACCCAGCGCACTGGCGCAGAACCACAGGCCCATCATCTGGCCGCGCATTCTTGCCGGAGCCAGCAGGGTCATGGTCGCCAATCCAATTGGGCTAAGGCACAGCTCGCCCAACGTCAGCATCAGAATACTGCTGACCAGCCACCATGGGGAGACGCCCGCCCCACCGTTGCTCAGCACGTTTTGTGCCGCCAGCATCATCAGGCCAAAGCCTGCCGCCGCAAACAGAATGCCGATAACAAACTTTGTGATGCTGCTCAGGTGAACTTTGTTCCGCGCCAGAGCCGGCCATGCCCAGCTAAAGATGGGTGCCAGCAAAATAATAAACAGGGCGTTGACTGACTGGAACCACACCGCTGGGATCTCAAAGCCGCCAATCATGCGTTGGGTGTAGTCATTGGCAAACAGGTTGAACGAGGTCGGTTTCTGTTCGAATGCTGACCAGAAGAAGGCAGCAGACACCAGCAGGATGAAACAGACCAGCAGACGCGCACGCTCTTTGCGGCTCAGCCCGGCAAACACAAACAGATAGATGAAGTACAGGGTTACCGAGGCCGCAATCACGTAAACCAGCATACTGGCCACTGCCAGCGGGTTAATCACAATAATGCCCTGTGCAATCAGGGTGACGATCACCGCGACGCCAACAGCCAGTGCAATCAGCCACGCGCCGACGCCGTTTTTCTTCGCAATCGGGCTATTCCAGGTGGAATCCAGACCGACTTCGCGGTCATAGCGTTTCATCGCGGGTACGGCAAAGGCGCGGAAAATCACCAGTGCTACCAGCATGCCGATACCACCAATGCCGAAGCCCCAGTGCCAGCCGTGGGAGCGGATCAACCAGCCGGAGATCAGCGGGGCGATAAACGAACCCATGTTGATGCCCATATAGAACAGCGAAAAACCCCCATCTCGGCGGTTGTCGCCTTTCTTATACAGTGTCCCCACCATGACCGAGATACAGGTTTTAAACAGACCTGAACCCAGCACGATAAACATCAGACCGATGAAGAACAGGTTGTTGCCCATAAAAGCAGACAACGCGATAGAGAGGTGACCAAGGGCGATCAGAATCGAGCCGTACCAGACGGCTTTTTGCTGTCCCAGCCAGTTATCCGCCAGCCAGCCGCCCGGCAGGGCCGCCAGATACATGCTGCCGGCGAAAATCCCGACAATTGCCGAGGCGTTTTCGCGCGCCAGTCCCATGCCGCCGTCGTAGACTGCCGCGGACATAAACAGGATCAGTAATGGGCGAATACCGTAAAACGAAAACCGTTCCCACATTTCGGTAAAGAACAGAGATCTGAGTGGATAAGGATGGCCGAGAAAGGTCCGGCTTTCTTGTTTGCTAACAGAGGATTGCATAATTCTTCCCAATGTAATGCGCTGCATTTAATGCAACTTTTATTGTGTGATATATGTGAATCTGTCTTGTCGGCGATTTTCCATTTTAGCCTTCATAATCCCTCTGTTTTCCTGGTCAATCTTAAGAGGTCAGAGAACCGGTTCAACGCGGGGGAGGAGGCGTACTGTATTTTGTTTTCGTTGTATCCTCAACGTTGTTCTCTTATTCGCCTCGGGTTGTTAAAGAATATTGCTCAGATTCTTCACAACCCATTTCGAACATATATCCATCACATTTACCCATGATTAACATAGGGTTATTTTTTATTCACTCACAGCTTATCGGGTCTAAATAGACTTGCGGAAGGCTATACGATGCGCATATTATGCGACGTTCATAATAATAATTATCGTTTACATTCCCATTCAAACATCTCCAGAGAATAACACATGGCACTTCAGCGCTCTCTTTCACTGATTTCATCAAAGGGAACTTTTCAGCGTGGCACACTGGCATTAACTATCGCCGCTGCACTGGGTTCTTATGCTTTTCAGGCTAATGCTGCCACCGTGGCAAAAGACGACACCATCGTGGTAACGGGTACAACGTCTGCCGATGTGGCACCAGAGTCCGCCTGGGGTCCGGCGCCGACAATCGCCGCCAAGCACAGCGCCACCGGCACCAAAACTGACACGCCTATCGTTAAAACGCCGCAGTCTATTTCTGTGGTTACGCGTGAAGAGATGGACATGAAGCAGCCTGCTACGGTGAAAGAAGCGCTGGGTTATACGCCGGGCGTGTACGCCAGTCGCGGCAGTTCCTCAACTTATGATGCCGTGGCTATCCGTGGTTTCACCTCGGTGAACACCAACCAGTATCTCGATGGCATCAAGTTGCAAGGCGACAACTACTCTGAAGTGTCGATGGATCCCTACTTCCTCGAACGTGTTGAAGTACTGCGTGGCCCGTCTTCCGTGCTCTACGGCAAAAGTAACCCGGGCGGCGTGGTGGCGATGGTCAGCAAGCGTCCTACCACTGAGCCGCTAAAAGAAGTCCAGTTCAAAATGGGCTCGGATAACCTCTATCAGACCGGTTTTGACTTCAGTGATGCCATCGATGACGCAGGGGTTTACTCCTATCGTCTAACCGGCGTGGCACACAGTCAGGACACGCAGCAGCAGATGACAAAAGAGCAAACCTATGCGATTGCCCCTTCGTTCAGTTGGCGCCCTGATGACAAAACTGATTTTACTTTCCTGAGCAACTTCCAGAATCAGCCTGATGTTGGTTTTTATGGTTGGTTACCGCGCGAAGGAACCGTTGTGCCTTATTACGATGCGAATGGTAATGCTCACAAGTTACCTACCGACTTCAATGAAGGCGAACCGTCCAACAAAATGTCGCGCGACCAGAAAATGGTGGGCTACAGCTTTGCTCATGAGTTTAACGATACCTGGACTGTCCGTCAGAACCTGCGCTACACCAAGTTAAACACCGATTATAAGAGTGTTTATGGCAATGGTTATATTGCACCTGGCCAGATAAGCCGTGGGTATGTGCAGTCAAAAGAGAAACTAAACAACTTCGACGTCGATACGCAGGCCCAGGCGAAATTCGCCACTGCACAGGTAGATCATACTCTGCTGCTGGGCGTCGATTACATGCGTATGCGTAATGACATTGATGCTCATTATGGATCTGCCAATCCGCTGAACATGAATGCACCGCAATACGGAAATCCGGGCGTTACTTTGTTTGACGCCCCATACCAGATTGTTGACCGTCAGGAACAAACGGGTTTGTATGCGCAAGATCAGGCGGAGTGGAATAAATGGATCCTGACGCTGGGTGGCCGCTATGACTTCTCGAAAAACTCGACGCTAAGTCGCAGCACAGGCTCTACTGCTGAAATTAACGATGAGCAGTTCACCTGGCGTGGCGGTTTGAACTATTTGTTCGATAACGGTATTTCTCCCTACTTCAGCTACAGCGAATCCTTTGAACCGAACTCAGGTGCGACCAAACAGGGCCAGCCGTTCGATCCTTCATTGGGTAAGCAGTATGAAGCCGGTGTGAAATATATTCCGAACGATCGACCGATTAGCCTTACCGCTGCGGTCTACCAGCTAACTAAAAACAATAACCTGACTGCAGATCCTACCGATAGCTTGTACAGCGTTCAGTCGGGCGAAATTCGTTCTCGTGGTGTTGAGCTGGAAGCCAAGGCAGCGGTTAACGCCAACATTAACGTCACGGCGTCTTACACCTATACCAATGCGGTATACACGCAGGACACCAACTATCAGGGCAAACGTCCAACAGAAGTGCCGCGTAACATGGCGTCACTGTGGGCGGATTACACCTTCCACGAAACGGCGCTGAGCGGCCTGACCATCGGTTCCGGTGTGCGTTACGTCGGTGACAGCTCAAGCTTCTACACCACCGGTGACAAAACGAACGAGACGTTCGACGTCGCGGCGTACACACTGGTTGATGCGACGGTGAAATATGATCTGGGCCGCTTCGGCATGCCGGGCTCTTCAGTCGGGGTGAACATCAACAACCTGCTGGATCGCGAGTATGTTGCCAGCTGTTATCGTGATTACGCCTGTTACTGGGGCTCCGACCGTCAGATTGTCGCCACTGCGACTTTCCGTTTCTGATAGTCTGAAGCGACAGCAGGAAAGTGGGCACGAAATTTCGTGCCCTTTTCCGTTTCTTTATCCAACGTAAAGAACCTCCAACCGGATGTCTGAGAACCTTATGTCAAACAACGCCATGCCAGAATCGTCCCCACTTCCTCTCTCGCAGGACAGCACTTTCAGCTTGCAGCAGGTGAGTTTTACCGTGCCGGGACGAACGCTGCTGGCCCCGCTCTCGCTGACCTTTCCGAAGGGTAAAGTGTGTGGCTTGATTGGTCATAACGGTTCCGGTAAATCGACATTACTGAAAATGCTGGGCCGCCATCAGCCGGCGTCGTCAGGGCAAATTCTGCTCAACGACACGCCGCTGATCCAGTGGGATAGCAAGGCGTTTGCCCGTCAGGTGGCCTATCTGCCGCAGCAGTTGCCTGCCGCCGAGGGGATGACGGTGCAGGAGCTGGTGGCGATTGGCCGTTACCCGTGGCACGGTGCGCTGGGGCGTTTTAAACATCAGGATAAAGAGAAAGTTGAAGAGGCGATCGCGCTGGTGGGGCTGAAGCCTTTCGCGCATCGTCTGGTCGACAGCCTGTCGGGCGGCGAACGCCAGCGAGCCTGGCTGGCGATGATGGTGGCACAGGACAGCCGCTGTCTGCTGCTGGACGAACCGACCTCCGCGCTGGACATCGCCCATCAGGTGGATGTGCTGGCGCTGATCCACCGGCTCAGTCAGGAGAAAGGGCTGACGGTGATCGCCGTACTGCATGACCTGAATATGGCAGCCCGCTATTGCGACTATCTGATGGCGCTGCGTGGCGGTGAGATGATTGCTCAGGGCACGCCGCAGGAGATGATGCGCGGCGATGTTCTGGAGCAGGTTTATGGTATCCCTATGGGTATTCTTCCGCATCCGGCCGGTGGTGCGCCGGTGAGCTTTGTGTATTGATATGTCTGTGATTTCCCTGACTCCCGGTTTAACGCGTCGTCGTCTGTTACAGGCGCTGGGGCTCTCTCCATTGCTGGCTTCACTGCCTTCATTTGCCGCCGCCCGCCCCGATCTGCAAAAAATTATTGCCCTCGAATGGCTGCCCGCTGAGCTGCTGATCGCACTTGGCGTGATGCCGATGGGGGTGGCGGATATCCACAATTACAATCTTTGGGTGGATGAGCCCAAGCTTCCCGCCAGCGTCATTGACGTGGGCCAGAGAATGGAACCGAACATGGAGCTGCTGCAACAGCTGCAGCCCTCGCTGTTGCTAGTGTCAGAAGGCTATGGCCCGAAGGTCAGCCAACTGGCGCCGATTGCGCCTGTGTTGGGCATGACGGCCAATGATGGCAGCGCAGAGCCGCTGAAGCGGGCTATTACATCGCTCTATAAACTGGCCGAGTATCTCGGTTTGCAGGAACGCGCCGCACAACATGTGCAGGCCTATCACGACCTGCTGAACCAGACCCGGCAGAATCTGCAACCGGTGGCGCAGCAGCCGATTTTACTGTTCTCTTTACTTGATACCCGTCACGCGCTGGTGTTCGGCAAAGGCAGCTTGTTTCAGGAAGTGATGAAAGATCTTGGGCTGACCAATGCCTGGGAGGGCGAAGACAGTTTCTGGGGCAGCGTGACGGTCGGCATAGAGCGGCTGGCGTCGATCAAAAACGCCCGTGCACTCTGTTTCAGCCACGGCGATGCCGATATTTTTGCCAAAGTTTCCCGCACGCCGCTCTGGCAGGCACTGCCTTTCGTGCGTGCAAAACAGCTAAGCGTTGTACCTGCTGTCTGGTTCTACGGGTCTACCTTCAGTGCTATGCGTTTTTGCCGCATTCTTAATGAACAGCTGGGGAGCGCGCAATGAACCGTCGCTCACTGAGCCAGACCTTTATTCTGTTAACCTTGCTGACGCTGGTCAGTGCGGTGCTCACCGTTTACAACCTGCGTCAGCAACTGCCATATGGGCTGTGGCGGGAAGCGCTGTGGCAGCCGGACATCAATGACGTCAATCAGATGCTGTTCCATTACAGCCAGCTTCCGCGCGTGGCCGTTGCGCTCCTGGCCGGAGCCGGTCTGGGGCTGGTCGGCCTGCTATTTCAGCAGGTGTTACGTAATCCGCTGGCGGAGCCAGCCACGCTCGGCGTCTCTGCCGGGGCGCAGCTCGGGCTGACGGTCGCTACTTTGTGGGCGCTGCCGGGCGGCGAGATCACTCAGCAGTTCGCGGCCATGATAGGCGCAGTGGTGATTGGCCTGCTGGTCTTCGGCGTGGCCTGGGGCAAACGTATGTCGCCGGTGACGCTGATCCTGGCCGGTCTGGTGCTCGGACTTTACTGCGCCGCCGTGAACAGTCTGTTCGGCCTGTTCAATTATCAGAGCCTGCAAAGCCTGTATATGTGGAGCACCGGTTCGCTTAATCAGCAGGACTGGAGCATTGCGAATTTCCTGCTGCCACGGCTGATCATGGTCTGGCTGCTGGCGTTTCTGCTGCAACGTCCGATGACCCTGCTGGGGCTCGACGACGGCGTGGCGAGGAACTTAGGGCTGGGGCTCAATGCGGCGCGACTGACCGTGCTGACGATAGCCATTCTGATGAGTGCACAGTTGGTTAACGCCGTCGGCATCATTGGGTTTATCGGCCTGTTTGCGCCGCTGCTGGCGAAAATGCTGGGTGCGCGCCGTCTGCACTCTCGGCTAATCCTGGCCCCATTGATTGGCGCACTGCTGCTGTGGCTGACGGATCAGATCATGCAGTATCTGACGCAGGTATGGATGGAGATCTCTACCGGGGCTGCCACGGCGCTGGTCGGTGCGCCGCTGCTGTTGTGGCTGTTGCCGCGTCTGCGTAACAGCATGGCATCACCGCCGATGAATCAGGGCGATAACGTGCCCAATGAGCGTCATCATTTGGTCCGCTGGGTTTCATTAGCGTTGCTGCTGTTGCTGGCGGGCATCGCGGTGGCGCTGATGGCCGGACGTGATGCACACGGTTGGAATTGGTCAACGGGCACGCAGCTTGACGCACTGTTGCAGTGGCGAACGCCTCGCATGCTGGCTGCGCTGGCGGCGGGGGTGATGCTGGCATCCGCAGGGGTATTGATTCAAAAACTGACCGGTAACGCCATGGCGAGCCCTGAGGTGCTGGGCATCAGCTCCGGCGCGGCCTTCGGCGTGGTGCTGATGCTGTTTATCGTACCGGGCGACGCTTTTGTCTGGTTACTGCCTGCAGGCAGCGCCGGTGCTGCGGCCACGCTGCTGGTGATCATGGTCTCTTCCGGACTGCGGCGTTTCTCCGCAGAACGTATGCTTTTAGCTGGAATCGCGTTAAGTACGGCATTCAGCACCTTGGTATCGCTGCTGCTGGCCAGCGGCGATCCGCGTATGGGAGGATTGCTGACCTGGCTTTCCGGTTCCACTTATTCGGTAACAATGGATCAGGCCTGGCGCACGGCGGCCATTGCCGTGGTGCTGCTGATGCTGGTGCCGTTGTGCCGTCGCTGGGTGACTATTTTGCCGCTTGGTAGTGTGACGGCAAAATCAGTCGGCATGGCATTAACGCCCAGTCGCATGGCGATCCTGCTATTGGCCGCTGTCATGACAGCGGCTGCGACCCTGACCATCGGGCCGTTGAGCTTTGTCGGTCTGATGGCACCCCATATGGCGCGAATGCTCGGTTTCCGCCGTGCAATGCCGCAGTGGATGATCGCCAGTATTCTGGGCGGTCTGCTGATGGTCTTTGCCGACTGGTGCGGGAGAATGGCGATCTTCCCGGATCAAATACCGGCAGGTCTTCTCGCAACCTTTATCGGCGCCCCATACTTTGTTTATCTGCTGAGAAAACAGGGCAAGTAATTAAAAATGAAAAAGGCGCTCATTGAGCGCCTTTTAAGTGATTAAATTATGGGTGATTAGAATCCAACTTTAAGGCCTACTGCAGCCTGATAACGCTGGTAGTGATCCTCACCGGTATCTGCGCCAATGTCTCCCCACATCTTAATATTTTTAGACACGTTGCCATTAAGGCCGGTACGTACGCCATAACGGTTATTCGGCACGTCGCTGCTGATGGTATCGCCATTGAACTGCAGTGAGTCCGCATAGCGACCGTTTTCCCAGTTCACCTCGACATAAGGCACAATGGCACCGATGTCAGTTGCGTTGCGGTTGGACAGGCGAACGCCCACGCGAGTCAGTACCGAATCATCGGTTCCACCGGTGATGCTGCTGCCGTTACTTTCAGTATGGTTTTCACTATCGAAGTGGTTATAGAGGGCCTGAACCTGCGGTTCAAGCGTCCACTCACGTTGCCCCGATTGGGCAAAGGCCAGCATATAGCCGGTTTCCAGCGAGGCCTGAATACCTTGGCTGCGGTAGTTTTCCTGAGCTAGATCGTCGCCTTTCACACTGTTGTTATACCAGCTGTATTGCGCCCAACTATTGGTATAGAAACCGAGATGTTGTTTGGCATCCTGATACCAGTTGGCGTAAGTCCCCAGACTATAACCCGTAACTATACCCGTGGCGGTGTAGCTATTGCCGTCCGCCGTGGATTTGGTTCTGCTGTTACCGGTACCAGCCATAGCACCGAACTCATATCGGCTACCGTTGGCCATCTCAACGTTAACAAGATCTCCTCCCAGCATCAGGACGCTTGAATTCGTCTTGAGGGACAAGTCTCCACCTGCCGCTCTGTTTTTTGTCTCATCGGTGTGAGCAAAGCCCCAAACCTGACTTTCGCCTTGCTCGTGCTCCTTGCTGCGATCGTGAAAAAGGGGAATAAACATGCCTTGTGCTGCCGTCTCGTTACCTAAATAGGCACCGGTTTCTGGGCGATAAAGCGTCGGTGTGACAGGATCAACCTGAGGCACGGGAGCCGGAGTAGGATCCACTGCCGGGGTCGGTTCAGGATCTGGTGTTGGTATTGGGTCTGGGGTTGGGACTGGCTCTGGATCGATCTCGTGCTGTTTTGACGAACGAAGATACCAATTACCACTGGTTTTATTCTGGAGAAGTCCATATTCATAGGCGCCAGCCACCGCACGCTGGATTAAGGTGAATTTCCCGGTTGAACTGCCATTAACATCAATTAACTCCAGGCCTTGTAGCGTTTTCGCCCCCAGGCCGCCGATGTTATTAACCTGCAGGCCCGAGTTACCAAGGCTGTTTCCCTCAATAATGAGTTTATCTGTCGGAGAACTATCCCCCGCCAGTTCAGAATTCAGGATAACCAGGCCGTTATTTCCCTGGTAATCACCGGCAATCGTCAATACGTTGCCCACTTTATTACCGGCCAGTTGCAGCATACCGCTGTTAACAAAGTTTCCATTAACATGGCTGGAGAAAACCGAGTTCGGTGCTGCTGCATCAAACGCGGAATACACACCTGAGTTGGTGATATTACTGTTGATGATACCGGTGTTTGCAAACGTTGCACCGCTGTCAATCGTTACGCCAGAGGAGGTCAGTGAGCCGGTATCAGTGACATTTAAGGTGGCACCAGAGGATACTTGCGTTACGCCCGCAGAAACAACCGCACCACCCAGAGACAGTGCACCACTGGCAACAGAGAGTGTGGTGTCGTCACTGCCGGTCAGGGCAATATTTCCATCCAGAGCCCATTTTTCCCCACTCATCGTCAGCGCCTTAAAGCCTTTATCCGCAGCAGAGCCCACAAAATTGGCCGTCTCTGCTCCTGAACCGGACAGAAGCAGCGTATTGGTATCAGCAGTACTGCTTATCACGTCGCCCTTGAGTGCAGAGCCGGTATCCAGTGTCAGCGTGTTATTTCCGTTGCCGGAAAAATTAATCGCGACACCGTTGCCACCCGAGATGTTTCCACGGTTGGTCAGGTTATAGCTGGCACTGCCGGTGGTGAGCACCGCGGCATCGCTGCTCGATGTTAATTTACCGGTGGTATCATTGACGATGGAGCCTGTTGATTTGCCATTCAGCTGAAGAGCATTCTGTGTACCCTCGATCAGGCCGGAGTTGGTTATTACGTTGCTGGTGCCATCAGCCATTGTAATACCTGTTATCGTGCCATGAAGCTCACCCGTTTTAAGGCCGGTATAATTTCCGCCCTGATTGTACATGATGGCATTAGAACCCCTTATCAGCCCTGAGTTATTTACAGCAGTTCTGTCATAACTTTCGATACCGTCTGCCAGAGAAGATATCACCCCTGAGGCATTATTATTCATTGTCCCTTCGGTGATGAATAGACCTACCCCATTAGGACCGGGAAAAAAACCAGTACCTTGAATGTTTCCATTATTATTAAAGGTGTTTCGAGAACCGGTATATATCCCAACGTATCCCTGAATGGTGATATCCGGGTTTATCGTGATGTTATTATTCCCTCCCGTTACAGTAATGCCTGATTCATCCTTTCCATTAATGTTTTGAGAGATTGTGATTTGTTGATTACTTTGATCATATTGATTCTCAGCATGGGCGTTTGGAAGCGATAATGTCATACCCAGACAGCAAAAAGGAAAGGCACTTTTCAGGCTTTTTTTTAATAAAGATAAACTGAGGATTCTGTGTGATTTACTCGGCTGGCCTGCTTGGCGTTTAATCATTATAAAAATCCATTTTCAATATTTCATGTTCATCTGAACAGTGATTAATAATAATTTGGTGAGATATAGTAGAATTATTCTTTTCGCAGATCACTGTACAAAAATGGATGTTGAGATTTTGCGGGATTTTTATATTTCAAGATGATGAATTTGATTGTTAAACATTCCTTTTATTGAGATTAATAAAAGGAATGTTGAGGAAAATTGAGAAGCTGAGAGACTTATTAGTTATAGCTTAGCGAAGCAACGACGTGCTGCGTCGATGGTGCGTTGAATGTCTTCCTGCGAATGCGCCAAAGACATGAAACCCGCTTCGAACGCGGACGGTGCCAGATAAACGCCTTCTTCCAGCATCAGATGGAAGAATTTCTTGAAGCGTTCGACGTTGCACTGCATCACGTCCTGATAGCAGGTGACGGTTTCGGCATCCGTGAAGAACAGGCCGAACATGCCGCCGACGTGGTTAACGACAAACGGAATATTCTCTTTTTTCGCCGCATGAACCAGGCCATCTGCCAGACGGGTGGTCAGTTCGGTCAGGGTCTGATGGACACCCGGCTGAGCGACCTGAGTCAGGCAAGCAATACCCGCAGCCATCGCAATTGGGTTGCCAGACAGGGTACCTGCCTGATAGACCGGCCCTGTCGGTGCCAGCGCTTCCATTACTTCACGGCGCCCGCCGAAAGCACCCACCGGCATACCGCCGCCGATAATTTTACCCAGACAGGTGAGATCAGGCACTACGTCGTAATACTCCTGGGCACCGCCCAAGGCGACCCGGAAACCGGTCATCACTTCGTCGATGATCAGCAGCGCACCGAACTCATCACACAGCGCACGCAGGCCCGGCAGGAATTCCGGCAGAGGCGGCACGCAGTTCATGTTACCCGCCACCGGCTCAACGATGATACAAGCAATGTCTTCCGGGAATTGCTCGAACGCAGCGCGAACGGAGTCCAGATCATTATAGGTGCAGGTCAGGGTATGTTTGGCGAAATCAGCCGGGACGCCCGGCGAGTTTGGCTGCCCGAGGGTCAGTGCGCCAGAACCGGCTTTCACCAGCAGGCAGTCAGCGTGGCCGTGGTAGCAGCCTTCGAACTTGATGATTTTATCGCGATGGGTGAAGCCACGCGCCAGACGAATGGCGCTCATGGTGGCCTCAGTACCGGAGTTCACCATGCGCACCATATCCATGCTTGGCACAAGATCGGTAACCAGCTCGGCCATTTTGACTTCCATTTCGGTCGGCGCTCCAAAGCTCAGCCCACGCTCGGCTGCTTCGATCACCGCGTTACGGATTTCAGGATTATTATGGCCCAGCACCATCGGACCCCATGAGCCCACGTAGTCAATGTAGGCTTTACCATCGGCATCAAATAAGAAAGCGCCATCGGCACGTTCAATGAATAAAGGGACGCCGCCCACGCCGGAGAAGGCGCGTACCGGCGAATTCACCCCGCCTGGGATCAGCGCTTGCGCCTGCGAAAACAGACTTTCTGACTTACTCATATACGGCTCCTGGATTCTGCTGTTTATAGCAGCTCATGTTACGAAAAAAGAAACGGACTCTTTCTCTATTCTAGAGAAGTGGGCGTCGTTATGAAATCGCTACGCATGATCAAAGGGCCATTACGCTTTCCAGATCCCGGATTTGTATGATTAAATTGCCCTCTCTTAGCGATACTCTTTATTACTGATAAGCCAATGATGAGTGAACAACAGACTGAATCTGTAACGATGCGTGGGCCGCATAAGCGTAGCGAAGTTCTGCGTCAGTTCCTGCGGCGCGATAAAACGCCGGTCGCCATTTTAATTGGCGCGGCTATCGTGGGTACGGTGGCGGGTCTGCTGGGCGTAGCCTTTGAAAAGGCCGTGGACTGGGTCCAGCATGTGCGCCTGTCAGGCCTGGGTTATTTCGGCGACAGCGATTTCCTGCTGTGGCCGCTGGCGTTCGTCGTCTCTGCAGGGCTGGCGATGTTTGGCTACTATCTGGTCCATCGTTTTGCGCCCGAAGCGGGCGGATCGGGGATCCCAGAAATTGAAGGGGCGCTGGAGGAACTGCGACCGGTGCGCTGGTGGCGGGTAATTCCGGTTAAATTCTTTGGTGGCATGGGGACGCTCGGGGCTGGCATGGTACTGGGTCGTGAAGGTCCGACCGTACAGATGGGGGCGAATGTCGGCAAAATGATGGTTGATATTTTCCGTCTGCGCAGCGCCGAAGCCCGCCACTCTTTGCTGGCAACCGGTGCTGCAGCCGGTCTTTCGGCGGCGTTCAATGCGCCACTGGCCGGTATTTTATTTATCATCGAAGAGATGCGCCTGCAGTTCCGATACAGTCTGATTTCAATTAAAGCCGTCTTTATCGGCGTGATTATGTCGAGCGTTGTATTCCGTATTTTTAACGGTGAAAGGGCAATCGTTGAAGTGGGCAAACTGGCCAGCGCGCCGATCAATACCCTGTGGCTCTATCTGGTACTTGGGATGGTATTTGGCGTAGTCGGCGTTACATTTAATGCGCTGATTTTCCGTACCCAGGATATGTTTGCCCGCATTCACGGCGGTAAGTTACGTAAGGTGCTGCTTATCGGCGGATTGTTGGGTGGCATGTGCGGTATTTTGGGGCTAATTTTACCTGAGTCCGTAGGCGGTGGTTTTGCGCTGATCCCGCTGGCGGCGGCCGGGAAATATACGCTGGCGATGCTGCTATTTATCTTTGTTATCCGCGTGATCACCACGCTGCTCTGTTTTGCCTCAGGAGCACCGGGCGGTATTTTTGCCCCAATGCTGGCGCTTGGAACGTTGCTTGGTACCGCATTTGGTAGCGCCAGCCTGGCGATGTTCCCTGAATACGGTATTGAGCCAGCGACCTTTGCGATTGCAGGTATGGGGGCGCTGTTTGCCGCCAGTGTGCGTGCTCCGCTAACGGGTATTGTCCTGGTTTTGGAGATGACGGATAACTATCAGCTCATTTTGCCGATGATCATTACCTGCCTCGGTGCCACGCTGCTGGCACAGTTTCTTGGTGGAAAACCCTTATATTCCACCATCCTGACTCGCACTTTACAGCGGCAGGAGCGTGAGAATGCCGCCCGGGCTGATGCCGGGCCGGCCGGTGATGGCATAAATAGGCAGGACGGCAGCGGTAAAACCGCTCATAATTGAAGTATTGATTCAGGTACTACATAATCAGTTCATTATTCAGACAGTCAATCCGGCGGCCTGAACAGATAACGGATTGGGAGTAAAAAGATGAGTGAAGCAACAATGAGTGATCCGACCGACGTAGAAACCAGCGCATTACCGCTGCAATTTACCGAAGCGGCTGCCCGCAAGGTTAAAGTCCTGATTTCCGATGAAGAGAATCCGGATATGAAGCTGCGTGTTTATATTACCGGCGGCGGGTGCAGCGGCTTCCAGTACGGTTTTACCTTTGATGACAAAGTCAACGACGGCGACATGACCATTGAAAAATCCGGCGTTGCGCTGGTGGTTGATCCGATGAGCCTGCAATATCTGGTGGGCGGTTCGGTGGATTATACCGAAGGACTGGAAGGTTCACGCTTTATCGTGACCAATCCGAATGCCAAGACCACCTGTGGATGTGGTTCATCATTTAGCATTTAAATCGCATTTGCCGCAAAAAAAAAGCCCGTCTGCCTGCTATTGGCACACGGGCTTTTTCTTTGGGTGTTTACCACTCTACTGTAACGAGTTTGCTGCCGACCGATATGCCAGGCACTTCAGTTAGCTGGCTTTCGCTGATGCGTGGCTGGCTGTAGCTCTGCCCGGCGCAACTGACCGAGGCGTGACCGCCTGCCACGTTGATTTCACAGGTCGGCAGAATAGTCAGGCTGATATTAATTTCTCCGCTGGTCATTCCCGCAGTCGCGGCCAGCGGACTCAGGGCAATAAGCGCACTGAGCAAAAGGTATTTCATAAATTTATTCCTGGTGTCGTCAGGCAATTCAAAAAAAAGCTAAGAATTAAAACAGTTATCGGATCATCACCACGGCTTCTTTAATAAATATCTTTAAATACAAACAACGGGCCTGTGGGGTATTCATTCTGTTCAGAAGCTTAAAAAATCCTCTATTTTCAGCGTGCTCTTTGAATTGCCAAAGAATAATCACATCATAAAATCATATCATCTGATGTAATTTCAGGACGGAATGATAACAGAAGTCAGCAGGTCTGGATTTGATTTCGTGCAATAAATAACCAAATCAGAAAAGGCCTACAAACTGACCGCTGAAAGAAACAGTGAGGGATCAGTGCGAAGGCAGAGATTGAAGCTGCGTGCAGAGCTGGGCGGCAGCCTGCATGATGCGTGGCCCGGCGCGGCTGAACCAGTCGGCATCCACGGTCACGACAGGTACTGTTAAGGCCGGTTGCCAGAAGGCGATCACACTGTCCCGTTGTTGTTGTCCACCGCTGATGACAATGGCCTGTGGCTGGCGGGCTAAAACCTGTTCACGGCTAACCTGAGGCCAGGGAGCACGGCTGTTAGCGAAAATATTTTCGGCACCGCACAGCGATACAATTTCACTTTGCAGGGTTTTTGAGGACGCAGTAAATAACGGCTGGGTGCCGAACTGGATGAATACCGGCAACGGGTGGGGACGCGAGTACTGTTTTTTCAGGCTGTCTCGCTGTTGGCGGATTTGCGTCGCCGCCTGCTGCGCCATGTAGGGATGAGGGCTGTAAGGCGCCAACTGTTCCAGTGCCTGAGCGACCTGTTCAATATTTTCGGGATCAAGAAACAACACCGGGATCCCAAATGAAGCTATCTGATCCAACGGACGCTGAGGATTACCGCCGCGCCATGCCAGCACTAAATCAGGTTTCAGTGCCAAAACCCGCTCGACATTGACTCCTTGCCAGCTGGCAACCTGTTCCAGTTTTTTCGCCTGGGCGGGGAAATCCGAATAGGCGCTGACACCGACCAACTGATCGCCTAAACCGGCGGCATAGGCGAGTTCGGTCAGATTGGGTGCCAGACTGACGACACGCTGTGCCGGTTGAGCAATGGCTGCCACAGGCAGCCATAAGCATAACAACAACCCTAAAACACGTGGGATCACGCGTTGTCGCCGTTCGCCAGGGATTTCAGCATCGCGTCGATCATCAGGGTTGATTGCTCGGCAGCGACGACCAGGAACTCCTCGAAGCTCAGGTGTGATTCGCTGTCTGCCACGTCAGAAATAGCGCGGACGACCACAAACGGCGTACCGAACAAATGACATACGTGGCCGATTGCCGCCGCTTCCATTTCCACGGCGGCTACGCTTGGGAAAGTCGCTCGAATGCGTGCCAGAGGAGCTGCGCCATTGATGAATGCATCACCGCTGCATACCAGACCGCGTACCGCATTGAGATCGAGCTGGCGAATGCAGGTCTCAGCCAGTTCGATAAGCGCCGGGTCAGCCACGAAAGCCGCCGGGCAACCCGCCATCTGGCCAGGTTCATAGCCAAAGGCGGTAACGTCAGCATCGTGATAACGCACCTCTTCAGAGACCACGATATCGCCTACTTTTAAGGTTTTTGCCAGACCGCCGGCAGAACCGGTATTGATCACTACGTCTGGTTTGCACAGTTCCAGCAGCAGCGTGGTTCCCATTGCCGCAGAAACTTTACCGATGCCTGATTTCAGCAGCGCCACATCGATACCATGTAATTGACCGGTATAGATTTCACAGCCTGCGCGTTCAATGGTTTTACGGTTGATGATTTTGTCGCGCAGCAGGGTAACTTCCTGTTCCATTGCGCCAATGATGCCAACTTTCATAGTTTTACTCGCAGATTAGGGAGGGATTTGAGTGTTTTATAACAAGTCCAATACACGATAGTCTATCATGGCTAGTAACGAGTGATCATGCGTTGGACATCTGGCAGGGCGCTGGAATGACCTGTATACGACTGTAAAGGGTAGGGAACATGTCTGGTATCGATTTTAAAAACAAGTTCAATTTCCAACGGCCTTTCAGTCCGCCGATTGAAGCGCGTGATGAATACGATGTAGTCCGCCAATTTGAAAGCGATCGCGGGCGTATTATCAACTCGGCAGCTATTCGTCGGCTGCAACAAAAAACCCAGGTTTTTCCGCTGGAAAAAAATGCCGCAGTGCGCAGTCGCCTGACTCATTCCCTCGAAGTTCAGCAGGTTGGGCGTCATATCGCCAAAGAGATTTTGCACAGGCTACGCAGGCAGGGAAAACTTGATTCACTCGGTCTGACCGACGTGACCGATCCTTTTGAAAGTGTTGTAGAAATGGCCTGCCTGATGCACGACATTGGCAATCCGCCCTTTGGCCATTTTGGTGAGTCGGCGATCAATAACTGGTTTGCCAGCCGCATGGACATTGCCAGCTGCGGGCCGGTACCGCAAAGCGCCGACAGCTGTACTTTCAACTTCCTGCGGCTGCTGGAAGGCGAAGACCAACTGAACCTGTTACGCAGTAAAATCCGCCATGATTTATGTAATTTCGACGGCAACGCCCAGGCCATCCGGTTGGTATTTACCCTGCTGAAACTGAACCTGACATTCTCGCAAACCGCCTGCATTTTGAAATATACCCGCCCGGCTTACTGGGCTGCGCCCATGCCGGAAAACCATGCTTATCTGATGAAGAAACCCGGTTTCTATCTTGCTGAAGAGCCCTTTATTGAGCGATTGCGTGAAGAACTGGATATGGACGAGTTCAGTCGTTTCCCGCTTACCTACATCATGGAAGCTGCGGATGACATCTCTTACTGCATTGCCGATCTGGAAGATGCCGTAGAGAAAAATATTTTCAGCGTAGAGCAGCTGTTTGAGCACCTTGAGCGTGAGTGGGGCGAAGGGATCAAAGGTGACTGGTTTGAGAAAGTGGTACGTACGGCGTATCAGAAAATGAATAAAGCCAAAACGTTCCGAAATCCGGTGGATTATTTCTTCATGGAACTGCGCGTACAAACGGTTAAACAACTGGTGCCGCATGCCGCCATTCGTTTTATCGATAACCTGCCTGCCATATTTGACGGAACCTTTAATCAGGCATTACTGGAAGATGTCAGCCAGGCTAATAGATTGTTAAAAATATATAAAAGCGTGGCGTTTAAACATGTTTTCAACCACCACGAAGTGGAAGAGTTGGAATTGCAGGGTTACCGGGTGATCAGCGGATTACTGGATATTTACAGTCCTATATTGGATATGCCATTGCAGGAATTCCGACAACTGGTGAGTGAAGATACTCACCGCCGATATCCGATTGAGACCCGATTATTTCATAAATTATCGGCCAAGCACCGTTTGGCCTATAACGAGGCCGTTGCGAGGCTCAGTGAGCAGCCTGAAAATCAGCAGAAAATCGGTGAGTTCTATTTCCGGGCACGTATGATTCAGGATTATATCAGCGGAATGACAGATCTTTACGCTTACGATGAGTATCGTCGTTTAATGGCCGCTGAATAATATATTCGGCCGTTTTCTCCTGGTTTTTCGCTGCTTTACCACGGAATCTTTCTCACTGAGTCAGTTAAGTTTTACGAGGTTTACTGCGGGCTGACACAGGCCAGGCAGGATTATTTAGGGTACCTCCCTTGAATAATGTGAAAGGGAACTAATATTAACTCCATGACGTCATATGGTTAAAAATTAAGCTTTTGTAAATAACCACAATACTTTTTTACTATTGTAGTTTCGACCAAAATGAACTTCATGTTTTAAATAATATCTCAGTACCACGACTACCAAGCAAGGCGCCGGTTACGGCTGCCAAAGATAAATTTAAGAACTCATTAAAGAGATTACGACTGATGAAAAAATCTACTCTATTCCTGAGCGCATTAGCGTTAAGTATTGGTATGGCTGTGGCCCCTGTTTCATCGGCGTTTGCCGCAGAAACGGCCTCTTCAAGCTCAACTCAAGTTCCAAGTCTGGCACCTATGCTGGAAAAAGTGATGCCTTCCGTGGTCAGTGTGAACGTTGAAGGCAGTGCAGAAGTGAAAACGCCACGTATGGGGCAGCAGTTCCAACAGTTCTTCGGCCAGGATTCGCCGCTGTGCCAGGACGGTTCGCCGTTCCAGGGCTCGCCGGTATGTCAGGGCGGTCAGGGACCTAACGGTGCGCAGCAGGCACCTCAGCAACAGAAAGAAGATTTCCGTGCGCTGGGTTCAGGTGTGATCATTGATGCGGATAAAGGCTATGTGGTAACTAACAACCATGTTGTTGATAATGCAACAAAAATCACCGTACAGCTTAACGATGGCCGCAAATTTGAAGCCAAAGTGATCGGTAAAGATCCACGTTCAGATATCGCGGTTATCCAACTGGTTGGCGCGAAAAACCTGACGGCGATTAAAATCGCTGACTCCGAGCAACTGCGCGTTGGTGATTACACCGTGGCTATCGGTAACCCGTACGGTCTGGGTGAAACCGCTACCTCGGGTATCGTTTCGGCGCTGGGACGTAGTGGTCTGAACATCGAAAACTACGAAAACTTTATCCAGACTGACGCCGCGATTAACCGTGGTAACTCTGGTGGTGCGTTGGTTAACCTTAACGGTGAGCTGATTGGTCTGAACACGGCTATCCTCGCGCCGGACGGCGGTAATATCGGCATCGGCTTTGCGATCCCGAGTAACATGGTGCAGAACCTGTCCAAGCAGATGATCGAATTTGGCCAGGTGAAACGCGGTGAACTGGGCATTATGGGTACCGAGCTGAACTCTGAACTGGCGAAAGCGATGAAGGTCGATGCACAACGCGGTGCCTTTATCAGCCAGGTTATGCCGAAGTCTGCGGCAGAGAAAGCCGGTATCAAAGCGGGTGATGTGATCCTGAGCATGAACGGTAAACCGATCAGCAGCTTTGCGTCCTTCCGTGCGGATATTGGTACGTTGCCAATTGGCACCAAAGTCACCCTGGGTCTGCTGCGTGATGGCAAACCGGTGAACGTGGATGTCACCATTGAGCAAAGCACGCAAACCGCGAAAATCGATTCCGGCAATATTTATACCGGTATCGAAGGTGCTGAACTGAGTAACGGCCAGGCTGGCGATCAGAAAGGCGTAAAAGTTGATTCAGTGAAACCAGGTAGTGCTGCGGCACGCGTTGGCCTGAAAAAGGATGACGTGATCCTCGGCGTGAACCAGCAGAAAGTCACCAATCTGGGGGAACTGCGTAAGATCCTCGACAGTAAACCTTCAGTGTTGGCGCTGGATGTACAACGTGGTGATACCTCTATTTACCTGTTAGCACAGTAATTTTCGCGGATTAGCCGCTACGTATTAAGGCACGCTTCGGTGTGCCTTTTTTTATGCATCCCGTAACGTTGCGGTAACTATTTTGCTGCTCCTTCATCAGAGTGAGGAGCAGCAAAGAGTGGCTTTATTTCATATCCTAACCGCAGAGGGGATTGGCATTAAAAATCCCAATCCTCATCTTCAGTATTCACCGCTGTGCCAATCACATACGACGAACCCGAGCCTGAGAAGAAATCATGGTTTTCATCGGCGTTTGGCGACAATGCGGAGAGAATAGCCGGATTGACGTCTGCCATGCTGGCCGGGAACAGTGCCTCATAACCCAGATTCATCAACGCTTTATTGGCGTTGTAGTGTAGGAATTTCTTTACGTCTTCGCTCCAGCCTACGCCGTCGTATAGCTCTTCGGTATAGCGGATCTCGTTGTCGTACAAGTCCTGCATCAGATCAAAGGCCTGGGCTTTGATCTGGCGCTGACGCTCTTCGCTTTCCAGCGCCAGCGCTTTCTGGAATTTATAGCCGATGTAATAACCGTGAACGGCTTCATCGCGAATGATCAGACGGATCAAATCAGCGGTGTTAGTCAGCTTGGCGCGGCTTGACCAGTACATCGGCAAATAGAAACCGGAATAGAACAGGAAGGATTCGAGGAACACGCTGGCGACTTTTTTCATCAGCGGATCTTCGCCGTCGTAATAAGAGAGAATGATCGCCGCTTTGTTTTGCAGCGCAACGTTCTCTTCGCTCCAGCGGTAAGCCTCGTCCACGTCCACGGTGGCGCACAGCGTCGAGAAGATCGAGCTGTAAGAGCGCGCATGGACCGCTTCCATAAAGCAGATATTCGAGTAGACCGCTTCTTCGTGTTGCGTCACCGCGTCTTTCATCAGCGTCGGCGCACCCACTACGTTTTGCACCGTGTCGAGCAGCGTCAGGCCGGTAAATACGCGGATGGTCAGCTGTTTTTCCTGCGCGCTCAGCGTCGCCCATGAGGGAATATCATTCGACAGTGGCACCTTTTCCGGCAGCCAGAAGTTGGAGGTCAGACGGTTCCACACTTCCAGATCTTTGTCGTCCTGAAGCTTATTCCAGTTGATCGCTTTGCTGATGGGCTGTGGCACCAGCAGTTGTTTTACTGCGCTCATAATTTTTTCCTTAAAGCGTGCAGGACACGCAACCCTGAACTTCGGTGCCTGCCAGCGCCATCTGACGCAGACGGATGTAATATATGGTTTTGATGCCTTTGCGCCAGGCGTAGATCTGCGCTTTGTTGATGTCGCGCGTGGTGGCGGTGTCGCGGAAGAACAGCGTCAGCGACAGCCCCTGATCGACGTGCTGCGTGGCTTCGGCGTAGGTATCAATGATCTTTTCCGGGCCAATTTCGTAGGCATCCTGGTAGTAATCCAGATTGTCGTTGGTCATAAATGCCGCCGGATAATATACGCGGCCAATTTTGCCCTCTTTGCGGATCTCTACGCGGGACACAATCGGGTGAATACTCGAGGTCGAATTGTTGATGTAGGAGATCGAACCGGTTGGCGGTACCGCCTGTAAGTTTTGGTTGTATAACCCGTGTTGCATTACGGACGCTTTCAGCAGTGCCCAGTCGTCTGAGGTCGGGATCGCGATACCGGCATCAGCAAACAATTCGCGTACGCGCTGAGTTTTTGGTTGCCAAATCTGTGCCTGCGCTTCATCCACGTATTTGTCAAAATAGGTACCGCTGGCATAGGTTGAATCTTCGAAACCCTTGAAGCGCTGATTACGTTCAATCGCCAGATGATTCGAAGCGCGCACCGCGTGATAAGCCACGTTGTAGAAGTAGATATTGGTGAAATCCAGTCCGGCTTCGGAACCGTAATAAATCCGCTCGCGGCACAAATAACCGTGCAAATTCATCTGGCCAAGGCCAATGGCGTGCGAATCCTGATTCCCCTGATCGATGGACGGCACCGAACGGATGTGGCTCATGTCGGATACCGCCGTCAGCGCGCGGATCGCCATTTCTACCGTGTTGCCGAAGTCTGGTGAATCCATAGCGGAGGCGATATTCAGTGAACCGAGATTACAGGAGATATCTTTGCCGACCTGCTGATACGACAGATCTTCACCGTAAATCGTCGGCGAATTCACCTGCAAAATCTCAGAACACAGGTTGCTCATGTTGATGCGGCCTTTGATCGGATTGGCGCGATTGACCGTGTCTTCAAACATCATGTACGGATAACCGGATTCGAACTGAATCTCTGCCAAAACCTGGAAGAACTCACGGGCGTTGATCTTGGTTTTGTGGATCCGCTTGTCGTTAACCATCTCCCGGTATTTTTCCGTGATACTGATTTCAGACATCGGCATGCCGTAGACTTTCTCGACGTGATACGGCGAGAACAGGTACATATCTTCGTTGTTCTTCGCCAGTTCGAAGGTAATGTCCGGGATCACCACGCCAAGCGATAACGTTTTAATGCGGATCTTTTCGTCGGCGTTTTCACGCTTGGTGTCGAGGAAACGCAAGATGTCCGGATGGTGGGCGTTCAGATATACCGCGCCCG
Organism: uncultured Enterobacterales bacterium; assembly: GCA_946478305.1. GTDB lineage: Bacteria > Pseudomonadota > Gammaproteobacteria > Enterobacterales > Enterobacteriaceae > Ewingella. The sequence continues at coordinate 90,644 of CAMLBO010000001.1, forward strand.
CGCCCTGACGCGCGCCGAGCTGGTTGGCGTAAGAGAAGGCATCTTCCAGCATCTTCATGATGGGAATAACGCCAGAGGACTGGTTCTCGATACGTTTAATCGGCGCGCCGACTTCACGGATGTTGGTCAGCAGAAAAGCTACGCCGCCGCCGCGTTTGGACAGCTGCAGCGCTGAGTTCACCGAACGGCCAATGGACTCCATATTGTCTTCGATACGCAGCAGGAAGCAGGAGACCAGTTCGCCGCGCTGTTTTTTACCGCAGTTGAGGAAGGTGGGTGTCGCAGGCTGGAAACGTCCGGAGATGATCTCATCCATAAACTGCCCGGCAAGTTTTATATCACCGCGTGCCAGCGTCAATGCCACCATGCATACGCGATCTTCATAGCGCTCGAGGTAGCGTTTGCCGTCGAAGGTTTTCAGGGTGTAGCTGGTGTAGTACTTGAAGGCGCCCAGAAAGGTCTGGAAGCGGAATTTTTTGGCGTAAGCCTGTTTGAATAACGCCTTGATGTCGTCGAATGCGTACTGATCCAGCACCGCAGCGTCGTAATAGCCTTCTTCCACCAGGTAGCGCAGTTTCTCTGCCAGATTGTGGAAAAAAACCGTGTTCTGATTCACGTGCTGAAGGAAGTACTGACGTGCGGCCAGCCGGTCTTTGTCGAACTGGATGCGGCCTTCGGCATCAAACAGGTTCAACATGGCGTTGAGCGCGTGATAGTCCGGGTTGGAGGTGTCCGCCTCGGTGAGATTCATTTCTGTAGTTGCCAAAATTCAGTAACTCCCTGTGTAACCTTTGCAACGTCTTCCGGCGTACCCAACAATTCAAAGCGGTACAGGTAAGGCACCTGACACTTCTGGGCGATGATGTCACCGGCTATGCAATACGCTGCGCCGAAATTAGTATTCCCGGCAGCGATAACGCCGCGGATGAGTGAACGGTTATGTTCATCGTTCAGAAAACGGATCACCTGGGTCGGCACCGCGCCTTTGGCTGACCCGCCGCCGTAGCTCGGCACCACCAGAATATACGGTAGCGTGACGCGCAATTTTTCAGGTTGACGATCAACCGGGATGCGGATCGCCGGCAATCCGGTTCTGCCGACGAAGCGATGGGTGTTTTCCGAACTGCTGGAGAAATAGACCAACGGATTCATCCGTTAATCCTCAGAACGCGTTCTGGAGCTGGCGAAGTTCGCTGATTTTGTCTGGACGGAAGCCGGACCAGTGATCGTCACCGGCGACAATCACCGGAACCTGCTGGTAACCCATGGCGCGAACCTGGCCAAGTGCTGCGGCGTCTTCAGTCAGATCGATCACTTCATAGGCAATGCCGTGTTTATCTAAGGCACGGTAGGTGGCATTACACTGGACACAGTCAGGCTTACTGTAAATAATAATGCTCATGATTCGTATTTCCATCTGTAATGAAATCAGAGACGGGTTTGCCCGGTCGCTGTGGCGATGGCTTCAGCATAAAAGGGGCGACGAGTACCGGTGCCGTAGCGGCGTCCCGATGAGTTGAATACTAGATGTGGTGATTTAAATTATCAACCATACAATATGTAGATATTTCAAATTTGCTTATTGCAAATACGGCAAAGCCCGCAGGGCGCGGGCTGAGAGATTAAAATATTTTTACTGCTGTATTCGGGTTAAATTCTGAGCGATGAATTATGGGTAATTATTGACGCATGCTGACGGCAAGACGGTTGAATGCGTTCATCAGCCCGATAGCGAAGGTGAGTTCGGAGATTTCAACATCGCTGAAATGCGCTTTCAGTGGCTCATAAACGCTGTCCGGTGCACCGGTTGCGGCAATCAGGGTCATCGATTCCGCCCACGCCAGCGCTGCACGTTCGCGTTCAGAATACGCATGGCTGACTTGCCAGCCCGCCAGCTGATCCAGTTTGGTCTGGGCAACGTCCATTTTGCGCAGTGCCTTCGAGTGCATATCCAGACAGTAGGCGCAGCCGTTGATTTGTGAAACGCGCAAGAATGCCAGCTCGATAATGACATTATCCAGCGGACCTTTTTCCAGCGCGCCAAGTGCGGCGACCATCGGTTCCATCACGGACGAAGAGAGAGAGAAATAAGGTAAGCGAAGTGCGGTCATGATGATTTCCTGTGGTGAAATAGATTTAAGTGCGGACGCCCGATGCGTCTCGATGAACGCCACTTTACGCCCGGCATGGTCTATACTACAGAGCCATAAAATGTCTATTTAAGCAGGTCATGATGAGCCGCTTCAGTCTCTCTTTTCGCCTCGACCCACAGCATAAAGCACCGCTTTACCGGCAAATTTACCTGCGCGTCAAACAGGCAATCATGGACGGAAAGCTGAAGACCGGCAGCCGGGTGCCCTCCGTAAGGGCGATGGCAAGCGAGCTGGGTGTGGCCCGCGCTACCGTCGAAAATGCTTATGGTTTGCTGACGGCAGAAGGTTTTCTGCAAAGCCGCGGGCAGGCAGGAACTACCGTCAGCGCACCGGCCAGTTTGTCTTTACCGTCGTCTTCTCCTGAGAGTGAAACGAAAGTCCATAAGCCAATTAACCCGATGCTGCCTTCTGTTTCTTCACTGCCTTTTCAGCTCGGGTTGCCTGCGCTGGACGCTTTCCCCAGGGCTATCTGGTCACGTATTGTTTCGCGCCAAATCCGGCATACCAGTATGAATGATTTAGGTCACCCACCGCTGACCGGCGTCGATACGCTGCGTAATTCGGTTGCGCGCTATCTGCAACTTTCCCGGGGCTTTACCTGTCGTCCGGAACAAATCTTTATCTGCGGTGGCTATGCGCCGGTTCTGGATTTGATTATCGGCAGCCTGTTGCTGCCTGGTGATGGCGTGTGGCTGGAAGACCCCGGCTATCCGGTAACGCAGGCATTTTTCCGTGCGGCGGGTGCTACGCCGGTAGCCGTGAGCGTGGATGATGAAGGCATGAACATTCAGCAGGCCGTAGCGGATTTTCCTCAGGCACGCTTTGCCGTGGTGACGCCTGCACATCAAAGCCCGACCGGCGTCACGATGAGCTTATCGCGCCGTATGGCTCTGCTGGACTGGGCGGCCAAACAGCAGGCATGGGTCATTGAAGATGATTACGACAGCGAATTCCGCTATCAGGGCCAGCCGTTGCCGTCGCTGAAGAGTCTTGATACACACGGCCGGGTGATTTATGCGGGAACCTTCAGCAAAACCCTGTTTCCGGCGCTGCGCTGTAGCTATGTGGTCGTGCCGGAAAGTTTGGTAGAAAAGGTCGAAGCCTACTGCCCTTTGCGTATTTGCGCCACGCCCCCGTTGCTGCAGAGCAGCATCGCTGAGTTTATCGAACAGGGGCATTTTTACCGCCATTTGAAACGGATGCGCCAGCTCTACGCTGAGCGGCGGGGTTATCTTGAGCAGGCGCTGACGGCAGCTTTTTCCACAGATATGTTACGGATTAATCAGCAAGTCGGCGGGATTCAGCTATGCGCCAAACTAAACAGGTCGCTGGATGATGCAGTGATCGCAAAATGTGCGCGAGAGCAGGGGCTGGCAGTACAGGCATTATCAGACTGGCAGGTGTTTCGGCGGGAAGCGGGTGACGAACTAAGGCCTAACGGTTTACTGATGGGGTTTCCAAATATTATTTCACAGGAAGAGGCAGGGTTTCTGAGTCAGCGTTTGCGAAAGATTTTTAGTGAAATTTCTGGCGTCGGAAAATACCCATAGAAAACGGGGCCAGATGGCCCCGTCGTCAAAGCGGATCAATAAGGGAATGAAAACATCCGCTTAAGAGGCTGGTACCCGACACAGGAAAATAGCCCCTTTGTTGATTGCCAGAACGTGTTAACGACGTCCCAGCAGAACACCGAGCACGATGCCGACTGCGGCACCGACACCGACGCCATGCCACGGATTGTCTTTCACGTAGCTGGTGGCCTGATCGGCGGCATCACGGGCATGCTGTTTCAGGCTGCCATTGCCGCTGAAACGGGCGCGGGCATCGCGTAAAACGCCTTCCGCTTTACCACGGATTTTTTCCAGCTCATCTTTCGATTTGGCGCCCGATGACTGAAGTACTTCATCGAGAGTATCGGCCAGCAGAGTTACATCCTGATTAATGTCTCGTTCGACTTTTTCTGATTTCTTAAACATGTGCCTCTCCTTGTTTGAACTGTCCGTTAAGCATAGCTCAAAATATTCTCAGTCGAGGATCCTCAGTCAGAACTCCCGTCATATTCGTTGTTATTAGTCGTTGTGACTCTTCGCTCAAGGCAGGCGCGGCGCGGCCTAACGTGACGTAGATCAGATTTTTCTGTAAGTATGTACAGGTTTGCAGCCAATAACATTTTTCCCGGTTTTTACTTTCCCTCCGCAGACAAACCTGTCTATGCTGTTCTTTCCTCAAACTGTGATCTCCCTCCGGGTCCGTCCATGTCGTTAAGTACGCTGCGCTCCAATTTGCAATTGAACCAACGCATTCTGTCATTCATGACATTTACCTTTGTCTGCTATCTGACGATTGGCTTGCCGCTGGCCGTGTTGCCGGGGTTTGTGCATAACACGCTCGGCTATAACTCGGTGCTGGCAGGATTGATTATCAGCGTGCAATATTTCGCGACGCTTGCCAGCCGCCCCCATGCCGGGCGGTATGCCGATCAACTGGGCCCAAAGAAGGTGGTGATCTTCGGTCTGAGTTGTTGTGGGGTGAGCGGCCTTTTTTATGCATTAGCCTTTGTTTTTGCCGGGTCTCCGCTGGTCAGTTTATTGCTGCTGTGTGTCGGGCGGGCATTCCTTGGGGTTGGAGAAAGTTTTGCCAGTACCGGTACCACACTGTGGGGCATTGGTGCGGTGGGGGCGATGCACACTGCGCGGGTTATCTCATGGAACGGAGTGGCAACGTATGGCGCGATGGCAGTCGGTGCTCCGCTGGGCGTGCTGCTGAATGCCCACTTCGGGCTGATGGGCGTTGCAGTGCTTATTGTGGTTTGTGTGGCCATCGCGGTGTGGCTCGCCACGCAAAAAGCGGCGATTTCGGTCAGTACCGGCAAACGCATTGCCTTCAAAGCGGTCGTCGGACGCATCTGGCTGCATGGGCTCGGGCTTGGGTTCGGCACGATTGGTTTTGGCGTGATCGCCACCTTCATCACCCTTTATTACGCGGATAAAAACTGGAGTGGTGCCGCCTTCACGCTGACGTTATTCAGCCTGGGGTTTGTCGGCGCACGTCTGGTCTTTGCCAATACCATTAATCGTTTTGGTGGTCTGCGCGTGTCACTGTTCTCGTTTGTTTTCGAAGCCATTGGCCTGTTGATGATCTGGCAGGGCAGTGATCCGCTTATCGTTCAGCTTGGGGCATTACTGACAGGTTGTGGTTTCTCGCTGATTTTCCCGGCGCTGGGGGTCGAAGCTGTAAAACAGGTGCCGCCGCAGAATCAGGGAACCGCGCTTGGCACGTACTCGGCATTTCTGGATCTGGGGCTCGGGCTGACCGGCCCGGTTGCGGGTTTACTGATTGCCCATGCAGGAACGCCCTCAATTTATCTGGCTGCCGCCATCATGGTGGTACTGGCGTGGTTACTGACGCTACGGTTATATAAAATTCAACCACGTGCCCGTGAATCGAAAGATTAAGCGGCCCAAAACAGAACGGAAGACATATAGTGCATAACGTCGGAGAATTTATCTTATCTGGCTTAGATAATTCCTAAATATGCCGAATCCTGGGATAAAGAGGTTATTCACGCGTTTGAATACGTTAAGGTCCCTTGCGGTTAAAGAAGCGAGGAGCAACCATGTATTTACGGCCAGATGAAGTAGCGCGTGTATTAGAAAATTCAGGTTTTGAGCGCGATTTTGTTGATGATAAAGCTTACGGCTATCGCCGGGGCGAGCATTACGTTTATGTGAACCGGGAAGCGCGGTTTGGTCGGACTGCCCTGGTTATTCACCCGGCGCTGAAAGAGCGCAGTGAGCGTTTTGCCGATCCAACGGCCTCTTTTCGCAGCAGTCAGGTTTACACCCGTTTCCCTCTGGATGTTGCCAGTGACAGCGAAGCCTACTACGGCATCTGTCATGGTTTCAGTTCGCGACAGATTCTGGCGAGCTATCTTGAAAACGTCTTCCGGTAATATGCCAACAGCGCTGATCCCTCAGCGCTGTTCTTCCATCTGCTTCGTACTCCCCGTCTTACTTCAGTGGCAATAAAATATCCGTCTGCTGCGCATGTTCAGGTAACGCTTCATCAAGTTGCAGATAACGGAAATAGACTGGAAAATCCCGTAACTCCTCACCACTTTGCGGCAACCACTGGCGGTACAGATAGTAAACGCTGTCGCTGATACGATCATAAGAGCCGACGTGCCGCACCACGGCGCAGCGCCCACCCGGTAGCATTTTACTGATCACCCCTTGTGGGTTGGCGGGGATCTCGGCCTTTGTCTGATCATTCAATTCGCCGCAAATATCAAAGCGGAATTCATTGCCCGGCGTGGTCAATGGGTCATTATACGGAACGCCGTAGGTGCCCTTCGTCGCATAATCTGACAAGCCAAATGCTTTGCGCCATTCGATAAACGTGGCCACCGAATTATTCACCCGCATCGGCTCCCCCAGATGCTCAAGCACCGCTACGGACAAGGGTTCAACGCTAATAATTTTCACATCCATCTCTTCCATCCTCTTCTGGTTTTCCCTGCCGGGAAACTGGAAATGTTTATGCCAGTCAACCCAAACCGGATCCTTACGGAATTCGCGGGGGCTCAGGCCAAAGGTATTCTTGAAGGCTCTGGAAAATGATTCGGGATTTTCAAATCCTGCATCTAACGCAATATCGATAATCTTGTCTGGCAACGGTTTAATCAGGCGGTATGAGGCGCGTTTTAACCGCATCAGCGTAATGTAACGGCTGACGCTGACCCCGCAATACTGGCTGAACTGACGGTGGAAATGAAACCGTGAGAAACAGGCCACTTCGCTCAGTTGTTCTACGCTCAGCGTACTGTCGAGATGCTGATCTATATAAGTGAACACCTGTTCGAAACGCCGGACATAGAGATCGATTTTGTCGTTGTTCATTTTCCCTCTCTTCAAGGTTTTCACTTTGCCTGCCAGGCGGCCCAAATTCCTGACCGAGATTGCTCTTTGGGGAGGAGAATGAAAACGGCCCGAAAGGGCCGCGTTCTTACACACTTAAACCAGATGGATCTGATTATAGGTATCGTTGTACTGGCGGCGGAACTGGGCCAGTTCGAAAGGCTCTATCTCCAGTTCAGCAAAATAGAACAGCGCCAGTTCGGCATGTTCGCTGGTGAGCTGTGGCGACAGGTGCGCACGGATCAAAATCTCACGCCATTTGACGACATTTTCGTCAGATGGATCTTTAATGAAAGTGTGATAGATAAACACAATATAGGCGGCTTTGCGGATCTCTTCGGCATAGCCTCCGCTGATCGAACGGATAAACATCTGGCTTTGACGTTCCCCCATTTCCAGCAGCATAGAATCAATATACACCGGCTTTATTTTTAACAGGCTGGCAAGGGAATCATTGGCCTTGCGGGTGTCTGCGGTCATGAACCAATACCCTACGATGAAAACCACAACAATTGCTGCAAGCATAATCCATATCATTCTGGACGTTGGCCTCCGGCCTAATCTGGCGTAACGAAAAGATGCGCGGGGCACCCGATGCGGCGAGTTTATCTGGTTATCACCTGAAAAGCCTAAGGGGAAAGACGAAGAATTTGCGCCCCGGCGTAATCGTGGGGCGCGAAGCGGATTTAATTCACCGACGAATGAGCAGGGCTCTGCTGGCAAAGATAATCATAAATGCCATGTGTATCGGTATGAGAACACAGACGGGTGCCGATATTCAGCGTCGCTGCGCTCCCAGCTGCTACGCCATAACGCACGATATCCAGCAAATCGGCACCGGCGGCCAACTTCAGCGTCATCGCGCCCACCATGCTGTCCCCTGCGCCCACGGTACTCATTTTTTTCACCGGAGGAGGCGTCACCTGGAACCAGCGTTCGGCATCCACCGCCAGCGCGCCCTGTGGGCCGAGGGAGACCACCACGCGTTTCGCGCCGCCCTCACGAATAATTTGGCGTGCAGCGTTAAGTACGTCGTCCGGTTTTTCCAGCGGGTGGCCAACCAGCTGTGCGAGCTCATTCTGATTGGGTTTGACCAGTGCCAGCCCGCCTAATTTTAGCCCAGCCGCCAGTGCATCCCCTGAGCTGTCGAGAATGCAGTGCAGCCCAGCGCGCTGGGCTTTATGCAGCAGTTCAGTCAGCGCGTCGACTTCCGTCCCCGGCGGTAAGCTACCGCTGACCACCAGAATGGAACCGGCAGCCAGCTGCGTCACTTTGCTACTCAGCGCGCTGAACTCCCCGGCAGTGAGCTTCGCACCGGGCATGACAAAGCGGTACTGCTCCCCGGTATTTTCGGTGTGAACGTGCAGATTCTGCCGTGTCCAGTCGAGGGTTTCCAGCGTATCGGTGGTGATGCCTTCCTCTTCCAGCAGCTCTGCCAGATGAGCGCCGGTAGGGCCGCCAACCGGGAAGAGCGCCGTGGCTTTGCCACCGAGATGCACAATAGCGCGTGCCACGTTGATACCGCCCCCGCCGGGCTCAAATACCGGGGCGGTGCAGCGTAATTTACCTTCAGGATAAATTTTCGGTGTGACCGTGGCGCTGTCGAGTGAAGGTGCCAGAGTCAGCGTAACAATAGGGGTTTCAGCTTTCTGTATCATGGTTGCTCCCTCAAAGGTGAGATCAGATCCCCAGCCTAGCACCTGACGAAATAAGCGGGTTATTTGATCGCCGTTTTAGCGTCACAGATCAAATCAGCAGGTGCCACTATGACATCATGGTGATAGGGTAAAACTCAGAATTCACGGGATGAATATGAGGGAAGAAAATGGCCAGAAATATTGAGATAAAAGCCAAAATAGACGATTTTTCAGCGATGTATGAAAAGATTGGTCTGATGGCCGAAGGGTTGCCTGATCTTATTGATCAAGATGACACCTTCTTCATCTGTCCGCATGGGCGTCTGAAATTGCGCACGCTGGCAGTCGATCGTGGCGAATTGATCTTCTATCAACGCCCTGATCAGGCGGGGCCGAAACCCAGTTTTTATGTGCTCACAGCAACGGCTGACCCCGACGGTTTACGCCATACCCTGACGTTGGCCTATGGTGCTGCCGGACGCGTTATCAAACAGCGCACGTTGTTTATGGTGGGGCAGACTCGACTGCATCTCGACCGGGTGAAGGGGCTGGGGGATTACCTGGAGTTTGAAGTGGTACTGGCCGATCACCAAAGCCATGAAGAGGGTATCGCTATCGCCGAAGCGTTGCTGGAAAAACTGCACATAGACCGTCAGGAATTGATCGATCAGGCCTATGTGGATTTACTCAATGCGAAAGGAAAACGTTCGCAGGCAGACTAATCGCCGCTCCACCACTGCACCAGCGACGGGCCGGGGGAGAGATCATAATGCGCCTCGCCGAGCAGATGGTTGAGGATTTTTGCTGACCGCCACGCGGTGAGCGTCAGTTGGCCTTCGGCGCTGCCGTGGCTGTGGATCCCGGCATTGACCGCATAAATTCGGTTGTTCGCCGGGCCTTCCCATTCCAGGTTGAAATTGGGCCGCAGGGGAAGATGCTGTTCGCGATCGTAAGGGATGCGGTCCAGCAGCGGACCCAGATAATCCGGTAAGCCCGGCCGGTAACCTGTCGCCATAATGACAATGTCGGCGACGAAATGCTCTTCACAATTCTCCAGCCCGTGTAACGCCTGTAACCGATAGCCGCCGTTAGCTTCTTGAGTAATATTATCCAGCGCGCGGTGGGGCAATAGGCGCACATTGCGCGGCTGATGCAGTACATCAAAGCGATGGTAAAGCTGCTTATAAATCGCTTCCAGCGTGTGATAGCTGATGCCATCAGAAGGCAGTTTCTGCGTTTTTATCTCCTGCTCACGGATCTCCTCCGGCAGCGTATAGAAATAGTTAACGTACTCAGGGGTGAAATATTCATTGGTAAAAATCGATTCATCCAGCGGCTGGAAGTTCGGTCTGCGCGACAGCCAGCTTAGCTCGGCGAATTCCCCCCAGTGGTTATCCAGCGCGTTCAAGATAATGTCGGCACCGCTCTGACCGCCGCCCACCACCATTATCCGCTTACCGGTAAAGTCGGGGTCGCGCAGCTCCATTTCCGAGGCGTGAAAACAGTTTTGACTCAGGGCTGAACGCGCCGACCGCGGTACCCAGGGAGCATGGCCAGTACCTAGGCAAATATTGCGCGCTCTGTGTTCACCTTTTTGGGTATGTACGATGAACTCCTGTTTCGCGTCATCAAAATCTATCTCCTCAACCGGCTGCGAGAAGTGTAAACGATCAATACGTGCGCATGCCCAACGCAGGTAATCGGAAAACTCGTCGCGGCTGATAATGAGCTGTTCGGTAGCCAGGAAACGGTAGATTTTCTTCTGTTCCACCAGATAATTGATGAACGAAAACTCACTGCGTGGCGCAACGGTGGTGACCAGATCCTGTAACACATAGGTCTGCATCGTGGCAGTGGGCAATAACATGCCGGGATGCCAGCTGAACTCTTTATTTGCGTCGAAAAAAGCACTCTCAATTTTTCCGGTATCCTTCGCCAGCGCGGCCAGGCTCAGGTTAAACGGACCAATCCCCACACCAATCAAATCTACTGCCGACATGATTTAAATTCCTTTTCCCTTTATGATTTCTTAATCATAGAACAACACGCTAAAAGCGGATTTTAAATAGGACTCTTCATGACACAAACGCGCCGTTTCAAACAGGTTGATGTCTTCACATCTGTTCCCCTCAAAGGCAATCCGCTGGCCGTAATTTTTGACGCTGATGACCTTAGCGATGCACAAATGCAGGCTATGGCACGTTGGACTAACCTTTCGGAAACGACCTTCGTTCTCAAGCCAACGGATCCCTCGGCGGATTACCGCGTACGCATTTTTACGCCCGATACCGAATTTCCTTTTGCCGGCCATCCGACCCTTGGGACTGCGCATGCTCTGCTGGAAGCTGGTTTACAGCCCAAGCGGCCGGGGTTTGTGATTCAAGAGTGCGGCGTGGGCCTGGTGCCGGTCAAAATGCTCGATGACGGCGGGCTGGCCTTTAGTGCACCTGCGGCGGAAATTACTCCGCTCGACGATGCATATCGGCCGTTGCTCACCGCGGCGCTGGCTGGCGGTGAAATTCAGTCAGATGTGACACCACTGGCGGTAAATATGGGTATCCGCTGGCTGGTGGTGCGTATGAAAAGTGCACAGGCTTGTCTGGATATTGTGGGCAATATGCAGGCAATCGAGCAATTACAGCTTAATTGCGATGTGGATGGCGTGGCTGTTTTTGGCGCGCATGCGGCAGGCGGCCCGGCAGATTATGAAGTACGGGCACTGCTGGTGGAGCAGGGCATGCTGACGGAAGACCCGGTCACGGGCAGTGCTAATGCCTGTCTGGCGCGGGTACTGAAAGAGCAGGGCTTTCCTGATGGCGAAAATAGTGCGGAAAGTTATCAGGTGCGTCAGGGTACGCTGCGCCACCGTGAAGGCCGCGTGGCGGTGGAATATGTCGGCGGCGAGCCATGGATTGGCGGGCATACCTGCACATTGATCGACGGAACGCTGACGCTGTAACAACCGGCCTCATACCCTGCTTTCACCGTGCTGTGCCGTTTGCATCAGATGAATAAACGCCTGCATCACCGGTGATTCATTCAGCGTGTGGCGGTGCAGCAGCCAGGTACAGTTTTTTACCGTCTGCCCGTCGACGCTGATTGGCCGCCGGTAAAGGTGTTCGGCCAGGGGTAAATAGGTGGCGACAATGGCGTAACCCAGGCCATGTTCCACCATCGCCAGACAGACCTCGAGCTTGTCCACTTCCATGGCAATATTGGGGGCCTGAGAAAAATTGGCGTTCCACCAGCGTTCAATGAGCTGTGTGACATGCGCACCGTGATGAATTTTTATTTGTGGCATCTGCGGCAGCAGGGCGAAATCAAAATCCTGACGGTTCACTAAAAAATAGTCATCCTCTTCGACCAGATGCTTGCCTTCCTTCCAGTTAAAGTCGTCCTTTACCAGCGCCATATCGATTTCATTACGCAGCAGTTTCTGAAATATCTCCTCGCTGAAACCACTCATCAGATTCACACGGATACCCGGATGCGACTGGCGGAACTGACTTAACAGCGCGGGCAGGCGATAAGCGGCATAGTTGCTCGAAACGCCGAGCGAAATTTCCCCTTGCTGGCCTTGGTCCATGCTGTGCAGCGTAATTTTCAACTGCTGTAAATCCCGCAAAACGGCCACCGCATGTTGAGCGAGATATTCTCCCTGGGCGCTGAATACCAGGCCCTTTTGCCCCTCCACAAACAGCCTGATGGCCAGTTTACGCTCGATTTGCCGCAGGCGATAACTCAGCGCCGGTTGAGAGGTATAAAGCTGTTCGGCAGCGCGGGTAATATTTTTGTGCTGCCAGACGGCGCGCAGAATCAGCCAGTCTTTTTCGTTCATGCCGCCTCTCTGAGCAGGATTTAAAAATCTGTAGCCATAAAATAATTTTTGCGTAGAAAGCGCAACAGATAAAAAGGCTGAATTTGACCCGATCCCACAAAAGCCCTATTTCTAAGACATTAAAGTGGCCATGTGTATCGCGCTAATTTAATCAGGCGAAAATAATTTTTGGTTTTGCACCAAAGCAGGGAAATGAAAATGTCTTTATGCACCACAACCGACCATAAAAAGCAGGTTATCGACAGTGTCGATCTGCAAGCCGCGCAGTTCACCGCGCTGGCGCTGAAGATTCATGCCAACCCAGAACTGAGTTTTGAAGAAGTGCAGTCGGCAGCGGCGTTGATTGCTCCCTTGCAGGCCGCCGGTTTTACGATTGAAAAGCAGATTGGTGGACTGGCGACGGCGTTTCGCGCCACCTTTGACAGCGGCAAACCCGGCCCGACTATTGCGCTGTTGGCTGAATATGACGCGCTCGAAGGCCTGGGGCACGCCTGCGGACATAACCTGATTGGTACGGCATCGGTGGCGGCGGCGCTGGCGCTCAAAGCCGGGTTCCCGGCGCTATCCGGCAAACTGGAAGTGGTGGGGACACCGGCGGAGGAAGAGGGCGGCGGAAAAATTATTCTGGCGGATAAAGGCTTCTTCGACCACGTCGATGCGGTGATGATGTTCCACCCGCGCGATAAAACTATGGTCACCCGCGGTGGCCTGGCTTGCGTGGATGCCACCTTTAAATTCTTCGGTAAAGCAGCCCATGCGGCCTCTGCGCCACAAAACGGGATCAGTGCGCTTGACGCGGTGATCCATACCTTCAATGGCATTAATGCCCTACGCCAGCTGTTTACCGACGACGTGCGCGTTCACGGCATTATTACCCATGGTGGAAGCGCCACCAATATTGTTCCGGCCTATGCCGAAGCCAAATTCCTGATGCGGGCCAATACGGTCGGTGGGCTATCTGCGGTGAAAAAGAAAGTTTTCGCTGCCGCGCAGGGTGGCGCCGATATGAGCGGGGCGCGGCTGGAAATTGAAGAAGGGCTGACTTACGCCGAACGCAATAACAACCTGACGCTGGCTGGATACTTCGAGCAAAACCTGGAGATCCTCGGCGTTGAGGTCGTTCCGCCCCCGCTCAGTGGCGGCATTGGTTCATCTGACATTGGTAACGTCAGCCAAATCACCGCAGCGATTCACCCTTATTTACGCATCGGCGATGTCCTGCCGCACACACCTGAATTTGCTGATGCCGCAGGTTCCGCCGCCGGGCTGGAGACGATGTTAAAGGCCGCTAAGGCGCTGGCAATGACCGCCGTTGATTTGTGCCAGCACCCTGAGATGCTGCATGCGGTTCGGGAAGAGTTTTTACACTGGCAGTCACAAAAATAACCTGGGAATGAGAGAACAACAATGATCAAGAGAGCACTGGCTTTGGCCGTTTTCGGCCTGATGATGAGCAGCACGGCAGCGCATGCCGAGGGCGAAACTCTGCGCGTCGGCGCGGACCTGGCTTTTCCTCCTTTCCAGTTCCGTGATGCCAGCGGAACCCCGACCGGCTTTGAAATTGATATCACTAACGCCATCTGTAAAGAGATGAACGTAAAATGTGAATATGTGGTCAGCAGTTTTGACGCTGAGATCCCGTCACTGATGGCCAAGAAAGTCGATTTTATCTCCCCACAGGGCGCAACTGAAAAACGCCGCAAGGTGATCGACTTCAGCGATTTTGTCTTTCACATCCCGACCAAGTTGGTGGCACGCAAAGGCAGCCCCTTGCAGCCAACGCCAGAGTCTCTGAAAGGCAAGCGCATTGCCGTACAACAGGGATCGATTCAGGAGATGTATGCCAATGCATTCTGGCTACCGCAGGGAGTTGACGTCGTCGCTTACGCCGACCAGGACACGATATATCAGGATTTGATCGCCGGTCGTCTTGATGCGTCTCTCAGCCCTGGTGTGGCCGTGACCTATGGTTTTCTGAATAAACCGGAGGGCAAAGATTTCACCCTGACCGGCCCGGAAGTGCGTGACGATAAGCTGTTCAGCATCGGCTCCGCTTACGGGATGCGTCAGGGGGATGACAAAACCAAAAAACTGCTTAACGACGGTTTAGCAAAAATTATCGCTGATGGAACCTGGGAAAAGATTAAAACCCACTACTTTGGCTCGCTGGAGATGGCGGTCACACGTTCTCAGCAATAGCGCTGAAAGTTTTCACCCTATAGACGCTGAGCGGGTCGAAGGTGTAATCACCAAAAGGCCCGGTCAGGCTGTAACCCCGTTTCTGGTACAGGCCTATCGCCTCGGGTTGATAAATTCCGGTTTCCAGAAACAACCTCTGAATATTCAACTTCTTTAGCTGGTCCTCCAGAGCCTGAATCAGTCTGGAGGCCACCCCTTTGCCACGCCCGGCTGGCGCTACATAGACCCGCTTGATTTCCGCAATCCCGTTTTCGCCCACATACAGGCACGCGCAACCGACCGGCTGGCCCGCGCTTTGCGCCAGAAAGGGATAATTAACCGAGTTCGCCATCAACTCCAGGGGCATAGCATAATCGCTGCCAGTCGGGTAAAGAGCCGACTGGTAATCATCGAGTTCTGCGACCAGCGCCGTGAGACGCTGGTCGGTCAGTGCAACCGGAAAAATCTCCAGGGACATATCTCTCTGTTCCATTATAAAAGCCTCCATCATTTATAATCATGAAAATTTACCCATGCAAGGAACGCGCCGTCACTGACCCCTTTGCGGGTTGATGACGCGGGGTTATCGGTTAGTGCAGAATGAGAAAGCAAGAGCCGGAGGGTTTTGCAGGAGCGCGCAGGTTAGCCTGTTATCTATCCCGCCGAAGATGAAAGAGGTCGTACTATGTCTATGAAAACTGTCCCAGCAAAAAACCTGTCCGCCAAAAAACAGCCTGTTAAAACAGCCTCGCCTCTGACGCAAGATGACCCGCGCTGGCAGGCGGTAGTGGAGTGTAATGCTGAAGCCGACGGCCAGTTTGTCTATGCGGTAAAAACCACCGGTATTTACTGTGCGCCTTCATGTGTCTCCCGCCAGCCTAATCCAAAAAATGTGGTTTTTTATGCAGACGCGAACGAAGCGGAACAGGCGGGTTTTCGCCCCTGCAAGCGCTGCCGTCAGGGGCTGATTTCACTGGCTCAACACCATAACCGACAAATTGAACAGGCCTGTCGCCTGATTGAACAGGCAGAGAATCCCCTGACATTGATTACTCTCGCTGCAGCGGTGGGAATCAGCCCATATCATTTCCATCGTTTATTTAAAGCCCGGACCGGCGTCACGCCTAAAGAGTACGCGCTGGCGCTGCGAACCCGTCGGGTGCGTGAACGTTTGTTGGAAGATATGCCCGTGACGCAAGCCATTTACCAGTCCGGTTATGTTTCTGACGGTCGGTTCTACGAGAGCGCCGGACTCACTTTGGGTATGACGCCCAAAGCCTTCAAGAACGGCGGGAGAGGGATGGAGGTTTGGTTTGCAGTCGGAAAATGTTCTTTGGGCGCTATTTTAGTGGCTGAAAGCTCAAGGGGTATTTGCGCCATATTATTGGGTGATGACCCTGAGTCGTTAGTTCAGCAACTGCAAGACAGTTTCCCTCATGCCGCTTTATGCGGAGCCGATCCTGATTTTGAGCAACGGATGGCGAGCATTATTGGCTTTGTCGATGCGCCACAAACCGGGCTGGCACTTCCGCTGGATATCCGCGGCACCGCTTTTCAGCAGCGTGTCTGGCAGGCGCTGCGTGAAATTCCGTTCGGCACTACGGTCAGCTATTCGCAGATTGCGCAGAAAATTGGCTCGCCAAAATCAGTTCGAGCGGTAGCGGGAGCCTGTGCCGCTAACCTGCTGGCGGTGGCAATTCCCTGCCACCGGGTAGTGAAAAACGATGGGCAGATCTCCGGCTATCGCTGGGGCATCGAGCGCAAACGAAAGATACTGGCGCAGGAAGAAAAAATGGGAAGCCAAAAGCCTGATCAGTCGAAGATTTTTATCCCTGAATAGGGGGTTAACCTGCATGCAGCAAGGCGGGAAGTTAAATCTCCCTCGTGGGCTTCCAGCTTATGCCCATCGGGATCGAGAAAATAATACGATTCGCCCTCGCTGCGGTTTTCCTTCCATTCAATGACGCCTACCGCTTGTAGTCTCTTTCTGAATGCGCCTAGGTTGTCACTATTAATGCTAAAAGCATAGTGAGTATATTCAGGGTGAGGCGCTGATTTTTGGCAGGTTTCTTTTGTCAGGCATAACCATAAACCTGGCAGTGAGAGATACGCGCCGGTGGCCCACACCGCGTTCAGTTTCAGCCCCAACAATTCGCTGTAAAAATGGATACTTCGCTCAAGGTTATTGCAAGATAAGGTCAGATGATTAAAGCCGGTGAGCATGTAGTCTCCCTTAACCAGAAAGTCGGTTTATACTGGGGTATGACTTTCCATAAGTGAAAGCTAACCCATTAAAACTAAGGATATTTCCCGTGACTACTCTGACTCTCAGAGATGCCAGGCCGGCTGATGCCGCTGAACTTGCCCGTCTTCACGTCGCGGTCTGGCGTGAAACCTATCGCCACCTTGCACCTGCGGACGCCTTTTCTGCATTGGACGAACCCCGCCGGCGGGTATTCTGGCAAGATAAGTTCGCCAATCCGGCAGGAAATCAGTTTGTATTGTTAGCTGAAATCAACGGTCAGCTGGCCGGTTTTGCGCTGGCATCAACCTCAGGCAATCCTCAGTTCGGTACACTGGCTGAAATAAAACTGTTATATGTCGACAGCCAGTTTGCGCGCCAGGGAATCGGTCGTTGTCTGCTCACCGAGATAGCGCAGCGCCTCAAAAACTGCGGCTTCACTGGCGTGGGCCTGGGTGTTGTAGAAGGTAACGATCCGGCGATCGGCTTTTACAGTGCATTGGGTGGCAAAGAGACCGGACGCTACACAGACTCCGGTCCTCTGTGGCTTTCCCCGAATATTATTTACGCCTGGGATGATATCGACCAGTTGCTCTCGTCATCGCTGAAACCCAAGCGGCGTTAAAAAAGCACGACTTCTTACTTCCTGAAGGCTTCAAGACGCTGTTTCTGCTGGCCTTCAGTATCGAAATTTTCAGCACTTAACCATTGTTCAAAGGCCGCTTTACGCTGAGGCCACTCTTGGTCGAGCATGGAGTACCAGCAGGTATCGCGGTTGCGGCCTTTGGTCACAATCGCCTGACGGAATGTGCCCTCAAACTCGAAGCCCAATCTTTTGGCGGCGGCATTAGAGGCATCATTCATGCTGTGGCATTTCCATTCACAGCGGCGGTATTTCAGATCATCAAAAAGATATTTCAGCAGCAGGAAAATCGCTTCGGTGCCATGGCATGAGCGCTTCATCAGCGGCGACCAGTTGACCCAACCGATTTCCGCCACGCCATTCACAGGGTCAATTCGCATCAGCGACACGCTGCCTATTGCGCGCTGCGTAATCTGATCGACCACGGCAAAGAAAAGGGGATCTTTGCTTGCTGCATTGGTGGAGATAAAGAGGTCGCATGCTTCTTGTGTGGCCGGACGGTCAACCGCGAAATAGGTCCAGTCACGGTTATCATCAATACTGTGCCAGGCTGAGAATAATTCATGGCTGTGACGTTGGGTGTCCAGGGGGTCCAGGCGGCAAAAACGGCCAATAAGCTCTACTGATTGTGGAAGTTCCCGTACTTGCCAGTCCGGCAGGGCGTCGCCGACCGGCTGACCAAAATGATTGAGCGTTGTCATATCTGATTCCATTTCAATTTCACCAGTGAATAGTGTCTATAAAATCAGAAGCCTGACAACGCTGCAACCCGCAGAGTGGCGGTGACGGGTTTAAAGTTTTCCTGCACTGCCGCAGATACGAATTTTTTCTTCAACCACCGCCTGCATCGCGGCTTTACCAGGAACGATATACTTACGTGGATCGTTTGCCGCCGGGTGCGCGCCGAAATACGCTTTTACAGCATCAGCGAAAGCGATCTTGAGTTCGGTGGCGATATTCACCTTACAAACGCCCAGCGCGATCGCCTCTTTGATCATTGTTTCCGGTATGCCAGAGGCACCATGCAGAACCAGTGGGATATCAACCTGCTGGCGGATCTTCTCTAACCGCACAAAATCGAGATGAGGCTCCCCCTGATATAAACCGTGCGCTGAACCAATCGCCACTGCCAGTGAGTCAATACCCGTGCGTGTGACGAACTCTTTTGCTGCACAGGGATCGGTAAAGAAGCTGTCTGCGGCGGCTACATTCAGATCGTCTTCCTGACCACCGAGGCGACCCAGTTCGGCCTCGACGCTGGCATCAAACCCATGACAAAACCGCACAGTCTGGCTGACCTTATCGATATTTTGCTCAAAGCTGTAATGTGAAGCATCAATCATTACTGAACGGATCCCGGCACGGACCTTATTTTCAATATCATCCAACGCTTCGTGGTGATCGAGATGCAGGGCAAAAGGATGTCGGTAGAGCTCTGCGGCCTGTCTGCAAATGGATACCAGAAAACCGACCCCGGCATAGCTAAAGGTACCGGGTGTTCCCGCCATAATGACGGGAGAACCCATTTTGGCGGCAGTTTCAGCCACAACTTGCACTGTTTCAAGGTTATGTACGTTAAATGCCGGTACGGCATAACCCTCATGCTGCGCTTTACGAAGCATTTCGCGGTTTGAGATCAGATACATGTTTTAGCTCCCCGTCATATTGAGCAGGATTTTGCCATTCATCGGCTGACCGGCGAGCGCATTGACACAGTCTGCGAAGGTTTGCGCGTTGCCAATACTGGCGATCAACGGCTCCAGCTGCAGCTTTTTTTGTGCGAACAAGTTTGCCGCCAGCTGCCATTCACTGCCCGGCCAGGGGGCGGAGTAGTTCATCCAACTGCCCAGAATGGTCAGCTCTTTGCGTAATATATGGCTGAAGGTGGCGGATGGGAGAATCAGGTCTTTATGCAGGGTACCGACCAGCGCGACCTGCGCATGAGGCCCGGCGATATCCAACGCCAATGCGACGGTTTGTGGGGTGCCTGCTGTCTCGAGAATGAGCTGGTCAAAGCGCCTTGGGTGCATATCCGTGGCGATCTCTTCAGCGTTCATTGCGGCACTGTTATAAACAAATGACGCACCAATCTCCCTTGCCAGTTGTAGCCGCTGCGGATTGATATCAATAGCGGTGACCGTTTTAGCACCCAGCGCATTGGCACATTGAATGGCCAACTGACCAATGGTGCCTGCACCAATGACGATCACCTCTTTGCCATCACATCCTCCGGCCAGCTTTAATGCGTGCAGGCTGACCGTAATAGGTTCCAGAAAAGCACCTTGCAACAAAGAGGCCCCTTTAGGCAGTTTAAACAGACTGCTTCGGCGCACTGCCAGATACTCTGCGTGACCACCATCGCTACGCGAACCGATAAACTGATAATGTTTACACTGGGAGAAGGCATGACGCTGGCATTCAGGGCAGGTAAAGCAGGGTTTAAGCGGGACGCAGGCGACGGCATCACCGACGGCTAAATCAGTGACTTTTTCACCGCAACGCATGACTTCACCACTGAACTCATGGCCCAGTGTTATCGGGTAATAGTGTGCACCATCAGCAAAGATGCGTGGAATGTCTGAACCACAAAGCCCTGAATAAGCAATTTTGACCAATACCTCATCGGGATGCTCAATCTGCGGGAGGGGTTTATCTTCGACAATCACTTTACCGCCGGCCTGTACGACAACAGATTTCATTGAATACTCCTTAAAGGGGGCTTTCACCCCCACAGGTTAAAGGACGTTAGATTTTTCCAGTGTGACGGCAGCGGCCAGACGTTCTTCACGCAGGAACTTCCGTGCGCGACGCCAGGTCAGGAATACGCCAAGAGCGTAGACCACACCAATGCCCGTCAGGCCCGCGATGTTTTGCCAGGTACAAAGCTGAATGAGCAGATAGGTGATGGGAGAGCCACCTTGATCCATGGAGGCAACCTGACTACCCGTTTTTAGCGCACCGGCGTTAGCCGCCAACTGGGTGTGCAGCCCAATGGTTTGCGTAGCTATCCACAAGGTGATGCCCATAATGATCACGCCGGAAATCAGGGTGCGGAATAAATTGCCCTGATGTACTGCGACGGCAATCGCCACAAAGAAGCCGATGGTAGCCAGGTCACCGAAGGGCAGTACCTGGTTCCCAGGGACAATGACGGCAATCAAAATAGTCAGAGGAATAAAAATCAGACTGGCGGAGACGACGGCGGTATGCCCGAGCAACAGCGCCGGGTCCAGACCTATCAGAAACTCCTGACCGCCAAATTTAGCCTGTAAACGGCTACGTGCGTGGCGGGCAATCGGCGTCAGGCCATCCATGATGGGCTTGATCACGCGTGGCATCAGCAGCATCACGGCGGCGGTTTTCACTGCCAGTTGCAGTATGCCTTTGATGTCATACCCCGCGAGATAGCCAATGAGCAGGCCCATGACAAAACCGACGGTTACCGGCTCACCAAAGGGACCAAAGCGTTTTTGGACGTCATCCGCACTGAAGTGGATGTTCCGCAATCCCGGTATTTTCTCAATGACGGTATCAACCAGCACCGCAATCGGGCCGAGATAGGCTGAAGAGCCGTGCGGGATAGCTATGCCTTCGAGATTGAAGAAATCACGGGTGTCTTTGGCAAACCAGTCACCCAGTTTGTAAACGAAGGCGGCATGAACCACGACGCCCATGATGCCAATCCAGTAGGACCCCGTCGCCAGGTGCAGCATGGCGCCGGTAAAGGTCATGTGCCAGATATTCCAGATATCGACATTGACTACGCGGGTCATGCGGGTTACCAGCATCAATATATTGACACCAATGGCGATCGGGATGGCAACCAGAGCAATTTGCGACGCCCAGGTCATCGGGGAAGAGCCCGGCCAGCCTATATCCACGACATGAAGATTAATTTGAAAATGTTCTGCCATCGATTTCGCGGCAGGGCCGATCGAGTCGAGCATCAGGCCGATGACCAGCCCAATCCCGACAAAGCCAATCCCGATGTGCAGGCCGGACTTAAAGGAATCCCCGATTTTCATCCCTAATATCATGGAGAAAATGATGATCACCAGCGGCAGCATCACCGTGGGCCCAAGATCCAATATGTAACGCATGATGTCAGTAAACATGGGCTTACTCCTGCAGCAGCGTCAGTATTTTTTGTCTCAGAACGTCGATACCGACACCGGAGACAAAGGGCATACCGTGAACAACCGGGATATCACCAAACTGGCGATCGACGCGGGCGGTGGTGCAGATGAGATCCGCTCCATCCATATAGGTCTCAATTTCAGTCACCCGACACTGAATGAGATCCAGTGTGATCCCATGTTCGGCACACAGTTCCTTGATCTCTTCAGCAGCAAGGGTTGAGGTGGCAACGGCACCACCGCAGGCAACAATAATTTTTCTTTTCACGATAAGGCTCCTTGGTGTTCGGTTTTTGGTGTTGTTTTAGGTGTTATAGGGGCGGACTAAGTACTCAAGGTAGGAAAAACTTTTCGTTTGAACATCTCTGCCAGTTGCTGCTCCGGCGCGGCCATCAACTGGTCGATAAAGCAGGGATCCTGTAGTTGCCCAAACAGATTGCGCAGCAGAACAAGTTGCTGTGACGGATGTGTGACGATCAGCGCAATGATCAGCAGAGCACTCACTGGCTCATCACCATCGGCCTGAGAAAATCGGACCGCTTCATCCGGGCGAATGAGATAAATTGCCGGTTTGATGGCATGAACGGCTTCGCAATGAGGAATGGCAACGCCATGACTTTCCAGCATGATGCCGGTAGGAAATTCGCTCTCCCGGCGGATTAATGCATGGGGATAGCTGACCTCCACGACGCCTGCGCGCAGCATCTCCTTACCGATATGCCGCAGGGCTGCCTGCGCATCACCAAATGCGATCCCTGTTTTGACGAAAACTTCGCAGTCATGCATGAGTGTGGTCCCGGGTTTGCGCCGCCGGCACGGTGCAGCCATAACGATAGGCACGCAGCACATCCTGAATTTTGTCGATGATCAGATCATGCGGAGTTGCGTTGAGCACTCCGGACATGACGCGTTCGAATTGAACGGGCATGAACTGACTGAGCAGGCCCAGCGGGATCTCTACGTTTTGCACATTATTCAGCATGGTGTTGACCGCCTGACTGATGCGGGGATGCGACCAGTAATAGCGGATGCGGTCGGAGAGACTGAAGTGCAGGTCGATCAGGGAACGGCTGAAGGTCGGGTGATAATATTTTTTCCAGTAATCGGGTTCATCGAGCATTACGCGATCCAGTACCGGCAGAATCTGGCTCTGCTCATCTGGGGCGATAATGGCCTGCTCAATATTCGCCAGAGAGAAAATGGCTTCACGCAGGGCGAAAGTCAGGGCTGGGCCAACTTTCAAAATGGCGTAGTGATCTTCTACCAGATGGCGGTAGGCGTCGCGGGTTTGATAATCGGTAGAGTGGGCCTCATAGACCAGGGGAGTCGTTGCAATGTAGGCAGAGAGCTCACGCGCTTGCTGAGGTTGATAGTGAATCACCGTGCTGTGGTCGAACTCCACACCCGGTTGAACGACGACGGCAATGATTCGGTTAATGGCATCTTGCAGATCCGCTTCACTCATTGCTTTGTGGTGCAGTTCGATGGTGGCCCGTGCATCTTTGCTCAGAGTGATGTGCACCTGCTCAATAGCCGCTGACTCCCCGCCGGGTACCGGGACTTCGGTCCCTATCACATAGGTCAGTTGCTCTTTTTGCTGGGACGTAGCTACGCGCTCTGCTACCTGGCAAAGGCGAGCTGCGCGTGAGGCGACAACCCAGGGATCCAGCGGGACAGGATCATCAGCACAGGACATTGAGGCATCTAAATGAATTTTGCTAAACCCGGCTTCAACATAGCGAGCGATCAAAACTTCAGCTTTAGCCATGGCGCTTTCAGCACTTTCACTTTGCCAGCAGTTTGGGCCTAAATGATCGCCTCCGAGGATCAATCTTTGTGGGGGGAACCCCATATTTTCGGCGATGCCTAACACAAAGTCTCGGAAGTCGAGGGGCTGCATCCCCGTATAGCCTCCGAACTGATTCACCTGATTGGAGGTTGCTTCAATCAGTACTTTACGATCGGAGTGAAGATCCAAGCGCAATGCGGCCTCAATGACGAGAGGGTGGGCTGAGCAGACTGAACAGATGCCAATCAATTCTCCGTTTTTATGCCTTCTTAAAATTTCTTTCATATTATCCTCCGTTTGTTTCCGAAAATAATCGTATCATTTCGATATTCGTACAATGGAGTAATCTGCATTACGTGATAGAGATCGAAAGATTTCGTTATCTTTCGACAATGTGTTGCTTTTGTTCTTAGTCCTGTCTCGAACAAAAAAGACAGGGATAGCCTTAGATTGCGGCTCTATAAAATCGATACGGCGCCAGTAAGTACAAGTGTGCAGGGCGCATTTCACCGCACGGGCAAGTTTTTCTCCCCTTTACGAATCCTTTTGTTTAAACTGGCTGCAATGTTTAATAGCAGGCATGAAACGATGAATTCATATGAAAGACGCCATAAAATCATTGATTTGGTGAATGAAAATGGCAGCGTTTTGGTCTCGGATATTTCGAATGCTTTCGGCGTGTCTGAGGTGACCATACGTGCCGATTTACGTTTACTGGAACAAAAGGGGTTGATGACACGTTTTCACGGTGGGGCTGGGAAGGGGGCTCCTCCCGCAGAAACGAACAGTGCCACTGTTGCCGGGGAGCTGGTGTTGGAAGATCGCTATCGTCAGGCCGAAGACCCGAAAAAGCGTATCGCGCTGGCTGCTGCTGCGATGGTCAAACCAGGAGATACGGTGATCCTCGACAGTGGTAGCACGACAATGTTGATTGCAGAAGAATTGGTGAAATCAGCGAGGATCACAGTGATCACCAATAATTTACCTGCCGCTTTCGTTCTTTCTGAAAACCCAGATATTACGTTGGTCGTGTGCGGAGGGACATTACGTCATAAGACCCGTTCACTTCACGGTTCAATTACCGAGTTTGCCCTGCAGGGCATTGTGGCAAATCTGATGTTCGTGGGTGCCGATGGCCTTGATGCCAGCAGTGGGATAACAACATTTAATGAAGGGTATTCGATCAGTGCAAAGATGGCTGAAGCTGCACGGCAGGTAGTCGTGGTCACAGATTCCAGTAAATTTGGCCGCCGGGGTTTTAATCTGGTCTTGCCGATGGAAAAAATAGACACGATTATTACCGACGCAGGGATCAGTGAAGAGGCATCAGAGGCTTTGGCACACACCAAAGCCAATGTGGTGGTGGTTTAAGGACTTATTCAGGCTGATGGCAACATACGCAAAGTTTATTGCCATCAGGATCGCGGAAGTAAGCACCAAAATAGTGTTCGTGATAATACGGGCGCAACCCAGGAGGCCCCTCGCAGGTGGCACCCTGTTCCAACGCTACCCGATAGACGTGCTCCACCTGCGCCCGGCTATTTGCAAGCCATGCCACCATCTGGCCGTTGCCGGCGGTGGCAGCTTTTCCATCGAACGGTTTACCTATTACCAATAGAGGACGTGGAGCCTCGGGAGTTTGCCAGCTTGCCCATGAACGCTCGCTATCGCAGAACTTGAGTTCCAGACCCAGAGGTGGGGTTATCGCCGAATAAAAATCAAATGCCCGGTCAAAATCATTTATACCGATACACAGGTGTGAAAACATTCTGACTCCTTATCTTCAGGATTAGGGTTTGTTATTGGTGAAGACATCAAAGGTGAAGTATTTTTTCTCCAGCTTGGTGTAAGTACCGTCAGCATGGATACCTGCCAGTGCCTTGTTGATCATCGCCAACTGGGTGCCATCATCCTTACGCAAAGCAATGGCGGCACCGCCCCCTAAGTATTGCGGATCCAGAACAGTTTTACCGACAAATGCAAAATCAGCACCTTGTGGCGTTTTCAAAAAACCTGTTTCTGCGGCGGCAGCATTGGTAAACGTGGCATCGATTCGTCCAGTTTCTAAATCCAGATTAACGGAGTCCTGATTCTGATAAGAAACCACCTGAACCCCTTTCGACTGCCACATTCCCACGGCATATGCTTCCTGCGTGGTGCCTTGTGCTACCCCAATCACTTTCCCTTTCAGTGAGTCAACGGTGGTATCAAGCTGACTGCCTTTTTTCGCCACCAGTACGCTAGGGATGTTGTAGAGTACGTTGGAGAAATTCACCTGCGTTTTGCGTTTCTCTGTAATGGCCATCGCTGAGAGCACGGCATCGAACTTTTTAGCATTCAGGGCAGGAATAATGCTGTCATAAGCCGTTTCGACCCATTCGCATTTAGCTTTGGCCTCTGTGCAGATCGCATTCCCCAGGTCAATATCAAAACCGACCAGCGATCCGTCCGCCGCTTTGGACTCAAAGGGAGGGAAAGAGGGATCGACACCGAACTTGATCACCGTTTCTGCCTGACTCGCCACACTAAAAGAACCGAATAAAGCCATCATCATTACGCTGTATTTTTTCACGTTATATTCCCTGGAAAGAGACAAAAAATGAGGGGTTGAAATCTGACTGCTTCAGGATTAAGCAAGATCGGTGCCGCAAATCTCCGCTGTATTTTTAATTTGGGCAAAAGGCCCTTTCAGCGTCGTGTTGTGATGGTTGATAATTTGTTGCGCTGTAAGCTCTTCGGTATCCATGCAGGTATGGGCATCAGAGACGACGATCACCCCGAACCCCAGACCTGCTGCGGCACGACATGCGGTATCGACACAATATTGCGTTTTCATCCCGGCGATATAAAGCGTATTAATCCCGCGCGCATTAAGCCACTCATCAAGCGATGTCCCGGTGAAAATGCTGGGACCGAATTTGCTCAATATCAGATCAGATTCTGTATCCACGTCCATTCCCGCAACCAACTGCCAAAGAGGTTGCCCTTGCTCGATTGGTGAGCCTTGAGGGCCAGTATGTTGCACAAAAATCACTGGCTGGGCTTCGCTGCGGAACTGGCTGATCAACTGATTAATATTACGTAGCACGCGCTCTTTTTCGTATGCAGCAGGCTCAGCGAAATACAGGCCATTTTGCATATCGATGATTATCAGCGCTTTACTCTCCGGGGCAGATTGTTTCATCACTCTTCTCCTTAACATGCCATTGAAGCCAGGGAAAAGAAAAAGCCCCGGCCTGTCAGGCGGGGGCTTGGGGTCTGTGCGTTTTACATCGACGAACGAACCTTACGTCCCGCCATAAGCGGTCGTTGCGGTGGTCGTATGTAAGGTGCGCATAAATTTATTCATACAATGAATATGGCTTTGCCTTTCGATCAAGTCAATGGCATTAAAGCGGGTCAAGTATTCAAAGCGTTGATCATGTTATAAAATCACTCTTTTTGCAGAGTGCATCTGATGGCTAAAGTTGACGTAAAATGCCCTTTTTGTGAGCAGACTGAATCCGTTAAAAAACATGGTCAGGGTAAAACCGGGCATCAGCGCTATCGCTGCCAGTTACGCCGCCGTACTTTCCAGCTCGACTATGCCTATCGTGCCTGTCAGCCCGGAATGAAAGAACAGATTGTCGATCTTGCAATGAACAATGCGGGCATTCGTGACACCGCTTGAGCGCTACATATCAGTATCAATGCCGTTGTTCGCACCTTAAAAAACTCTCGCCGCGATGTGTAACCACACTCCCACTGGATAATTTCCAGATCCAGCTTATCTGTGAAGTTGATGAAATGTGGTCATTTGTTGGCAATAAGAAGCAACAGCGCTGGCTGTGGTATGCATGGGAGCCTCGTCTCAAACGCATTATTGCCCATGCTTTCGCAGGCCGGAGTAAAAAGACGCTGCGTAAATTATTGGGGTTACTGTCGGGCTTCAATGTTGCCTTCTGGTGTACAGATAACTTCAGCGCTTATGAACTGTTGCCGGGTAAAAATCACATCACAGGCAAGCTTTACACGCAACGCATTGAGCGAGAAAACCTGAATCTTCGTAACCGGTTAAAACGACTCAATCGCAAGACTCTCGGGTACTCAAAATCAGCAGAAATGCACGATAAGGTAATCGGTACGTTCATCGAGCGTGAGCATTACGTACAATAACCGGATCTACATATTGAATACGTAACCCATACACTGGTATAACGAGAAGCGAATTAAATTATCATTGGGTGCAATGAGCCCGGTTAAGTACCGGCAGCATCTGGGGATCACAACATAACGAGTCCAACAAAATATCCGCATCTCCTCATCGTCCTCCGAACTACCCCATATAAAGGAGGATGGCGCAGGTTACAAACCCACGCCCTTTTAACGCTTGAACTGTCTATTTAGTCATTAGAAACTAAAACGGTAACCACCGTTAATCTGTCTCTGGTCGAACTTATTGCCGGTCGCGCTATCAACATCTACATACAGTGTGTGCTGCTTATTGATCTGAGCGCTAACGCCGATACCATTATTCCACCAACCACCTTTAAAAGTATGCTGTTCGTTAGAACCGTTCAGATGATAATCAGCATCACCATCAAACTCATGCACGTAACCGGTTTTGAAATACGCATTCACCACCGTAGTACCAGAGTTTAGTTCATAACCTACAATGGCGCTGGTACGGGCTAATTTAGAATCGTAACCGTCTAAATCGATATTCAGTCCATTATTCGAAGTCATACGGGCGCTGTTTTGATGACTATAGGAGAGTTGTGCCTGAGGCTCAATGTAGAAGCCATTACCCGGCTGATTCAGGTTAAACTTCCGCCCTACTTCTAATGAGAAGCTAACGCCGTCAGAATTTCCACTGCCACGGACAGTATTATCCTGACTATCTAGCACGCTGAATTTATTGTTTAGCCGGGAATACTTAGCTACCGCGTCCGTATAGAAACCACCCGGCGCCATATAGGTCGCATAAACGCCCATGTGGTTAGACTTCACGGAACCATCACCAGAGCTATAGTTTGGATTACCGCTCGCCATACCAACAAAGGCACCCAAAATTAGCGGAATCTCTTCAGAAATACGCTTATCAGCACCGAACTGTATGCCGTTATAGCTCATATCAAAGCCGCTCATTTTACCCGAAGAGAATGAATCAAACTTGCCGGAAAAAGCACGCAACCACATATCACCGTGCTCGTTATTTCGACGCAGGTCGCCCATGCGCTGTAACAGCGTTTGGGTTTCTGCATAGTTCATCAGGTAGCCAATATTGAGAAAATTCGCTCCGGCATCAGCTGCGGAAGTTATCGGACCACTGCCACCCTCTTCGTTCGGCTCCGGAGTACCAGGGGAGACGGGATCAACGGGCTCGGCTGGTACAATCGGCTCGGCTGGTATATTGGGCTCGACTGGGTCAATGGGGTCTACCGGCGGTTCAGGCGGAGGGACAGCCCCGGATGAAGACAGCTCCCAGTTATTGCCATTTTTACGCACACCATATAAGTAACCACCTAATTCAACCTTCCGCACGCTGCTGTCCAAACCAAAATTTGCGTGCCCATCAGCGGTTTCTACGACAGTCAATATTTCATTCCCCGTGGTTGCTAAGCTGCCTCTGTTGAGTATTTTTAATGAGTGATCGCCAGCGCTCGTCCCTGTAACTATCAGCTTATCGCCGGAGTTATTCACACCGTCACCATCGCCAACAATGTTGGCTCGCATAATAAAAGTACCGTTACCGCTTAAATCACCGACGGTTAAAACCGAGCCAGTTTTATCTTCCGCGTAGTCGACGGTACTGTTATTTAACGCCAGCTTAGTGACATTTGAATCAGCAATCATCGTCCAGTTGGAATGAGTCATGGCCATATTGAGCTCTCCACCATTCACACCGTCGGATGATGTTGCACCCGTCAGTGTTGAACCTGGAGTCATAGTAATATTAATCATACCGCCGCGTGAGAGAATGCTGCCCTGGATATCCATAAGGCCGCTGGCGTTAATCCGGCTAGGCGCATATCCGGCATTATCCTGAGTGGCTATAGCCATTCCAGCCGGGTCGGCCATTTTAATCACCGTATTACCGGTCAGGTCGATCTGACTATCGTTCATGGCATAAACCCCGCGGGAATCCATAGAACCGTTAACTGTCAGGTTGTCACCTTTAATTTTACCACCAGACATCGTCCATAGACCTACCCCTATCGCGCCAATGCGGTCAATGGTAATGTCCGTATTACTCAGATTAATCACTGAGTTTCCAGTTTGAGCTGAAGCGCCGTAAGAGCCACTGGAAAAAATAGAGTTACGGTTAGACTCAGTCCCTAGAAAATTAACTAGCACATCACTACCGCTGGCGACTAACGCGCCCGCCTTTTCAGATGAGATATGACTACCCGCGCCAATATTAACTTTTGCCTTTAGTCGGGCTTCGAGCGCCAGAGAATTACCGCCAGTAGTGGCCACGGTTAACGCATCGGCATTAACCGTAGTGCTATACATGGTAATACCATTAGCGTTAGTTCCTTGAGTCAAGATAGTGGTACCCGACCCCAGATCAACGATTGAATTATTATTAGCTTCAATGCCGGATGCCAGATTTCCGCTGGTCGAAATAGATAAGTTAGATGCAGTAAATTTAGCAGGGCCGTTAACTGCACTACCGTTGCTACCAAGTATTGATACGCCCAAAGCACCAGCACTGTTAGTCGTAATCGAACTGCCAGTGCCGAGATCGACTGAGCTACCGTGATCGTTAATATGAACAGCAGGAAACATTGAGTTAGTCGCGGTATAGCTAGTATTAATATCAATGCCGTTAGCTTTTAAACCGGATGCGCCAGAGACGGTAATCGCCTGCCCTGACCCCGTTCCGGCGATATGAATACTGCCGCCATTACCTAAATCAACTTTTGACTTGTTATTGATAGCCAAACCCACGGCATTTCGCCCTGTGGCGGAAATGGTCAATTCATTCGCCTTCAGGCTGCTATTAGCGCCGTTCATTATAATAGCGCGCGAGCTGTTATTTCCGGTAGCATTAGCAATCACGCTTGCCCCGCTGGCTAAATCGATTACCGAATTTTTATTATTGGTAGGATTATTGATGCCATACAACAACGAACTATCCAGTGTATCGGCGATGATTTTATCGCCATCATTCAAGGTGATATTTCCGCCGGTCATACTGCCATACTCAGTGGCCAGGGCATGACTCTGAAAAAAGAACGGACCCAAGCCCAGCAAACCGGTAATGACCAGCTTCTGATGCAATGTACGCTTTGTCAATTTCCCCGTAGACTTTCGCTGGAAATCCTTTTTATACGCAAACCTATTCACTGACTAGCTCCCTTTCCTTTGTAATGAAGTATCCTTACAGCCAACGCCAGGCATGCTGTATGCAGCTTCGCCCACATTCCGCATGACATCTCAGTCAGCTATAGAAAATGTATTAATGGTCACACTGGATGACGAGCGATAGCCTGTCGGCGCATTACAGTACATTTCGTGACTGGGTAAATCATAAACCCAAGAAACGACTTTAGATATTTAACAATACATAAATGAATTTATTAGTTATTTGTTCTAATTATTAAAATAAATTAAAAATTTTACTCCAAGAGAGAGGTGTCACACAGCCATGCAAAGCACGGATGAGCATCACAGGAATTGCTAATTTTTTATTAAAAATATAAAACCATCAAAAGATTGATAGAGGGGAGGTTTTCAAAGGGTAGCGGTCTGATCCTAATGCCGACCACAATATCGATTAATTCAATAATGCCTATTTGATGTTAAAAAACGTTATGCATTAATGGGTTAATTCTTGATGTATTGAATTTAAACCCATTTAATGTTTTCAGATTATTTTTCTACACGTGCACAAACAAAAAGAGGGTTGGAAAGTAGCTCTACTAACATCCCATTTTTATTTACTTTGCTGATTTCAGAGTAGAACTTAACTCCCGAAGACTCCGGTGAGATATATTTCAACCATATTTCCTCCGGAATTTCATTGCTCTTATTTATCTGCTCGTGAGTTATTATGGTTTTATTTACGCCACTTAATTCAGAGGGTTGAATAGTGAAGAATATTGTTCTGCTCACAAGGTATTTTTTTGTCATCTTGTTTGACTGATCCCGTTATTGAAATAGACCCTTCATTATGAATCATGAGGATAATATCAGCATGTAAATTTGCCTCAATATTACTATTGCTCTGTTCAATGTGCGAGATCAGTTGCGCCTCACAGCGGAAAGAATGCTTGCTATGATATCGATAAAAAATATAGCCACATATAAAGGTGATGCACAAAATAGAGATGATGATTTTTTTCATTTTCTTTCTACTTTACTAATTTATAGTTTATACACTGCTGATAGTGAGAATCAGCACTTTTGTAACAGACAGCCATGAAACTAACCCGGAGTAAATCACTATCCTGGCGTGCATCCGTGTAATAAATATCAGCACTCTTCTCGCTGCAATTTATCCCTTCTGCATCTAACATTTTAGTAGCATTCTCAATGAAATGAGAAGGCGGCTTAGTGTTTTTAAAACTATAAATATTGCATTTTTCATTTGTACTCACCAGCCTAACGTTATCTTTATCAGACATAAAAAAGAAAACTACCCACAAAGCCACTGTAAGTAAGCATAATCCACAGGCAAGAATTCCTACATTCTTCATGCGGGTTATTTTTTTTTCTGCTTCTGGTCTGTTTTCGCTCTGGGGTACTACATGTTCATTTACAAGTAGTGAGGTTTCATCAATAGCGGTGTTACTACTATCATCTGCTGATACTTTTTCAATAGGCTCATGATGTTTCGCTACTGGATGGATTTCTGCTTCCATTCTGAAACCTGTTCTCGGCACTGTGATGATGATTTCTTTATCGATGCCGAGACTGTCGAAGGCCTTTCTTAATTCACTAATGTGGTTACTTAAACTCGCCTTTGATGCTGTAAATCCATAGTCCACCCAAACATTCTTTATAATTTCATCACTAATAAGGGTGGTGTTGTTATTAATGATAAGTTCGGATAGCAACCGTGTTGCAGGCTTCGATAATCCAACAGATAAGTTTATATCATTTTTCAACACCAGCACTCTGGAGTCAGAGTCAAAAACCAGATTGAGATTTATTATATACTTCATGGTTGTGCGAATTCCCTAGTGTAAAGAATTAAATAAATTATTACTATAATAATAGTCTTGCTTTGATAGTCGGTGAGAATTTAGTTCAAAGCTACCTTCATAATCAACCTCTCAGATACATTTATTTTTTTAATAAAAAATTATCTTTTATTAAAGAAGATGTTAATCACGATTAACGCTTTGTAAGTTACTCTTTTTTGTATTTTATTCTTAATAATAAATAATTTCTAGATTAAAAAACTTTTTATACTCATTAATCGATATTAAGTATCGATTTTTATTTTTTGTCGCTAGTATTTAATGCAACCACCGAAGCATATTAGCACTCCTTTTGACTCTTTAACGACTTGCTTTGCATAGGTTTTCCCAACTGTTTGCCGGTAACAAAAAATTAGAATATAACTCTTTGATTTGTCTAATTTTAGACTATCACTCCCCTGATTTCAGTCTACGCACTTCGTTGACCAAAAATTCAACAAGCTCCTTACTCACTGTAGAACATTTCCTACAGTCAGCGAAGACCGGACCTATTCTTGTTTTTTGCTACACGCAGTTTAATTACTGTCATGTGGCAGTTGGTTTTGATTCTCTTTGCTGTACCACACCAGGGATTGCTTTCCAGGAACCCGAGGCAATTTTTTCAGGAGAAAGGATATGTTTAATATTGCCATGATGGATCCGGACACCTACATTAAATATGGCCTGTCTATCTATTTTAACGCCCAAGACATTCACGTCGTGGCAGCTTCAAATATCAGCGATCTGACCGTTAATTTGTATCATAACCACGTGGATGTGGTGGTCATGGAATTATTCAGTCGAGACGATGACGTGTTTGATTGCATTGAGTTTATTAGGGTATTTCCGCAGCAATGGCCCACAAGTAAACTGGTGATTTATACTCAGATAGTGAATGAAGAAGCGATCAAGCTGCTGATTGCCGTCACCGGCCAGAAAGAGATTTTCTTTAAAACGGGCCGTTTACAGGAGCTGGCCGCTTGCGTCTTTACTCCGTGGAAGGAAAACCTGACTACGCCAGAAAGGAGGGGCTGATATGCCAATGCCAATGACCCGTTTTAAAAAACTCACTGCCCGTGAATGGAGCATACTCAGAATGCTGGCTAAGGGGGTTATTCCCGCGCTTATCGCCGTAAAACTCGCGATCAGCGTCAAGACGGTGAGCCAGCATACCCAAAGCATAGCGAAAAAGCTCGGCGTAGAAAATCGTCTGCTGTTGAAGAGAATGCTGGTCGCCATCAATCAGCAACGTGACCCTCTTTAGCCATTGGGGAACTTCTGTTTTGCCTATTTCCCCCTTCACTCCCACTGAATTCTACCCATCACATTTTGCTGACAGACATCCCCCCTGCCGGCAATGGCAGCGCCGTTTTATAACGGACCTGTTTGAGGGCAAAACTCGAACGGATATTCGAGACGCCACGGATTTTGGTCAGGTGATCAAGGATGAAGTGCTCAAGAGCCCGAATGTTAGGCACTAAGACTCGCAGCAGATAATCTGCGTCACCGGTCATCAGGGGTCCGCTTGGAATTCGGAAAATAAACCACGCTAAGGCTATTTTTTAACCAAAGTGCTTTTGGTTGTCGCCAGAACGGCGGGGCTACGGCGTTTCTGTGTCCGAAACCGAACGATTACGTACACCAAACAGGTTGTATGTACGAAAGTGAGTAAAACCATTAACGGACAGTCTGATCATTACGTACATCCCTTATGGTCAGTGGCTTGTGTTCACTGGAACGAAATCACCCGTTAAGCCCAAAACTCTAAACGTAGGATAATTTCCGAATTTCAAGCGGACCCCGTATATTTTTTATAGTAACTATTATTGATTATTTTAATTTCAATATTTATAGCCTAGATATGATCACTTCAACCGTTGTTCTAAGCTCCGAAACTGCACCGAAACGGAATGATTTCGTTCTGTTCCCTAAGTAAACATTTAAGGCGGTATGGATCTGTATTAAATGATTTTTTTCGCCAGATAAATAATCTGAGATGTTTGAGAAATTATAAAGTGCACGCAAGTAACTGTTGAATGAAAGGATATCAAGCACTGTCCATTTTGAGTTCCAGATGCATTGAATTATTATTTTAGTTCCCAAAAGCTCGAAAGGTTTGTATTTGGACAGGCTTTCAATGTTATCTAGCCTTTCCGAATTAAATTTCGCCCACCCATTGTCTTTTATATCTAAAAGGATTTTTGATATTGTTTTCTCTTTTTCATGTTTCTTGTGTTTTTCTAAGAGGTAAGAAGTGATATTTGACTTTGAACTCTCTCTCTATATTGAATAAGCATCCCCTTGAGTATCACCAAAATGTTTTGATAATTCATTGTATGAAAAAGTATCCGCTATTTTAATGAGAGAGTCGTTGTTTATGATTGTTTTTTCTTCTATATATTTTTCTTTTATTAACATCTTATAATTAATGGTCGCCTTTAACCACTCTTGTAATGTTGATGTCCTTTCTTTTTTAATTATATTAGTTAATAATCTTAGTATTTCTTTCTCATCTGCCTCATAGAACTGAGGGGCGTTAGATAATGCTTTTTCTACTGTTGATAACTCCTTATTTATCCCATAAATTATTGGCTCAATATCAGTATATGAAACCATACCCAACGAATAGGGAAGCAGTTTTCTTGTTAGATATCCAGTAGATGTCGATAGTAATTCATCAATTTGTATATCTTTTGTGATTGTTTTTTTATCCCTCATGTAAGAGCTAGAGTATTCATCGAAGTCTTCTGGATTTTTTCCATAAATATTAACTGCTATAATAGCGCAGGATATACAGATAATAATATTATCCATACTGATGAAAATATCATCAAGACTATACTTTTCACGTAATTGATAGATTGGTTTTAACGTGTCAGTAATTCTATTCACTACTCTTAAGTTTTGGATGTCATACTTCATAAGGATATTAAGAAAGACAGTAAGGTGTTCAACTGTTTAATAATTATTTTTTTTCGCTAATTATATCATTAAGTTCTTCGCGGCTTGGTTCGAAGTATAATATGTCAGATATTAATTTTTCTTGATGTTTTATTTCAATTTGATGTTCATTAGTGAAATTACCTATCAATAAGTAATCCAACTTGTCGTCGCCGTTTTTAGTAAATAAATTATGACAATATCCAATAATTTCATTTAAAGTGTTTTGATCGCTAATTCTTTCCAAATCATCTATTATAATTAAACCTTTCAACTGTGATAAGACACTCTCTTTTACGCTACTTGTTAGCGTTTTTATAATTTTATCGATTACACCTGCACTTCTAGTGTTTCCGGTAGATACACTAAGACTATTACTGGTTATTGATGCAGCCCTTTCAAATTCATCCATGTTTTCAAGATAAACTTTATCAATGATTCTCGATTTGAAATCACCAAGAGATTGCACCCCTAGTAAAGAGATATGATAGATTGTTTTTTTGTGTATATTTTTGGGAAAATTTTGCTAATAAAATATGTTTTTCCACTGCCCCATGGTCCATTAATAAGAACTAAGCCATCTCTTCTTCTTTTTAATAAATGAATTATTGCTATTGATATGTTTGCTATAGACGAGTTCATATTTTTCCCCAAGAATGAACATTCTTATACGTTAATCGCTCTAACGTTTTTTCCCCACCATTTCATTAGAGCAACTCTGGCTTCCAGATAAGTCGAACGATTATAAGCTTTCCTAACTTCATTTTTGTCGCTATGAGCAAGAGCTGCTTCTATCACGTCAGGATTAAAATTAGCCTCGTTCAATGCAGTACTCGCAATGGATCGCAATCCATGAGCAACGAGCTTTCCTCCATACCCGATACGTTTCAACGCTGCATTCGCTGTTTGGCTATTCATTGGCTTACGTGGGTCATTACGGCTAGGAAAAACATACTGACGATTGCCACTAATTGGCCGCATGATTTCCAGCAACTCTAAAGCCTGTTCTGACAAAGGAACGACGTGCTCGCGCTTTGCCTTCATCCGTTCTGCCGGAATACACCACTGCTTATTTTCTATATCGATCTCTGCCCAAGCTGTTGCAGAAGCCTCGGCGGGTCGTATGAGCGTCAGTAACTGCCATTCAAGCAGGCAGCGGGTTGGTATCGATAAGTTGCTCATCGAAATGGTGCGCATTAACTTTGGCAGTTCTTCGGGCCGTATGGTAGGCATATGCTCTTTTTTCGGGCGCTCAAAAGCATTGCCAATACCTGAGGCCGGGTTTGCGTCAATTAGCCCGACATTAACCGCGTAAATCATTATCTCGTTTATGCGTTGTACTAACCGCCTGACCGTCTCTAATGCCCCACGTGCTTTGATTGGCTCTAACACTTGAATCAGGGTTCGTGCTTTCAGCTCTTGAACAGGAACATTTTCGATACTGGGTAAGATATCCTTTTCGATAGAACGCCAGATATCTTTCGCGTGATCTGCGCTAACGTGACTTTGTTTCAGCTCGAACCATTTACGCGCTACATTCACGAAAATGCTTTCCTGAGCAATCTGGAGCTTCTCAGCCTCTTCATCGGCTCTTGCCTGCGGATCTATCCCTCGGACTAACATTGCTAACTTCTCTGCGCGGATTTCTCTGGCATCGGCAAGGGAGAGGGCAGGGTAAGCACCTAGGCTGATCATGGTGCGTTTGTTACTGTTGGGAAGTTGGTAGCGGAAACGCCAAATTTTCTTGCCGGTGGTTTTGACTAACAAAAAGAGTCCGTCACCGTCGTGCAGGGTCAGGTCTTTGTCGAGGGCTTTAGCTTTTTGTACTTCGGTGTGGGTGAGGGGGCGTGTAGTCCGCGCCATGCAAGGATCTTCCCTTAATTGGTATACGTTTATTGGTATACATCTTAGCGTATACCAATTCGTATACCAATAGACTCCGGTTTCAGGCGGATCTCCTCGGACTATTACAGACACAAAAAAGCCCGCAAACCTAGGAGGGATGCGGGCTTTCAGGACTTCTCCGGACTTATCTGGTAATAACCGGAACATTATTTGGTGGAGCTGGGGGGATTTGAACCCCCGTCCGAAATTACTACACCGTCGGCACTACATGCTTAGTCTATCTTTACATTCGCCGGTTAGCTGCGGACAGACACGCCACTAACAAACTATCCTGATTGGGTTTAACGCTTTCACTCCAGGCAAAGTGTCTGCGCGATCTCTTTTAGGTTTGACCTCTCTTGATCCCCGTCCTAAGAGCGGAGGCTAGGGAGAGAGGGCTCTGAGCAGGTTATTAAGCTGCTAGTGCGTAGTTTTCGTCGTTTGCAACTATTTTTTTGCGGCTTTTTACGAGGCCAACCGCCCCTCGGCATGCTCCTTGGGCTTCGCAAATCCCGTCGAATCCAGAATCAGCCCCAAGTACTGTCTAACACTA
Source organism: uncultured Enterobacterales bacterium (assembly GCA_946478305.1). Taxonomy (GTDB): domain Bacteria; phylum Pseudomonadota; class Gammaproteobacteria; order Enterobacterales; family Enterobacteriaceae; genus Ewingella. The sequence continues at coordinate 128,723 of CAMLBO010000001.1, forward strand.
TATCAGAAAATAGGTCCACTAAGCCAGTAGCTTAGCGGTTTGAGTTCTTCATGATTCGCGCTTTGTCTACTTTCCATTCGCGATCTTTAATGTTGTCACGCTTGTCGTGTTCTTTCTTACCCTTGGCCAGTCCAATTTTGACTTTGCTCCAGGCATTTTTCCAATACATGGACAGGGCGACAACGGTGTAACCGTCGCGGCTGACTTTGCCGAACAACGTTTCTAATTCACGCTTATTGAGCAGTAATTTCCGTGTACGGGTTGGGTCGCAGACAACGTGGCTGGATGCAACACTCAATGGCTGGATAGTCGCGCCAAAGAGATAAGCTTCTCCATCCCTGAATGTGACGTAGCTGTCAGTGATGTTCGCTTTGCCAGCGCGCATCGATTTGACTTCCCATCCTTGCAAAGCAAGCCCCGCCTCGATTTCTTCTTCAATGAAGTATTCATGGCGAGCGCGTTTGTTCATCGCAATGGTTGCGGAACCGGGTTTATGTGCTTTTTTATTTGTCATAGTGATACTTATTATACTGTAAGCGTTGACGAATGAAATCCCCACCAGCCTACAGCCGGAGGATTTTGGCTATTGTTGCTGTAGCGACCAGGTAGTTTTTTATCTGAAGGTGGATAAATGGTATGATTTGTACGATTTATGACACCTGGAAAACGATATGCCACAGATAAGTCGTTCTGCGCTTGTGCCGTTTAGCGTGGAGCAAATGTATAATTTAGTAAACGATGTCGATGCTTATCCGCAATTTTTGCCGGGCTGTACCGGTAGTCGCATTTTAGAACAAAGCCCTGATTCCATGGTTGCTGCCGTAGATGTTGCCAAAGTGGGTATCAGTAAAACTTTCACGACGCGCAATACACTGATCAATAACCAGCGTATTGATATGCAACTGGTCGATGGGCCATTTCGTAAATTAACGGGAGGCTGGAATTTCATCGCGCTGAGCCCCGAAGCTTGTAAGGTAGAGCTTAATCTGGATTTCGAATTTACCAATAAATTGATTGAGCTGGCATTCGGTAAGATTTTCAAAGAGCTGGCCGGCAGTATGGTTCAGGCTTTTACGCTTCGTGCCAAAGAGGTTTACAGTGTCTGAGATCAGCGTCGAGGTTGTGTATGCGCTGCCGGAACGTCAGTATCTGCGCACGGTAAAGTTGGCGTCGGGAAGTTCTGTCGAACAGGCTATTGTAGCCTCAGGTTTACTTGAGCTGCGTCAGGACATCGATCTTAAGAGTAACAAGGTTGGGATTTATAACCGACCAGTGAAACTCTCAGATATCCTGGTGGATGGAGACCGTATTGAAATCTATCGTCCACTCATCGCAGACCCGAAAGAGCTTCGGCGATTGCGAGCAGAACGGTCTAAAAAATAAGGCGCTTTTAGCGCCTTATTTTTTTACCCCCGGGAATAAGTACTGGCACGTGATCACCACCACTATTTGACCGGGAAATTAATTCTGACCGTCTAATTTAGGCTTGTTGTCAACGTTGGTTAACGTGCCAGCTTCATTAAAGGTCAGCGTCAATGTTTGCTGTTTTACGCCTTCATGGCCTGGCTGTTCACGGAAAACGTAGTACCAGGTGTTATTACCAAACGGGTCATGCAGCATCGGTGTACCAAGAACATAAGCAACTTGTTGCTTGGTCATACCGGTATGAATTTTTTGTACATCAGCAGGAGAAAGGTAATTCCCCTGATTGATGTCAGGCCGATAAACCACCTTTTCCAGTGTGGAACAGCCCGCAGTCAGCATTACAAGAGTTACTGCGGCGGCAGTTAGCGTTTTACAGCGCATAGTCATTACATTCCTTTAGGGCATAAGATGCCGATGATAATAGACCTTTCATCAGTTTGAAACCTTTGCTGGGCACCTGTATGACCGCATAAATGTAAAAAAGTTGAGCTTTTTACGCTGCTAGCAGTTCTTTTGCGTTCGCCAATGTATTTCGCGTCACTTCGCTACCGCCCAGCAGGCGGGCCAGTTCCTGCAATCTGGCCTTTTTATCGAGTCGGCTCATCTGCGTTTCTGTCGCTTCACCATCAGTGTCTTTGCTGACGAAATAATGTTGATGCCCACAACCTGCCACCTGCGGTAAATGCGTTACGCACATGACTTGAGTCGATTCTCCTAACTGACGCAGTAATCTGCCGACAATTGCTGCTGTCGGTCCGCTGATCCCGACATCCACTTCGTCGAAAATCAGGGCTGGAGTTTCCATTTTTTGCGCGGTGATCACCTGGATTGCCAAAGCGATGCGGGAAAGTTCGCCGCCTGAGGCTACTTTCGCGAGTGCCTGTAAAGGTTGACCAGGGTTAGTGGTAACCTGGAACTCCAGGCGGTCTGCCCCTTCCTGGCTCAGGTGATCCGGTATGAATTGCACCTGGATTTTGAATTTACCGTGCGGCATGGAAAGCGCCTGCATGCTTTCTGTAATGAGTTGCGTTAGCTCATCGGCAAAGAACTGACGCTTATCATGCAGCTGATCGGCAATGTTCAACGCCTGAGCGTAATGAAGATTGACGGTATCGCTCAGTTCAGCCTGGTTTATTTCATGGTCGTCCAGCATCTGCTGTTCTGTGAGCAACTGGCGATGTAGCTCAGGTAACTCTTCAGCGGACACGTGGTGTTTTTTGGCCAGACTTAATTGACGCGAGAGACGTTGTTCAAGTTCGAAGAGGCGATTAGGGTCCATCTCCAGTCGTTCGCTGTAATGGCGAAGTTCGTCGCTGGCTTCACTGATTTGAATGGAGGCATCATCCAGCATAACGATTAATTCATTTATTTTGCCGTCGATTTCCGCCAGTTCAGCCAGTTGATTTTTAGCGCTATAGAGCAGACTGATAATATTTTGCTCATCGCTGTCAGCCAGCAGGTAAAGGGCATTTTGGCTTAAAGACAGAAGCTGGCCGCTGTTTGCCAGACGTTTGTACTCTTCATCGATCTGTTCATATTCGCCTGCCTGTGGCGAGAATTCATTGAGTTCTTTTAACTGGTATTGCAGCAACTGGCGACGAGCCTCACGTTCGGTCACTTGTTGCTGATATTGCGCCAGTTGGCGACAGCTATAGTGCCACTCCTGATAGGCCTGGCGCATTTGTGATAGCAACTCAGGCTGGTCAGCGTAGGCATCGAGAAGCTGTTTTTGGTGTTCTGGTTTAAGCAACAGTTGGTGGGCATGCTGGCCGTGGATCTGGATGAGGTGCTGCCCAACTTCACGTAGCTGAGAGAGTGGAACTGGGGTGCCGTTAATAAAGCCACGTGAGCGTCCATCGGCACTGATGGTCCGGCGCAGAAGGCATTCAGAGCCTTCATCCAGCTGGTTATCAGCCAGCCACTGTTTTGCGGAAGGGGTGTCAGCCAGGGTGAAGCGCGCACAGAGATCAGCGCGAGTCGCCCCCAGGCGCACAGTGCTACCGTCGGCACGGTTGCCAAGGCATAAACCCAGTGCATCAATTGCAATAGATTTACCCGCACCGGTTTCGCCGGTGATCGCCGTCATTCCGCGATGGAAATCGATATCTAACTCACGAACAATGGCAAAGTTACTGATAGTTAATTGCGCCAGCATGATCACCTTCCTGTACATAACAACAGACCTGTAATTGCATACAGTATAAACTGGTTTTATATACAGTAAAGTCCTGGCGCACTATTTTTTAATATTTTGCGGGGTGTATTCCATCAGAACAACTTTTTCGACCACCCAAGTTTGGTGCTTAATGTATTGAAATAGCTGTAGTCTTTAGGATGAATCAGATTGAGATAATACTCGCTGCGCCGGATGACCACTTCTTCACCCTGTTGAATCGGCAGGGCGATCTGGCTATCACAGCTGATCTCTAAATCACTGCTGATGTGGGAGAACTTCAGGCAGATGGTACTGCTGCTATTTATCACCAACGGGCGCGCGGAGAGGGTATGAGGAAACATTGGCACTAGTGCGATAGCATCCAGAGTGGGCGTCAAAATAGGACCGCCTCCTGATAATGAGTAAGCGGTAGAACCTGTCGGCGTTGAAATAATAAGTCCGTCGGAGCGCTGAGAAAAAGCAAATTTTTCGTCAATGTAGACTTCAAATTCAATCATGTGTGCGACTTTGCCAGGATGCAGGACCACTTCGTTTATGGCTGTGCTTACTCGACACTGGTGGCCTTCACAGCGAACCATGGCTTCGAGAAGAAAGCGTTGTTCGCTGAGATATTCCCCTTTCAGAACATCATCAAGTTGTTGCAGGGCATTGTCCGGGTCAAGATCGGTTAAAAAACCAAGATTGCCACGGTTGATGCCGATGACTTTGATGTCGTAGCGGGCAAGAACACGCGCTGCACCGAGCATATTGCCATCACCGCCGACCACCACGGCTAAATCGGCTTTTTTACCGATGTCTGCCAGGCTGCCAGTTTGCGCGCCTTCAAGTTTAAGATCCTGAGCAACCTGCCGTTCGACAACGACCTCATAACCTTTCGAGATTAACCAGTGATAAAGCATTTCATGGGTGGCGAGTGCAGAAGGGTGGCGTGGGTGGCCGACAATACCAATGCACTCAAATTTTTTATTCATCGCTGTGGTTATCCTCAGTAGGCCTTTTTAACGCCTGCATAATGTTCGAACCTTTGAAAGCAAACCTTGAAACGGCGGTTTTGATCCCCATAATAAACCCAGTAGCAAGATTAATGCTAAAACGCGGAGAGATTCATGAGTAGTAAAGAACATAAGACGCCTAACGAGCAAGCCTCGGATGAGTTAAATCAGGAGCAAGCGCTGCATACGGAAGCGGAAACTGAGGCGGCAGACGTCGTCGATCCGCGCGACGAGCGTATTGCAGAACTTGAAGCCCAGCTGAAAGACGCTCAGCAACGCGAACGCGACAGTCTGTTGCGTGCCAAGGCGGAAGTGGAAAACATCCGTCGCCGCACTGAGATGGACATTGAGAAAGCGCATAAATTCGCTTTGGAAAAATTCTCCAACGAATTGCTGCCTGTGATCGACAATCTGGAACGCGCGCTGGACCTGGCTGACAAGTCCAATGCCGAACTGGTGGGTCTGATCGAAGGCGTGGAGTTGACGTTGAAATCGCTGTTGGATGCAGTACGTAAGTTTGGTATGGAAGTCGTGAGCGAAGTTCACGTGCCATTCAATCCTGAACTGCATCAGGCCATGACCATGATGGAGTCGGAAGACGTTGCGCCGAACCATGTGATGATGGTGATGCAGAAAGGTTACACCCTGAACGGACGTTTACTTCGTCCTGCGATGGTTGCGGTGTCTAAAGCCAAGAGCTGATCCCGTTGTGATCCGATAAAAAGGCATCCTGCGGGATGCCTTTTCTGTTTTAAGCGGGCAACACCGGGGTCCAGTTAATCGGCACCAGCCCCTGTTTTTCCAACAACGCGTTGGTTGCAGAGAAATGTTTGCAGCCGAGAAAACCGCGGTGGGCTGAGAGGGGGGAAGGATGGGGCGCCTTGAGAATATGATGGCGGCGGGAGTCAATAAAGTTGCCTTTTTTCTGCGCGTGGGAGCCCCACAGCAAGAAAACGACGCCTTCACGATGCGCATTGAGCGCGGCGATGACTTTATCGGTGAAGGTTTCCCAGCCTAATTTTGCATGGGAATGTGCCTGGCCAGCTTCAACCGTTAACACTGTATTGAGCAATAATACCCCCTGGTCGGCCCAGCTCTGCAAATAGCCGTGTGCCGGGCGTTCAAAGCCAGGGATATCTGTCACCAGTTCTTTATAGATATTGACCAGTGACGGCGGAGCAGGAATACCGGGACGGACTGAAAATGAGAGGCCGTGTGCCTGATTCGGGCCATGGTATGGGTCCTGTCCGAGAATCACCACTTTGACATCTGAAAGTTCCGTCGAGCGGAAGGCGCTGAAGACATCGGACTGTGGCGGATAAATAATTTTGCCGGCGGCACGTTCGTTGGCGACGTACTTCAGGGTGTCAACGAAGTAAGGTTGTTCTTTTTCGGCACCAATGACGTCATGCCAGGTGAGAGTCGTAGACATTAACGCGCTCCTTTTCTCTATGATTTCAATCGCGTTAGCTTACCTGCAAGCGCATAGCAGGGAAACCGTGCAGTAAAATGAATCCGGAAAAGGATGGCAAAATCTCTTTGGCTCTAAAATTAATTGATATTTTACAAATTAAATTGAAAGTCCAGTCCGTTAAAAATTGATATAAAACATTAATTTGCCTGGAGGGGAGAATAGCCACAGGTTTAAAATTGATATTTATCAAAGAATGCGGAGTCTTCAACTGTTATATCTGATAACAGGAACAGAAGTTTGGCGTCAGTTTTGACGACATTCATGTTAACAGTATCAGTATCGTAGCCATTAACGGAGGCAACACATGATCACCGGAATCCAAATTACTAAAGCTAACAATGAAGCGCTGAAAAACTCTTTCTGGCTGCTCGATGACGAGAAAGCAGAAGCACGTTGTATCTGTGCGAAAGGCGGTTATGAAGAAGACCAAGTCGTCGCAGTGAGCGATCTGGGTCAGATTGAATACCGCGAAGTGCCGATGGAATTCAAACCTACCGTTCGCGTTGAAGGTGGTCAGCACCTGAACGTTAACGTTATGCGTCGTGAAACGCTGGAAGATGCTGTTAAGCATCCTGAAAAATACCCACAGCTGACCATTCGTGTGTCAGGCTATGCGGTACGTTTCAACTCACTGACGCCTGAACAGCAACGTGATGTTATCACCCGTACTTTCACCGAAAGCCTGTAACAGCTTCGGATGAACGACAGTGGGTGATGAAATAAAAAAACCGCCGAAAGGCGGTTTTTTTATGAATGAAATCAGTAGATTATTTTGAGGAATCTTTCGTTTCAGTTTCGGCTTTAACGCGGCGCTTGCCGACGTTTTTACTGTCACGGTGACGGACTTTCACCTTCACCTTAGATTTCACCTGTGCTTCTTTCTGCTTCTCTTTCCGCTTTGCCAGCACTTTCTTGGATGGTTTGCCGGTCGTCTTTTCGCTTGGCGCTTTGGTTTTCGGGCGCAGTTCATCAATGACACGTGGCTTTAACGGCTCATTGAGGTAACGGCCGATTTTACCCAGCAACAGATGGTCATGCGCTTCGACAAACGAAATCGCGGTGCCTTTACGGCCCATACGACCGGTACGACCGATGCGGTGCAGATAGGTATCGGCAGTCAGCGGCAGGTCAAAGTTAAAGACGTGGCTGATGTCGTTGATATCAAGTCCGCGTGCGGCGATATCGGTAGCAACCAGCACATTAACGCGATCTTCAACCATACGTTTCACGGCTTCAGTACGCTTAACCTGAACCATTTCGCCTTCGAGATAGCAGGAGTTGATCCCTGCTTCGCGCAGCCAGGCAACCAGTTCGTGCACACGTTCACGCTTACGCACGAAGATCACCGATTTAGTGACATCTTCCTGCTTGAGCAGGTGGATCAGCATCTGGGTTTTATGCGCGACGTCGTCAACGCGGTAATACCATTGCAGGATCTTTTTGCGTTCGCGGCGTGACGGATCGGCTTCGATTTCAACCGGCTCGGTCAGGATGCGTTCTGCGAATTCGCGAATGGCTTCGCCTTCCAGCGTTGCGGAGAACAGCAACGTCTGTTTACGCCAGCGCGCTTCGGCTGAAATCGTTTCGATATCCTGTGCAAAGCCCATGTCCAGCATGCGGTCAGCTTCGTCGAGGATCAGCGTTTCAATAGCGCGGCAATCGAAGTTTTCTTCTTTAATGTATTGCAGCAAACGGCCGGTCGTCGCAACGACGATATCCTGATTTTCGCTGAACACTTCGGCATGGTTCATGTATGCCACACCGCCGGTGATCGTGGCGATATCCAGATCGGTATGTTTCGCCAGTTCACGTGCCTGGTCAGCAACTTGCATAGCCAATTCACGTGTCGGGGTCAGAATAAGAATACGTGGCGGACCAGATTTCTTACGCGGGAAATCCAGCAAATGTTGCAATGCAGGCAACAGGAATGCCGCTGTTTTGCCGGTGCCGGTAGGAGCCGAACCCAACACATCGCGTCCGTCCATTGCAGGCGGAATTGCCTCTGCCTGAATGACAGTCGGGCGGGTATAGCCTTTTTCGCCCAGGGCGTCTAGCAGGCGTTCATCGAGTTCGAGTTCGGAAAAATTGGTTACAGTCATGGTCTACCTCTACTTGGGGCGCCGATTATAGACGTGTTAGACGCGATCTTCACCTATTTAAGCGGATAGCGTGGCTTTTCCTTGGCGGATGTTTGCCCTATGCTACGGCAGTTTTGAATATCAACCCGTCTCGCGGATGGTTTTAACGGTGAATAATGTGGTTAACGAAGTCAGTGCCAGCCAGCCTTTGCGGCGTAATGGGTTTACTTTTAAGCAGTTTTTTGTCGCGCATGACCGCTGTGCCATGAAAGTCGGCACCGATGGCGTATTGCTGGGGGCTTGGGCACCCGTAGAGCAGGCGACACGTATTCTCGATATTGGTACCGGCAGTGGTCTGATTGCCATGATGTTGGCACAGCGAACCCCGCCTTCAGTGTTGATTGATGCAGCAGAGCTGGATCTTCCCGCCGCTGAGCAGGCAAAAGAGAACTTTCGGGCGTCGCCCTGGGCTGAACGCCTCAATGTCTTTGCGCAGGATATCAACCTCGTCGCACAAACGCACCCGGCCCGATATGATTTAATCGTCAGCAACCCCCCGTATTTTGAATCTGCCGTTGCCTGTCGGGATGAAGCCCGCAATACAGCCCGCTATACAGAAACGCTGACGCATTCTGCCTTGTTACAATGTGCGGAAACGTTATTGAGGGCTCAGGGCCTTTTTTACGTAGTGTTGCCTTATGATATTGGCCTGACGCTGGAAAGGAATGCCCACCAGCAGGGCTGGTTTACTTCCCGCAGGCTCGCGGTACGCGATCGCCCTGGTAAGCCACTAAACCGCTTGCTGCTGGCGCTTTCGCGTCAGCCCGTCGAAACGGATTCTCAGGAGCTGGACTTGCGTGAGAAAGAAGGGGTTTACAGCCCGGCGTTTCGCTCGCTGATTGCTGATTTTTATCTGAATTATTAAAAGATAGGGGATTAAAACGGTGCGGTCCATCGCACTGTTTTTGATACGGGTTATGGCTGAAGGATAGTCGGCTGAGGATGGTCGAGTTGGTCCGGATAGTCGAGTGTAAAGTGTAATCCGCGGCTTTCTTTACGCGCCATAGCACTGCGGACAATCAGTTCAGCGACCTGAACCAGATTACGTAATTCGAGCAAGTTATTGGAAATGCGGAAATTCGCATAATACTCGTCAATTTCCTGCTGAAGGGTGGTGATACGGCGCAGGGCGCGTTCAAGCCGTTTGGTGGTGCGTACTATGCCCACGTAGTCCCACATAAACAGCCGCAGCTCATGCCAGTTGTGTTGTATCACCACCTGTTCGTCAGAATTATCGACACGGCTTTCATCCCATTGTGGCAATTGTTTGGCCAGTTTGGCGCGAGGAAGCCGTTTGATGATGTCTTCCGCGGCCGACCAGCCATACACCAGACATTCGAGCAACGAGTTTGATGCCAGACGGTTGGCGCCGTGCAGACCGGTATAACTCACTTCCCCGATGGCATACAGACCGTCCAGATCGGTACGACCATGTTGGTCTACCATCACGCCGCCACAGGTATAGTGTGCGGCAGGGACGATCGGGATCGCTTCTTTCGTGAGATCAATCCCCAGCGACATCAGCTTTTCATAGATCATCGGGAAGTGCTGCATGATGAATTCTGGCGGGCGATGGCTGATGTCCAGATACATACAATCAGCGCCAAGACGTTTCATTTCGTGGTCGATGGCACGGGCCACGACGTCACGGGGAGCCAGTTCACCGCGTTCATCAAAATCGGGCATGAAGCGGCTGCCATCTGGGCGTTTCAAATAAGCGCCTTCGCCACGCAATGCTTCGGTCAGCAGAAAGTTTCTGGCCTGAGGGTGATACAAACAGGTGGGATGGAACTGATTGAATTCCAGGTTAGCTACACGACAACCTGCTCGCCAGGCCATGGCAATACCATCACCTGAGGAGATGTCCGGGTTAGTGGTGTATTGATATACTTTTGCCGCACCGCCGGTGGCGAGGATCACCGCTTTTGCCCGCAGCGTTTTGACGTGCTCTTTCTGGCGGTTCCAGACATAGGCTCCGACTACCCGCTGAGTGCCTGCCAGACCAATTTTGCTTGAGGTGATCAGGTCTACGGCGTTATAGCGCTCTTTCACGCAAATATTAGGGTGTGATCTTGCTTTCCCTACCAGCGTAGTCTCTACTTCTTTACCAGTAGCATCAGCGGCATGCAGTATGCGCCGGTGGCTGTGACCGCCTTCCCGCGTCAGGTGATATCGCTCTTCCGAGCTGGCGTTGGTCTCGGTATCAAACAGAACGCCCTGGTCAATCAACCACTGCACGCAATGACGTGCATTCCCGGCGATAAATTCAACGGCTTCTTTATCACAAAGTCCGGCACCAGCGATGAGAGTATCGTCGACGTGAGAGGCAATGCTGTCTTGCTCATCGAACACCGCCGCAATGCCACCCTGGGCATAAAAGGTGGCGCCTTCGTTTAAAGGTCCTTTGCTGAGTACAGTAACGCTACAGTGGTCTGCGAGACGTAATGCCAAAGACAGGCCGGCAGCACCACTTCCGATTATCAATACATCGCTGACAAATTCAGATGAAGGTTGCATATCGTATGATGTTTGCAGAAGAAGAGGGAAAATCATGTTAGCCTAAACATCCTGGCAAAAGCCACGGACTTAAGACTTCAATATAAAAAACAATGGCGATGTGGAACTTTAAGTTCCATGTGAACTCCAAGCAGTACTTGCTCAGGAATATAATGATGAAAGCTGGCAGTACGACCTTATGCGCGGAGATGGTTTTGGGGAGATTTCACCTCGGATGAGCGAGCAGTTAGCAGATCAGGTTCTGGTTGAGCGGGTCCAGAAGGGTGATCAGAAATCGTTCAATTTACTGGTTATCCGTTACCAGCATAAAGTAGCGAGCCTGGTTTCCCGCTACGTACCACAGGGCGATGTGCCTGATGTGGTTCAGGAATCATTCATTAAAGCGTATCGTGCATTGGAATCATTTCGTGGCGATAGTGCTTTTTACACGTGGTTGTACCGTATAGCGGTCAACACGGCGAAGAATTATTTAGTTGCTCAGGGACGGCGTCCACCAGCCAGTGATGTGGATGCCAATGATGCCGAAAACTTTGAAAGTGGCGGCGCATTGAAAGAAATTTCGAACCCTGAGAATTTAATGTTGTCTGAAGAGTTGCGGCAGATAGTTTTCCGTACAATTGAAGCGCTTCCTGAAGATCTTCGCATGGCGATCACCTTGAGGGAGTTAGATGGATTGAGCTACGAAGAGATAGCTGCCATCATGGATTGTCCCGTAGGTACGGTAAGATCGCGTATTTTCCGCGCTCGGGAAGCTATTGATAATAAAGTTCAACCGCTGATTCAGCGCTAACGATAGCGGACACAGGAAGGGTACTTAGGCATGCAGAAAGAAAAGCTTTCGGCTCTAATGGATGGTGAAGTGTTGGATTCCGAGCTGCTCAGTTCGCTCGCGGATGATAAAACGCTTCAGCAAAGCTGGCAGAGTTATCACTTGATCCGCGACACTATGCGCGGTGATATGGGAACTGTCGTGCATCTGGATATCGCAGATCGTGTCGCCGCTGCGTTAGCGAATGAACCTGCTCGTCTGGTTCCTGGCGCTGTTCCGGAATCACAACCGCAGCCACACACGTGGGAAAGGATGCCGTTTTGGCATAAGGTTCGCCCATGGGCGAGCCAGCTTACCCAAATTGGCGTTGCTGCTTGTGTTTCCCTGGCTGTGATCGCAGGTGTACAGCATTACAATCAACCCGATGCTTCAGGTGTTGCACCTGAAACCCCAGCGTTTAATACGCTGCCTATGATGGGTAAAGCGTCGCCGGTAAGTTTTGGTGTGCCAACCAGTGACAGTACCGCGCTCAATGGGCAGCAAAATGTGCAGGAACAACGCAAGCGCGTTAATGCCATTTTGCAGGATTACGAACTGCAGCGCAGATTACACTCTGATCAGCTCCAGTTAGAATCCGCTACGCCGCAGCAGGCCGCTGTTCAGGTACCTGGAACTCAGTCTTTAGGAATGCAAACGCAGTAATGAAGCAAATTTGGTTTGCCGTCTGTTTAATGACGGGCAGCCTGCTTACTCCAGCAATCGCCTCGGCAGACCCAACGCCCGAGGCGTTATTGCAGGAGATGAGTAAGGCGAGCCAGTCACTAAATTATGAAATCGCCTTCATCAGCATCACGAAGCAGGGAATTGATTCCTATCGCTATCGTCATGCCATATCCAATAATTTCCCTCTCGCACAGCTCGTTCTGATGGACGGACCTCGTCGTGAAATTGTCCAACGTGGTAAAGACATCAGCTACTTTGAAACCGGCTTACAGCCGTTCACGCTGGATGGCGACCATATTGTTGATTCTCTGCCCGCCATTGTCTTTAGCGACTTCAGCCGCCTGACGAAATATTATGATTTCATCCCGGTCGGCAGAGCGCGTGCGGTGGACCGGTTGAGTCAGGTGATCCGGGTTGTTTCACGCGATGGCACCCGTTTCAGCTATGTGATTTGGGTTGATGAAGATACTAAACTGCCGCTGCGGGTCGATCTCCTTGACCGTGATGGCGAAACGCTCGAACAATTTCGGGTCATCTCTTTTGTCGCAGATGTTGCTGTCAAAGGATCGCTGTCGATGTTAGAGAAAGCGACCTTGCCGCCAGTACTCTCGGTACCAGCAGGTGATAAAGGGCAATTCAGCTGGCAGCCAAAATGGCTTCCGGATGGCGTAACTGAAGTGGCACGTAGCCGCCGAAACTTGCCAAACATTCCGGTTCCGATAGAATCACGCCTTTATTCTGATGGGCTGTTCAGTTTCTCGGTAAACGTCAATGCGACAACCAACCCACCTTCTGAACAATTGGTCAGGCAGGGGCGTCGTACAGTGCAGACCGAGATTCGCAACGCTAATGAAATTACCGTCGTTGGCGAGTTACCGCCTTCAACTGCCAAGAGAATTGCGGAAAGCATTGTCTTTGCTGCCCAATAAAAGGTCAGGTACTTAACATGTTGAAAGAATGGGCCACAGTGATTTCGTGGCAAGACGGTATCGCTAAGCTGCGTTGTGAAACGCAAGCGGGTTGCAGCAGCTGCCATTCACGTTCTGGTTGCGGCGCCCGGGTTCTCAATGAACTCGGCCCACAAACAGAACATAATCTTCAGGTTAATATTGCCGAACGCCTTGAGCCTGGACAGAAAGTTGAGTTTGGGATCACAGAGGGCAGCTTGCTGCGTTCCGCCTTCCTCGTGTATATGACACCTCTGCTGGGTGTCATTTTCGGAGGCGGGTTATTGCAGTGGCTTACTCAGAGTGATTTATACTCGGTGATTGGCGCCGTGGCTGGGGGGGCTTTAGGATTTGTAACTGCCCGAGCACTTGCCAGCAGACTGGAAAATCAGGCTGGGTATCAGCCTGTTATATTACAGATCGGCTTACCTCCTGACGCATTTCGTTATCAGCACGACAATACTCAACTCCCATCCTGAACATTATTCTCCGCCATCGTTGACTGAGTACGGTGGCGCAGAGAATCAATTCTTTTTCTCTGGCATATACTCCTTTCCTAATTTCTGATCGGGATGCGGTTTTGAATCATATGCTCTATAAGTGCAATGAAAAGGTCCGCGCTGAAAAGAGAGGTATAAAGTATAGAAAAGAGAATGCGTCCGTTCGCATCCAGCAAGCGGATCATCTGACTATTGCACCCGCCACTAATATATTGAATATCCCCGACAGGGATACATAATCCTTCATCGGAAGTAATAAAACGTGCACTGAGGCGTAATTTTTTCTCATTAAACATCAATAAATTACTACGGAAAAAATGCTGCAATGTGCATTTTGATGCAGCTAAATACGTGAAACAAAAACTCCCATCATTTGCCAAAATGGCCAGCGCCTGCGGACCACGCGACATTAATTGCTCATTCTTGATAACTTCAATTAACCTTTCAGCATGAGCAATGTTTGGCGTGATCTTATGCCAGGATTTATCATTCCCTTCCCGAAAGGCCATCGTATCCAAAATTTTTCGGGTATATTTCCCGCTTCTGTACCGATATATCTCGCTTATTCGGTCAAAAGGCACAAAACGATGTTTTTGGTCTCTTTCATTGATGACCAATATTCCATTTTCATGCAATCGATAGATTTGTTTAGGCTTGGTGTAATGTCTGACAAGAAATAATAGGCCCCCCAGACCAATACTGAAAATAGCGGATACCATAATAATATGCAGGTCACCGCTGCCCGCTTTTCCCAATGCGAGAATAAAAACGAACTGTATTGCGCCTCCCACTATCAGCAGTGTGGCAAGAACCATAGTGATCCAGGAATTGGCTTTGGCAAAGCCATGCTGACTCAGCAACCGTCCTTCATTGATCATGATGCTAACCTTGTGACCGGATTGAGAAAAGTAAGACAAAACAAGTAGTCAAAGAAAGAGAAGTACAGTTGAAATTATTTCTTTTATAACAAATATTTAAAGGTTTTTCGGCTGATGAGTAAATGAGCATTTTCCTAAAGTCCTGTTACGCAGGATTTCATGTCTGACTCAGGGATCGCTCGTGTAGAAAATTACTTACAACTTATTGCAATCGTTACGGCATGCTTTCAGGGGAAGAGAGGCATAATCCTCAGTTAGGTGGCGGGGAGGCTAGGTTTTCACGGTCCTCACATGTAGAATGCTGCGACTCAGGCGAAAGACAGCCAACCTACAAACCGTCGCTGTGTTGTTATGGCGAATGATTCAGAAATACCAAGGTAGAAAATCTTTATAATGAAGAACATAAGAAACTTTTCCATCATCGCCCACATTGACCACGGTAAGTCGACGCTGTCCGACCGCATTATCCAAATCTGCGGCGGTTTGTCCGATCGTGAAATGGAAGCGCAAGTTCTTGACTCAATGGATCTGGAACGTGAGCGTGGGATCACCATCAAAGCCCAGAGCGTGACGCTGGACTACAAAGCTAAAGATGGCGAAACCTATCACCTGAATTTCATCGATACTCCTGGGCACGTTGACTTCTCTTATGAGGTCTCACGTTCTCTTGCAGCATGTGAAGGCGCATTGCTGGTGGTGGATGCCGGTCAGGGCGTAGAAGCGCAGACCCTGGCAAACTGCTACACCGCGATGGAAATGAATCTCGAAGTCGTGCCGGTATTGAATAAAATTGACTTGCCTGCAGCCGATCCCGATCGCGCGGCGCAGGAGATTGAAGATATCGTTGGTATCGATGCTACAGATGCCGTGCGCTGTTCAGCTAAAACCGGCGTGGGTGTTCCTGATATTCTGGAACGTCTGGTGCGCGATATTCCACCACCAGAAGGTGATCCGGATGCGCCTCTGCAGGCACTGATCATCGACTCATGGTTTGATAATTACTTAGGCGTGGTTTCTCTGATCCGTATTAAAAACGGCACATTGAGAAAGGGCGACAAAATCAAAGTGATGAGTACTGGCCAGGTCTACAATGCTGACCGCTTGGGCATCTTTACGCCAAAACGTGTTGATCGCGATATGTTGGGCTGTGGGGAAGTTGGCTGGCTGGTCTGTGCGATCAAAGACATTCTGGGCGCGCCAGTGGGCGATACCCTAACGTTGTCACGTAACCCGGCAGGGAAACCGTTACCTGGTTTTAAGAAAGTGAAACCTCAGGTGTATGCGGGTCTGTTCCCGGTCAGCTCTGATGATTACGAAAACTTCCGCGATGCGCTGGGCAAACTCAGCCTGAACGATGCTTCCCTGTTCTATGAGCCAGAGAGTTCTTCGGCACTGGGCTTTGGCTTCCGCTGTGGTTTCCTCGGCTTGTTGCACATGGAGATCATTCAGGAACGTCTGGAGCGTGAATACGATCTGGATCTGATCACCACCGCACCGACCGTAGTGTACGAAGTGGAAACCACCAGTAAAGAGACCATTTACGTCGATAGCCCATCCAAGCTGCCAGCGCTAAATAACATCGAAGAACTGCGTGAGCCGATTGCCGAATGCCATATGCTGATGCCCCAGGAGTATCTGGGCAGCGTCATCACCCTGTGCATCGAGAAACGTGGCGTGCAGACCAACATGGTTTACCACGGTAACCAGGTTGCGCTGACCTATGAAATTCCGATGGCTGAAGTGGTTATCGACTTCTTTGACCGCCTGAAATCAACGTCCCGTGGCTATGCTTCACTGGATTATAACTTCAAGCATTTCCAGGCGTCCGACATGGTGCGTGTGGATGTGCTGATCAACGGCGAGCGTGTTGATGCGCTGGCACTGATCACCCACCGTGGTAACTCCCAGTTCCGTGGTCGTCAGCTGGTTGAAAAAATGCAGGAACTTATCCCGCGTCAACAGTTTGATATCGCTATTCAGGCGGCCATTGGCGGGCATATCATCGCGCGTGCCACTGTTAAGCAATTACGTAAAAACGTACTGGCGAAATGTTACGGTGGCGACGTGAGCCGTAAGAAGAAACTGTTGCAGAAACAGAAAGATGGTAAGAAACGTATGAAGCAGGTAGGTAACGTTGAGTTACCTCAGGAAGCGTTCCTGGCTATTCTCCATGTTGGTAAAGACAGCAAATAAGCCCTCAATAAGTCGTAGGAGTATGCATGGCTAACATGTTTGCCCTGATTCTGGCGATTGCAACGCTGGTTTCCGGGATTATCTGGTGCCTGGATCGTTTCAAGTTTGCTCCTGCTCGTCGGGAGAAAATTGCCAGACTGAAGGTTGAAACCGCTGGTGCGGTTGACGAAAAAACGCTGAGTAAAGCCGCCAAACAGCCAGGTTGGGTTGAAACCTGCGCTTCTGTTTTCCCGGTATTGCTGGTGGTGTTTGTGGTGCGTTCTTTTATTTACGAACCCTTCCAGATCCCATCAGGTTCAATGATGCCAACGTTGCTGATTGGTGATTTCATTGTCGTCGAGAAGTATGCCTACGGCTTGAAAGACCCAATCACGCAAACTAAGCTCATCCCTACCGGTGAACCTAAACGTGGGGATGTGGTGGTATTTAAATATCCATTGAACCCAAGTTTGGATTACATCAAGCGTTTGGTCGGTTTGCCGGGTGATCGTGTGACTTATGATCCTTTCACTAAGGAAGTCACGGTTCAGCCAGCCTGTAATAGCGGCCAGAATTGCAGTACTGCTCTGGCGGTAACCTACGACGCTGGCCATGCAAGTGACTTTGTGCAGACCTTTGGTCAGGCCTCTGGCAGCGAAGCCAGCAGTGGTTTCTTTGAGATCCCACCAACGGCTAATGTGCCTCAAGACGGTATCCGCTTGCTGGAGCGCCAGGAGACGCTGGGTAATGTCACTCACCGTATTCTGACCGTACCGGGTGCGCGCGATCAGCTTGGTGCCTACTATCAGCAACCAGGGCAGCCTATGGGCACTTGGGTCGTTCCGGCCGGCCATTACTTCATGATGGGTGACAACCGTGACAACAGTGCTGATAGCCGTTACTGGGGCTTTGTGCCAGAGAAAAATCTGGTTGGTCGCGCTTCCGGTATCTGGATGAGCTTTAAAAAGCAGGAAGGCGAGTGGCCAACAGGTGTACGCCTGAGCCGCATCGGTGGAATTCATTAATTTAATGCTGCCTATTTCCGCAGCATTATATTTCCACTCGTTGTAGAATACCCTTTCGAGCGATAAAAGTTGGCTCTCCTGGTTTGACTCTTTTAATTAGATTAAAAGAGCACAGAGAGAGCCACTGCAAACGAAACAGCTTTGGATTTACTTTCAGTGAAGCAGGCCTGTTCCGTGTGCTGAAGTTTTTGACGCATTCTTGATCTATTGGTAACTCATGAATCCCATCGTAATAAATAGGCTTCAGCGAAAGCTGGGCTACACTTTTCAACAGCAGGAGCTCTTATTGCAGGCACTGACTCACCGCAGCGCCAGCAGCAAACATAATGAGCGGTTAGAATTCCTGGGTGACTCCATCCTTAGTTATGTCATCGCCAATGCGCTTTATCAACGCTTCCCCCGCGTTGATGAGGGCGATATGAGCCGGATGCGCGCAACACTGGTGCGCGGTAATACCTTGGCAGAAATGGCGCGTGAATTTGACCTCGGCGAATGTTTGCGTTTAGGGCCGGGAGAATTGAAAAGTGGTGGTTTCCGCCGCGAGTCCATTCTTGCGGATACAGTAGAGGCGCTCATTGGCGGCGTATTCCTGGACAGTGACATCCAAAACGTCGAAAGACTGATTCTCGAATGGTACCGCAGTCGTCTGGACGAAATCAGTCCCGGTGATAAGCAGAAAGACCCAAAAACCCGCTTGCAGGAGTTTTTACAGGGCCGCCATCTGCCGTTGCCTTCTTATCTGGTCGTGCAGGTTCGCGGTGAAGCGCACGATCAGGAGTTTACTATCCACTGCCAGGTCAGTGGCTTGAACCAACCGGTTGTAGGAACCGGTTCAAGCCGCAGAAAAGCCGAGCAGGCGGCAGCGGAACAAGCGCTGATACAGCTGGAGCTTGAATGAGTGAAGAAAAGAATTACTGTGGTTTTGTAGCAATCGTTGGCCGACCTAACGTCGGTAAATCAACCTTGCTCAACGAATTATTGGGGCAGAAGATCTCCATTACTTCGCGTAAACCGCAAACAACCCGTCACCGTATTATGGGCATCCACACTGAAGGGCCATATCAGGCTATCTACGTTGACACCCCAGGGCTGCACATGGAAGAGAAGCGGGCGATTAACCGCCTGATGAACCGTGCTGCCAGCAGCTCCATCGGTGATGTCGAGCTGGTGATTTTCGTGGTTGAAGGCACCCACTGGACGCCTGACGACGAGATGGTCGTCAACAAACTGCGCGATATTAAAGCCCCGGTTCTGCTGGCTATCAACAAAATCGACAATGTCACTGACAAGTCGAAGCTGTTGCCGCACCTGCAGTTCCTGAGCGAGCAGATGAATTTCATCGACATCGTCCCAATGTCTGCCGAGAAAGGTATTAACGTTGATACCATCGCCAGCATCGTCCGTAAGCGTCTGCCAGAAGCGATTCATCACTTCCCGGAAGATTACATCACTGACCGTTCGCAGCGCTTTATGGCCTCTGAAATCATCCGTGAAAAACTGATGCGTTTCCTGGGCGAAGAACTACCTTACTCAGTGACGGTGGAGATTGAACGTTTCGTGACCAATGCACGTGGCGGCTACGATATCAATGGCCTGATCCTGGTTGAACGCGAAGGCCAGAAGAAAATGGTTATCGGTAACAAGGGTTCAAAAATCAAAACCATTGGTATCGAAGCGCGTCAGGACATGGAAAACATGTTTGAAGCGAAAGTCCATCTTGAGCTGTGGGTCAAGGTTAAATCCGGTTGGGCAGATGATGAACGTGCACTGCGCAGCCTGGGTTACACCGACGACTTATAAGGTCCGCGCCTATGGAAGGCTGGCAACGCGCATTTGTTTTGCATGGGCGACCTTACAGTGAAACCAGTCTCATGCTGGATCTGTTCACTGAAGGACAAGGGCGGGTGCGTATTCTTGCAAAAGGTGCGCGCGGTCGCCGGTCCAATCTGAAAGGCTGCTTGCAGCCTTTTACGCCTTTACTGGTTCGCTGGAGCGGACGGGGAGAAGTGAAAACCCTGCGTAACGCCGAGCCGGTTTCTCTGGCACTCCCTCTTTCTGGTTCGATGCTCTACAGTGGCCTTTACGTCAATGAGCTGGTTTCCCGCGTGCTTGAGCAGGAGACAAACTACTCTTCGCTGTTTTTCGATTATCTCAACTGTTTACAAAATTTAGCCGGGGCCAGCGGTTCGCCTGAGCAGCCTTTGCGTCAGTTCGAACTGGCTCTGCTTAATCATCTTGGTTATGGCGTCGATTTCCTGCATTGCGCGGGAAGCGGTGAGGAAGTGAGTGACACCATGACCTATCGCTATCGCGAAGAAAAAGGTTTTATTGCCAGTCTGGTGATAGATAACAATAGTTTCACCGGACGGGACCTTAAGGCGCTGGCCAGCCGGGAGTTTCCCGATGCGCTTACCCTGCGCGCGGCCAAACGTTTCACCCGCATGGCGCTGAAACCTTATCTGGGGGGTAAGCCGCTGAAAAGTCGTGAACTCTTCCGCCAGTTTTTCGTGAAAAAGCCCGATACGCCCTCTGACAATTCCACCGGCTAAATTACCTTTCGGGGTACCCGTCACGCGGGTCGAGGGTGTAAACTGCCTCCCTTAGCTGCATTGTTTCCCTGTAATTAAACTCTACAACCAATCTGGAGCTGTCATGGCTGAATTGCTGCTCGGCGTTAACATCGATCACATCGCGACACTGCGCAATGCGCGCGGTACGGCTTACCCTGATCCGGTTCAGGCCGCATTTATTGCTGAGCAGGCGGGTGCTGACGGTATTACCGTTCACCTGCGCGAAGATCGTCGTCATATCACTGACCGCGATGTACGCCTGCTGCGCCAGACCATTCAGACCCGCATGAATCTCGAGATGGCGGTCACCGATGAAATGGTCGGTATTGCCTGTGATATTGAGCCCCATTTTTGCTGCCTGGTCCCCGAAAAACGTGAAGAAGTGACTACTGAAGGTGGTCTGGATGTCGCCGGTCAGATAGACAAAATGACCGTGGCAGTTTCCCGTTTGTCAGAAGCCGGCATTTTGGTTTCGCTGTTTATTGATGCCGATATGCGCCAGATTGATGCGGCCGTGGCCGTTGGCGCACCTTACATTGAGATCCACACCGGCGCCTACGCGGATGCCAAAAACGATCTGGAACGCCGGGCTGAGCTGGAACGTATCAAACAGGCTGCGGGTTACGCGGCGGGTAAAGGCTTGAAAGTGAACGCCGGACATGGCCTGACCTATCACAACGTACAAGCAATTGCGGCAATACCGGAGATGCATGAATTGAATATCGGACATGCCATCATCGGGCAAGCGGTGATCGATGGGCTGTCAGGTGCAGTGCGTGAGATGAAAGTGCTGATGCGTGAAGCGCGCCGGTAATGGCTATTCTCGGACTGGGTACTGACATCGTCGAAATTACCCGTATAGAAGCTGTAGTTGAGCGCACCGGCGACCGGCTGGCGAAGCGTATTCTCTGTGCCAATGAGTGGTTGCTCTATCAGAATCACCAACAGCCTGTACGTTTTCTGGCCAAACGTTTTGCCGTTAAAGAGGCCGCGGCTAAAGCCCTGGGAACCGGTATTCGTAACGGTCTGGCGTTTGAACAGTTCGAAGTGGTTAACGATCCGCTGGGAAAACCAGGGTTGATATTCCACGATCGCGCCGCTGAAATGGCGGCCGAGTTGGGCGTGAAGGCGGTACACGTTACGCTGGCTGACGAACGCCGTTATGCGTGTGCAACGGTCATTATTGAGAATTGATGAATCGCATCACGCTGTATAATCAAACGGCGTGATGCAATACAACGAATTTATCCCACAGTTGTTCATTGGATTCATTGTGCTGCGGATCGATGATGATGGTGTTATCAATCGGGCAAACGCTCTGACAGGTCGGTTTATCATAATGACCCACGCACTCAGTGCAGCGGTCACAGTCAATCTCGTAAATCTCAGCGCCCATCGAGATTGCCTGATTCGGGCACTCCGGCTCGCACATGTCGCAATTGATGCATTTGTGTGTGATAAGCAGGGCCATAATCTCTCTCGTTTCAGCAATAATCCGGGCGCGCAGTATAGCAGATTTGACCTCAACCGCGCCTTTGCTTGTCGCCTATCCCTCCCTGAAATGATCCGGATCAAATCAACTTCTTCACTAACTCTTCGCTGTGTTTGATTCTTTCCGGAGCATGGGCGGTATCTTGTTGAATCAGGGCCATAAAGAGCAGATCGGTCAGTGAATACTGCGCAGTGGTCGCTGAAACTGCCGCGCCGCGCGTTGCGGGTAATTCCGCTACCGTATAGAGACAGTGATCGGCCTGTTGCTGTAAGGCGTTGGGTGAAAACCCGGTCAGGGCCAGTACTTTGGCACCGCTTTGACGCGCCACGTCAGCAGCCAGATTAATCTCCCGCCGTTCCCCGCTAAACGAAATTGCCAGCAGTAAGTCTTCGTCAGACAATGCCTGAACCGTCGCCAGCAGGACATGCGTATCCGATTCTGCAATCGCCGTCAGCCCAATCTTTAGCAGCTTGTAGGCCAGATCTTTTGCCACCAGACCGGATGCCCCGATGCCGGTCAGAATGATTTTTCGCGCACCGCTGAGCATTGCCAGCGCCTGTTGCAGGCGCTGCTCGCTGTTGATATCCAGCGTGGCGCGCAGGGCAGACTGTTTCTCCGCCAGTAATTTCTCACCTACCACCAGCAGGCTGTCGGTGCTGATAATCTGATTATGTACCGTGACGGCCGACTCATTCTGTGGCAATGCCAGCGCTTCACTCATGGCCAGCTTCAGGGCGGGGAATCCTTTATAACCCAGCTTTTGAGCAAACTTAACGACACCTGACTGGCTGACACCCGCGAGCTCTGCCAGTTTTTGTGAGCTCAGATGACGCGCTTGCTCCGGATGTTCCAACAGAAAATCAGCCAGTCTGCGGTCATTTTGCGCCAGCGTTGGATAGATCTGGCGAATACGAATCATGCTGCTCATCGAGAAAACCCCTTTGCTCTGGTGGCCACGCACATCACGATTTGGAAATTATGTTTACTAAAGTAGCAAATTTTGCTCGCCTTTAAGAATAAAATATTCAAATATCGATAAATGTTTATGAATTAAAAATTCACGAGGTAACGTAATGAACTTAGGATCCCTGGTTTCCGAAAGCCGCAATCCGGCAACAATGAACCTTGACGAGATGTCGACCCTGGATATGGTGACGGCTTTCAATCGCGAAGACAGAAAGGTCCCGGAAGCGATTCAGGTTGTGTTGCCGCAAGTGGCTCAGGCTGTTGATATGGCAGCTGCCTCTTTTAAAGCGGGAGGACGGTTGATCTATCTCGGTGCCGGTACCAGCGGGCGTCTTGGCGTGCTGGATGCTTCGGAATGTCCCCCGACGTTCGGCGTGCCGCATGGCTTGGTGGTTGGCCTGATTGCCGGCGGCCCAGGTGCGCTGCTCAAAGCAGTCGAAGGCGCGGAAGATAGTGAGGCATTGGGTATTGAGGATTTGAAGAATATTCAGCTCACTGCCATTGATACCGTCATCGGCCTCGCAGCTTCGGGCCGTACACCTTACGTTATAGGGGCGCTGCGTTATGCCAGCCAGCTCGGCTGCGCCACGGTGGCTATTTCCTGCAATCCGGATTCGTCCATTGCACATGAAGCGAAAGTGGCAATTTCTCCGGTCGTCGGCCCCGAGGCGCTGACCGGCTCAACTCGCATGAAATCGGGTACGGCACAAAAGCTGGTGCTGAACATGATCTCCACCGGCGCGATGGTCAAAACCGGCAAGGTCTATCAGAACCTGATGGTGGATGTGAAAGCCACCAACGTAAAACTGGTGGATCGCGCCTGCCGTATTGTGATGGAAGCTACCGGGGCGGCCCGCACCGATGCAGAAGCCGCGTTGGCACAAACTGAATTTGAAGTAAAACCGGCTATTCTGATGCTGCTCAGCCAAATCAGTGCTGAAGAGGCGATACAGCGTCTGACAACGCATCATGGCTTCCTACGGGCGGCGCTGGCAGGCTGATGCTTTACTGATAAAGGGGAAAAGCATGGCGACGGCAATCGATAAAACGCAGCTCCTGGCATCGGAAATTCTGAGACGCGTGGGCGGTGAAGGCAATATCAGCAAACTGGAAAACTGCATGACTCGCGTGCGGGTTGAGGTCTTTGATGAGCAGCAACTGGATCTGGCCGGCATTAAAACCCTGGCCGGCATCAAAGGCTATATCAAACAGGGCGAGCAACATCAGTTTATTGTCGGTCCGGGCGCGGCGGCCAAGGTAGTCGATGCTATGCGCGAGTTGATGATTGGCAAAGAGACCTGCACGCCATCTGATACCATTTCCCTGAATAAGGCTCAGGCTAAAGCAAAATATTCCGCACCGATGAGCGGGGCGCTGCGTCAGCTCGCCAACGTATTCATTCCGCTGATCCCGGCGTTTATCGCTTCGGGCCTGATCATGGGTATTATTAACCTGCTCAAGCGGCCAGATATCGCCGGTTCACTGGCGCTTGATTACCCCAACATTCTGGGTCTGCTGGCCATATTCGGCGGTGCCGTATTTGCGATCATGAACATTTTGGTTGGCGTCAACGCTGCCCGCGTGTTCGGTGGTTCCCAGGCGATGGGCGGTGTGATGGCAGGGATTCTCTCCAGCCCTGCGCTGGCGCAAATCACCCTATTTGGTGAAACCCTGCAACCGGGGCGTGGCGGGGTGATTGCCGTATTATTCGTCGTGGCGCTGATGTGCTGGTTGGAAAAACGCCTGCGCCAGTGGCTGCCCGAATCCGTTGAACTGATACTTAATCCGCTGATCACTACGCTGGCGACGGCGACGCTGGCGATTGTCATTCTCCAGCCGTTGGGCGGCGTTATCTCGGATGCCATCGCGCACGGCGTGAATATGGCAATCGATAAAGGCGGTTTGGTCGTCGGTGCACTGCTGGCCGGCTTCTTCCTGCCGCTGGTGCTGTCGGGGTTACATCAGGGATTAGTGCCTATTCATGTCGAACTGATTCAGGCGCACGGTTCGAACCCGTTACTGCCTATTTTAGCGATGGCGGGTGTCGGGCAGGTCGGTGCAGCCCTTGCTGTCTATATGAAAACGCGTAATGTTCGACTGAAAAAAGTGATTAAAGGTGCTCTACCTGTCGGGATCCTCGGCATCGGTGAGCCGCTGATATTCGGCGTGACGCTTCCTCTCGGCCGGCCTTTTATCGGGGCCTGTTTAGGCGGGGCAGTAGGCGGGGCGCTAATCTGTTACTGGAAAGTCGCCACGGTGATCACCTTTGGGATCTCGGGTTTGCCGCTGGCGCTGACCATTGTCTCCGGAAAAGTGATGTTGTACCTGGCGGGGATATTGATTACCGTATTAGCCGGATTTATTTTCACCTGGATGATGGGGTTCAACGATCCCGAGGAGTAAGGCATTGAGTGCGAAGGCGGAGCGACGAGTAGTATTTTTTGACCTGGATGGCACGCTTCACCAGCAGGATATGTTTGGCACCTTTATGCGGTTTCTGTTGTGGCGGATGCCGCAAAACCTGCTGCTGGTGATACCCATGTTACCGGTGGTCGGCCTTGGGATGCTGGTACAGGGGCGGGCAACGCGCTGGCCGATGAGTTTACTGCTGTGGTCGATCACTTTTGGTCATAGTGAAGCCAAACTTAAAGATCTCGAACTGCGCTTTGTTAACTGGTTCCGCCAGAAAGTCGTGGCCTTTCCCGTAGTACAGATGCGTTTGCGCGACTACATCGAAAACCACGATGCTGAAGTGTGGCTGATCACCGGCTCACCTGAGAATCTGGTGCAACAGGTATATAACGCCTCACCTTTTCTGCCAAGGGTGCGTCTGGTAGGGAGCCGAATGGCCAGAGGCAAAGGGGGCTGGGTGCTACCGTTACGCTGTCTGGGGGAAGAGAAGGTGGTTCAGCTGGAACAGCGCATTGGTTCTCCGTTAAAACTCTACAGCGGCTACAGCGACAGTAAACAGGACAACCCGTTATTGTTCTTCTGTGAACACCGTTTTCGCGTCAGCAAACACGGTGAGTTGCAACAGCTTGAGTAATCGCCCGTTGTAAAAAAAGCAGGCCGGATTATCCGATCTGCTTTTTTATTGCCTGAATTTCAGAATATCTACAACGCTGCTTTGAAAATATTCACCACGTCCTGATGGCTGCCCTGAATCGGGTTAGTCAGCGCGCAGGCATCGTTCAGTGCATTGGTGGCCAGCGTGTTGAAATCTTCTTCTCTCACTTTCAGGTCACGTAATCCTGCTGGAATGCCGACATCACGCGCCAGTTGGCGGATCGCACTAATACAGGCTTTTGCACCCTCTTCATCGCTCATGCTAGCGACATCAATATGCATTGCTGCGGCTATTTCTTTCAGACGATGACTGACAACGCGGGCATTATATTCCTGAACAAAAGGCAGCAGGACCGCATTACACACGCCGTGAGGCAGGTCATAGAAACCGCCCAACTGGTGCGCCATCGCGTGAACGTAACCCAGTGATGCATTGTTAAAAGCCATACCAGCGAGGAACTGTGCGTAGGCCATATTTTCACGTGCTGGTATATCCGTACCATCGTTGACTGCGATGCGCAGTGAATCGGTGATCATGGTGACGGCTTTCAAGGCGCATGCGTCCGTAATGGGAGTCGCGGCGCTGGATACGTATGCCTCTATGGCATGAGTCAGGGCGTCCATTCCTGTCGCAGCAGTCAGCCCTTTCGGCATTCCCGCCATGAGATGGGGGTCATTAACCGACATCAGGGGGGTGACATTTTTATCAACAATGGCCATTTTAATATGACGATCTTCATCGGTAATGATACAAAACCGGGTCATTTCCGATGCTGTCCCCGCGGTGGTATTGATAGAAATTAACGGTAGCTGAGGTTTGGCGGAACGATCTAATCCTTCGTAATCCTCAATTTTACCGCCGTTAGTCGCCAGAAGTGCGATGCCTTTGGCGCAGTCGTGAGGTGAGCCACCTCCCAGCGAGATCACGCAGTCGCACGCATTTTTCTTAAGGATTTCCAGACCCTCGCGTACATTCCGGGTGGTCGGGTTTGGATGTGTGCCAGGATAGACGCAGCTTTGCACATCATTTTCTGCCAGTAAATCTTGCACCTGTTTAACCACGCCAATGTCAAACAGCACTTTGTCGTTAACGATCAGCGCGTGGCGAAAACCATGTTGAGTCATGGCATTGGCGGCTTCCTGCAATGCGCCAGTGCCGATAACGTTCACAGAAGGGATGAAAAAAGTCGAGGTGGCCATAGTGTCATTCCTGTTGTAAGTTCATACGAGGTATGCACCTACCTTAAGTTTGTTACAGGTGATATATAATGATCTGGCGCAATCCTCATCGGTTTTTTTGATTGAAATCTTTTTTATCAACATGAAATATAAGGGTATTTGTAGCCATTCCCCGTAAAGGAAGTCTGAGGAAGCATGATGATTTGCCTGCGAATTGTTCAGTTTTTCTGTCTTTATTCAGAGATCAACAGCGGTGAATCGGAAGTTGAGTTACCGCGGCAACCATTGGGTATAATGTTTGCAGATGAAATCGGGATGAGGTGAGAGTGGCAGAGCAATACAGTGACGAAGATTGGATGCGCCACGCATTGAATCTGGCCCTTAAGGCGCAGGAAGAGGGGGAAGTCCCGGTGGGCGCGGTGTTGGTGCTGGACAATCAGGTGATTGGCGAAGGCTGGAACCGGCCAATCGGCCATCACGATCCTACCGCACATGCTGAGATCATGGCTTTGCGGGAGGGGGGCCAGAGAGTACAGAATTATCGTCTGCTGGATGCGGTGCTGTATGTGACGCTGGAGCCCTGCGTGATGTGCGCCGGTGCGATGATCCACAGCCGTATTCGTCGGGTGGTCTACGGCGCGGCGGATATTAAAACTGGTGCAGCAGGATCGCTGCTGGATATATTAGGCCATCCGGGAATGAATCATCAGGTGCAGATCACGTCTGGTCTTTTGGCGCAGGAGTGCTCGGCCATGTTGAGCGAGTTTTTCCGCCAGCGTCGCAGCCAGCATAAAGCCCTCAAACGGGCGCAGCGCGCCGCCGAAGGGCTTGACGACAAAACATAATCTCAACGCGCAGGCGCTAACGCCTGCGTCGCATCTACCACCGGATACCCGGAACCCAACTGAGCCTGTAATGCTGCTTGTTGTGCCTGTTTTTTCTCTTTTTCCATCAGATAACCCACCAGACTTAATTGATAGCGTCGGATATTCTCAACGTATTTATAAGCCTGAGTACCGCGCGCATAGCCGTAAGTGGTGCGGCTGAAATAGCGTTTCTGATTGAGCATCGGCAGGCGTTGTTTCACATCCAGCCAGCTGTCAGGATTACCTTTTTGATCTGCCGTGAGCTTACGTGCATCGAGCATGTGACCATACCCCATATTGTAAGCCGCCAGTGCAAACCAGATCCTTTCATCTTTGGGGATCGTTTCCGGCATTTTGTCCATCAGGCGTGACAGATAGAGTGCGCCGCCCTGAATGCTCTGCTCTGCGTCCGTTCGGTCATCTACATCCAGACCTGAGGCCGTCGCCCGCGTGAGCATCATCATGCCGCGTACGCCGGTCGGCGACGTTGCCAGTGGATCCCAGTGTGATTCCTGATATGAAATAGCCGCCAGCAGTCGCCAGTCAATATCACCGGCATATTTCTCAAATAGCGGTTGCAACTCAGGAAGCTTGGTATCGATCGCCTTCAGGAAAGTACGGGTATCGACATAATCGAACTCTCCCACATGCCCGAGATACTTCTCCTCCAGCTTCTCCAGCGTACCGTCTTCAGAAATCTGACTGAAGAAGTCCAGCATCGCGGCATACAGGCTGTCATCATCAGCCTTTTTGCTGAAATACCAGGTGACCGGTTCATCAGCAGTGACGTTAAACGCAACCGCTAACCGCGGATAGACCCGCTGCATCAGCGCCACGGTCACAGAGTCACCCAACGTATAGTCGAGTTTGCCTTCCGCGACCTGTTGCAGTAAATCGCTCGGAGAGAGCTTGTCGGTTTCGGTCCACTGTAAATCGGGGAACTTCTTACTTGCAGCCTGAAGCGCCACAATATGGGCCGTCCCGGATGAGACCACCAGTTGACCTTTGACATCAGCCAGCGTTTTTGGCCGCACCGATCCCTGGCGGTACAACAATTGTTGTGACACCGAATAGTATTCAGGCCCTGTACGGTAGTTTTTCAGGCGCTCTGTATTGTAGATAAGGCCCGACGCCAGCATGTCGGCCTTATTATTGTCGAGGTCATTGAACATTGAGGTGATGTTGTCATGTGACGACATCACCAGCGTCACGCCAAGGTAGTCAGCGAAGCGTTTTGCCAGTTCGTAGTCAAATCCTGGGCTACCGTCGGGGCTGTTGAAAAAAGTCAGTGGAGAATTAAGCGTGCTCACGCGTAATTCTCCACGGGATTTTATCTGTTCCAGTTGGTCGCCTTCACCCCGGTGCCAGGGGATCGTTGGCCATAAAGCCAACGCCAGCAACAGGGCAGCAAGACCTACCAGAAAGTAGTTTAATTTTATGCGCGTCAAATAGTTATCTCTCTGCGGCGCTATTATTTTATTGAGCTCAGGCTCTTTCATTTCTATGGTTATATTCCCAGTGCCGACGCATTTTGCTCAACAAAACGGCAGGCTGCAACTTTATTCATAATAACCACCCGATAAGTAAGCCTAATAGTTAATGTGAATATTCCCGACGCAAACGGTTTCGTCGGGCTCAGGGTTTCTTTATAATAGCCCGCGTTTTCCCCCTGTTGCGCCCAATGAAGCACTGCGGTCAGTTGCTTCGAAGACGAGAGATCTGTGATTATGGAAATACTGCGTGGTTCGCCCGCTTTGTCGGCTTTTCGCATTAATAAGTTATTGTCCCGCTGTCAGGATGCCCATCTTCCGGTCAGCGATATTTACGCAGAATATGTACACTTTGCCGACGTCAGCGCGCCGCTGAGCCCGGACGAACAAACCAAATTACAACGCCTTCTTAAATACGGTCCTTCTCTCGCTGAACATGCTCCTGCCGGTCGCTTACTGCTGGTTACCCCGCGTCCTGGCACCCTCTCTCCCTGGTCTTCCAAAGCCACTGACATTGCGCATAATTGCGGTCTGTCTCAGGTTGTGCGCCTGGAGCGCGGTTTGGCGTTTTACGTTCAAGCCCCGACGCTGACAGACGAGCAGTGGGCGCAGTTGGGTGCATTGCTGCACGACCGCATGATGGAAACCCTGTTCGACCACCTGGAAGATGCCCAGGTGCTGTTCGCACACCATCAGCCTGCACCGGTACAGTCTGTCGATATCCTCGGCGAAGGCCGCAGCGCGCTGGAAGCGGCGAATACCAAACTGGGGCTGGCGCTGGCGCAGGACGAAATTGACTATCTGATGGACGCTTTTACGTCGCTGGGGCGCAACCCGACCGACATAGAACTATATATGTTCGCTCAGGCCAATTCAGAACACTGCCGACACAAAATTTTTAACGCCGACTGGATAATTGACGGTCAGGAGCAGCCAAAGTCGCTGTTCAAGATGATCAAAAATACCTTCGAGAAGACGCCGGATCACGTGCTTTCAGCGTATAAAGATAACGCTGCGGTGATGGAAGGATCGCAGGTAGGGCGCTTTTATGCCAATGCCGCTGACGGCCTGTACGACTTCCATCAGGAGCAGGCGCATATCCTGATGAAAGTGGAAACTCACAACCACCCGACGGCTATCTCTCCATGGCCGGGAGCTGCGACCGGCTCCGGCGGCGAAATCCGTGACGAAGGTGCCACCGGACGTGGTGCCAAACCGAAGGCTGGTCTGGTGGGGTTCTCTGTCTCCAACCTGCGTATTCCTGGTTTCGAACAACCGTGGGAAGAGAACTTCGGCAAGCCGGACCGCATCGTGACTGCGCTTGAGATCATGACTGACGGCCCGCTGGGCGGCGCGGCATTTAACAACGAATTTGGTCGTCCGGCTTTGCTGGGTTATTTCCGTACCTACGAAGAGAATGTTAACAGCCATAACGGCCCTGAACTGCGCGGTTATCACAAGCCGATTATGCTGGCAGGCGGTATCGGCAATATTCGTGCTGACCATGTGCAGAAAGGTGAGATCACCGTTGGCGCCAAACTGATTGTGCTGGGCGGTCCGGCGATGAACATCGGCCTGGGCGGCGGTGCGGCTTCTTCGATGGCATCTGGCCAGTCAGACGCCGATCTGGATTTCGCCTCGGTGCAGCGCGATAACCCGGAGATGGAACGCCGCTGTCAGGAAGTGATTGACCGCTGCTGGGAGCTGGGTGAAGCCAACCCGATTCTGTTTATTCATGACGTCGGTGCGGGGGGTTTGTCCAACGCCATGCCTGAACTGGTTAGCGACGGCAACCGCGGTGGTCGTTTCCAACTGCGCGATATACTGAACGACGAGCCGGGCATGAGCCCGCTGGAAGTGTGGTGTAACGAATCGCAGGAGCGCTATGTATTGGCAGTTTCTCCGGCCCAGCTGGCGCAGTTTGATGCCATCTGTCAGCGTGAACGCGCACCTTATGCCGTTATCGGTGAAGCCACCGAAGAGATGCACCTCTCCCTCGAAGACAGCCACTTCGACAACCAGCCGATCGACATGCCGCTGGATGTGCTGCTGGGTAAAACACCAAAGATGACCCGTGACGTCACCACGCTCAAAGCGATGGGTGACAGCCTGAATGCCGAAAACATTCAGCTGACCGAAGCCGTGAAACGCGTCATGCACCTGCCGGCTGTAGCGGAAAAAACCTTCCTCATTACCATTGGTGACCGTACCGTCACCGGCATGGTTGCACGCGACCAGATGGTCGGTCCATGGCAGATTCCGGTAGCCGACTGTGCGGTCACCACCGCCAGCCTCGACAGCTACTATGGTGAAGCTATGTCACTGGGCGAACGGGCACCTATCGCCTTGCTGGACTTTGCCGCCTCGGGCCGTATGGCCGTGGGTGAAGCGCTGACTAACCTGGCGGCCGTCGAGATCGGGGACCTCAAGCGCGTGAAGCTCTCCGCCAACTGGATGTCTGCAGCCGGCCATCCGGGTGAAGATGCAGGTCTTTACGCGGCGGTAAAAGCCGTTGGTGAAGAGCTCTGCCCTGCATTGGGCATTACTATTCCGGTCGGCAAAGACTCCATGTCGATGAAAACCCGCTGGCAGGAAGGGAATGAACAGCGCGAAATGACTTCGCCACTGTCGCTGGTGATCACCGCCTTTGCCCGCGTTGAAGACGTACGCAGTACCGTGACCCCGCAGTTGCGCACTGATAAAGGCGACACCGCATTACTGCTGGTGGATCTGGGCTGCGGGCACAATGCGCTGGGTGCTACGGCGCTGGCACAGGTATACCGCCAGTTGGGTGATGTTCCTGCTGACGTACGCAGTGCTGAGCAACTGGGTGGCTTCTTCAATGCCATGCAGGCTCTGGTGGCCGATCGAAAACTGCTGGCTTACCACGACCGCTCTGACGGCGGCCTGCTGGTGACATTGGCTGAGATGGCATTTGCTGGCCATTGTGGACTGACGGCGGATATCGCTGCGTTGGGTAAAGACACATTGGCTGCACTGTTTAATGAAGAGCTTGGCGCTGTGATCCAGGTTCGTGCTGAAGATCGCGCTGACGTTGAACAGACGCTGGCGAAGTTCGGTCTGGGTGACTGCACTCACTACCTGGGCCGTGCCGAAGCGGGCGACCGTTTTGTTATCACGCATGGCGACAAACCGGTGTACAGCGAAAGCCGCACCACATTGCGTACCTGGTGGGCAGAAACCACCTGGCAGATGCAGCGCCTGCGTGACAACCCAGAATGTGCCGATCAGGAACATGAAGCCAAGACCCACGATCGCGATCCGGGTCTGAACGTTAAGCTGAGTTTCTCTCCAGAGGATGATGTTGCCGCCCCTTATATTGCCAAAGGTGCACGTCCTAAAGTGGCTGTGTTGCGTGAGCAGGGCGTTAACTCCCATGTCGAAATGGCTGCCGCTTTCCACCGTGCAGGTTTTGACTCAGTCGATGTGCATATGAGTGACCTGCTGACCGGACGCCGTGATCTGCAGGAGTTCCATACGCTGGTGGCTTGTGGCGGTTTCTCATACGGCGATGTGCTGGGCGCGGGTGAAGGCTGGGCGAAGTCGGTCCTGTTCAACGACCGCGTGCGTGACGAATTCGAAGATTTCTTCCATCGCCCACAGACGCTGGCGCTGGGCGTATGTAATGGCTGTCAGATGATGTCTAACCTGAAAGAACTGATTCCAGGGGCAGAACACTGGCCACGCTTTGTACGTAACCTGTCGGATCGTTTCGAGGCACGTTTCAGTCTGGTCGAAGTGACTGCCAGCCCGTCGTTGCTGATGCAAGGAATGGTTGGCTCACGTATGCCTATCGCCGTATCGCACGGTGAAGGACACGTGGAAGTGCGCGACGCGGTGCATTTGTCGCAACTGGAACATGCCAATCTGGTGGCACTGCGTTTTGTAGATAACCACGGGCGCGTAACGGAGGACTATCCGGCCAACCCTAACGGTTCCCCGAATGGCATTACGGCGGTGACCAACCTGTCAGGGCGTGTAACAGTGATGATGCCTCATCCTGAGCGTGTCTTCCGCACCGTCAGCAACTCCTGGCATCCGGAAGCGTGGGGCGAAGACAGCCCGTGGATGCGCATGTTCCGCAATGCCCGTAAACAGTTGGGCTGATGCTTGCCTGAGCATGAAAATCCGGAGCGGTCAGCTCCGGATTTTTTTGATTAATTTTGGTGAATATATTAGAAATATCAATATTACGATAAGAGACCAAATAAGGTTGGGAGAGTCCAATTGGCATAATGTAGCTAGGAATTGTCCCAATATTTAAATCATAATACCTAAAAATATAACCCTGTATTTTTCGTTACACATTGCTCCCGCTCTGTTTAAAACTTATTTAACTCAAAGTTGGTAGTATTACTTCATAACTCAGGGAGTAATACATTAAATGGTTATTTATAAGAAGATGTTTTTCCGGATTGTTATATTATCCGGTTTTTTAGCCGCACCTGCATTCGCCAGTTCTGAAAACACGTCACCAGCGTCACCAGCAGAAAGACCCGGTTTTATGGGGTGGTGGGACTCGTGGTCGAATGATGTCGCTACGACATGGAGTGACTCACCCAATAAAGATGCCTATTTACCGGTGATCACCTGGCATAACCGCCTGACCTATGACAAAGCGAAAACCGATAGCTATAACGAGCGCCCATGGGGCGGAGGTTATGGTATTTCCCGTTATGACGAAAATGGCGACTGGCACGGTCTCTATTTTATGGCCTTTAAAGACTCCCATAATAAGTGGGAACCTATTGGCGGCTATGGTTATGAAAAAATATGGCAACCGGCTGAGGACAAGAATTTCCGTCTGGGTCTGGGATATACTGCAGCTGTCACGGCACGTGATGACTATTCGTATATTCCCATACCGATCGTGTTGCCTTTAGCCTCCATCAGTTATGACAAACTGAGTTTTCAGGCGACGTACATTCCGGGAACCTATAATAACGGAAACGTCTTTTTTGCCTGGCTGCGCTATCAGTTTTGAATGTGCAGGCCGCGCTGTCACAAAAGTGTCATTGTTAATGTTTTGATGTGAGCTTGATCCCTCTCTGTTATCGCATTATCCCCTATGCTGGAAATTCACCGCTGGAATCAATCTGTTGAAAAGTTTGAGCCGCGGTGTATGTCTATTGCCAAGGAAACTACAGAGGATTAATACGTGAAAATTTTACCCCGCACTTTTGTAATGACAGCGTTGGCTTGCCTGCTGCCGGTGTCTGCCCCTTCTTTTGCTGCCAGTTCGTCTCTTGAACTGCAACAGGTTCTGGTCATGAGCCGTCACGGGATCCGTGCGCCGCTGGTGAACTACGGTGACGTACTGGCAGAGTCGACCACTCATACCTGGCCAAAATGGCAAACAGAAGGTGGGTTACTGACGCCGAAGGGGGGGAAAGTTGAAGAGCATATGGGTCAGTATTTCCGTGCCTGGTTGGCTAAAAATCAGGTGCTTCCAGCAGCTCAATGCCCGTCTACAGGCCAGGTTTTTGCTTATGCCAACAGCCTGCCACGCACGATTGATACAGCCAAACATTTCGTAACCGGTGCATTTCCGGGCTGTGACGTTGCGGTCGTGAACAGGGTTGAAATCGGAAAGATGGATCCTGTCTTCAACCCGATCATTACCGCCGATGTAAACGAAAAATTCAAAACGGACGCGCTTAACTCCATCAACCAGCATGCGGGTGAGGGCGGTATTGACGGCCTGAATCAGCGCCTGAAACCGAATTATTTGCTGCTGCAAAAAGTAATGGACTATCAGAATTCCAAACTCTGCAAGCAGGACAAACAGTGTGATTTGGCATCGCAGCCGTCGGCTGTCGTTTTAGTCCAGGGCAAAGAACCCGGCATTACCGGACCTCTGCGTATGGCGACCGGTGCCACTGACGCCTTTATGTTGCAGTATTACGAAGGCTTCCCGATGAAAGATGTGGCCTGGGGGCAAATCACCACGTCAGAACAGTGGACGAAAC
Organism: uncultured Enterobacterales bacterium; assembly: GCA_946478305.1. Lineage (GTDB taxonomy): Bacteria > Pseudomonadota > Gammaproteobacteria > Enterobacterales > Enterobacteriaceae > Ewingella. The sequence continues at coordinate 164,078 of CAMLBO010000001.1, forward strand.
TGGAAACCATCAAAAATCTCTACCACGAAACGCTGTTCGGTTCGCCTGCGATTGCGGCCAACGCGGCAAAACCGCTGCTGACTTTTATCTCCGGTGCGTTGAACAAGAGTGACGCGAAATCTGCCGATCAACAGTCGGCGCAGCAGGCGAAGCTGGCATTGCTGGTAGGGCATGACTCCAATATTGCATCGCTGTTGGCGGCGTTGAAAACCAAAGATTACACCCTGCCGGGTCAGTACGAGCGTACGCCTATCAGTGGCGCGGTGGTGTTCCAGCGCTGGCATGATAAGAAAGACAACAAAGATCTGATGAAGATTGAATATGTCTATCCGACAGCGAAACAGATCCGCAATAACACCCCGCTGAGCATAAAGAATCCACCACAGCGCGTAACGCTGCAAATTGAAGGCTGCGAAATCAATAAGCAAGGTTTCTGCCCGATGGATCAGTTCACTCAGGCATTGCAAAAAGATCTGCAAGGCTGAGTAGTCAGAATGGGTGCCTCTCTCTTTTGGCGTACAAGAGGCTACCTTTATGTTGTTGCGCATAAAGAGTGGCCTCGGGTTGATTGACTCAATTCGGGGCTTTTCTCTTTATGCGCTTTGCTAAACGTATGCTCAGAACAGAAAGATCCTGAGCATCCGCGCAAAGTGGTTTAATTTCAACCCATCCTACAACTCATTGTTGCTCCTTCTCTCTTAGCAATTTATTCACTTATCAATTCGTTATTAGTCATTTAACTTACTCTTTTCGCTACCTGATAATTGCGCCATGTTATCTTCAGGCGCGTCCCTATGTCCTCTTCTGCTCACTACCTGCACGCCCGCCAGCGGGCTGATATCCACCGGCATTCTCAGGTCTGGTGGTGGCGTCTGGAACTGCCTACCTGGATATTAATGGTGACGGTTTATAGCGGCTGGTTTGGCGTGGTGTATTTCTGGCAGGCGCTGGGGCCCTGGATAGCCACACCTCTACTCATTCTGTTCACCACCTGGTATATGTCGCTACAGCATGAGCTGATTCATGGGCATCCGACGCGCCATGCCAGACTCAATCAGCTCTTTGGCACATTGCCGCTGGCGGTGTGGTATCCCTATGGTTTATACCGTGACTCCCATCTGCACCATCACCGTAACGATCATCTGACCTTACCGGAGGATGATCCGGAAGGTTATTACTTCACTCGCGCCCGTTGGGACCGATTCCCCACCTGGTGTATTGCCGCAATTAAATTGCGTAATACCTTGCCGGGGAGAATGATCATCGGCCCGGCGCTGGATATTTACGCGACCCTGAAAAGTGCATTCCTGAGTGTGCTACAGGGTGAAACCAAAACCCTCACGATGTGGCTGATTCACGTTATTTTGCTGGCTGGACTTTTTCACTGGATGTCACAGTGTGGCCTGTCGCCACTCTATTTTTTACTGACGGTGAGTTACCCGGCGCTCAGCCTCACCAAATTGCGCTCTTTCTTTGAGCATCGCGCTCATGACGCACCTGAAGCGCGCTCTACCCTGAATGAAGCTGGCTGGGCATGGCGTCTGCTTTTTCTTAATCTTAATTATCATCTGGTGCACCATGACTTACCCGGTCTGCCATGGTTTGGATTGAGAAAAGTCTTTCTGGCCGAACGTGAAGCCTATATTCAGCGCAGCGAAGGATTCCTGGTCGAAGGGTATGCTCAGTGGTTTAGCGATCACGCCCTCAATCCTGTCACGGTGGAGGTTCATCCGTTGTCTCCCGGAGGCCCGGCTGCACCGGAGCCGTTTAGCGGCTATGATTATCCGCAAATATCTGTCAGGAGTACGGAATGATCGAGCGGTGTGAATGCTGATTTCAATGCCAATGTATGGCGTGGTTCAAGACGACGTGGAGCAGTTCTGGCAGGCATTGCGTCAGCAGCTGATTCAGCTCAGCGGTAATGATTTCCCCTCAGAGTTGCAATGGCCAATCAGTCTGCTTTCACACTGGCAGCAGCCAGATTTACTCCTCAGCCAGACCTGCGGATTTCCGCTGGTGGAGTTTTTGCCGCAGGTTCAACTGGTTGGCACTTTCAGCTATGACGCACCGGGTTGCAGTGGCCCTTATTATCGCAGTTTTTTAGTGGTGCGAGAGGAAGAGAGTCTGGCCAGCCTGAGTGATTTTCGTGGCCGCCGGGTGGCTTTTAACAGCACGGATTCTCAGTCGGGGTACAACAGCTTGCGTGCACTGATTGCACCGCTGGCGGTGGATGGCGAGTTTTTTGGTTTCGCGGCCGAAAGCGGAGGGCACAGGCAGTCGCTGGAATTTCTCCGTCACGGACAGGCTGATATCGCGGCTATTGACTGCGTCACACTGGAACTGCTGCGCCGTTATCGACCGCAGGAACTTGAGGGGCTGAGTATTATTGGCGAAACGGCTGCTGCACCCGGCCTTCCGCTGATCACTTCAGCGACAACAGCACCAGAGACGCTCAATTTGCTGCGCCTGGCATTGCTGGAAGTGGTTGCCGATCCCCAAAACTATCAGCTGTGTGAGCGCTTATTGATTGACAATTTCACGGTGCTGCCGCGCGGGGAATACCAGATAATTGAGCAGATGAAAGAACAAGCCTGGCGGCATGGCGTCACCAGGCTGTAAAACACAGGGTTTAGTGCGTTTCGATTGGGTAATCTTCGTCGATATTGCCCCTGTCTCTTATACACATCTCCGAGCCCACGAGACAGGCAGAAATCT
>CAMLBO010000002.1 GCA_946478305.1 uncultured Enterobacterales bacterium
GAGACAGGCCGAGGAAGATATCCGCATCGGCAATGACATCTGCCAGCGTCCGTTGGCCGTTATCATCAATCGCGTAGGCCGCTTTCGTTTCCGCCATGTTTTCTTCACGGCCTTTGTAAATCACCCCGCGTGAATCACAGGCAACAATGTTGTGAGACTTAAGCCCCAGAGCCACCAATAAATTCAGGCAGGCAATGGCGGCAGCACCGGCACCGGATACCACCAGCCGCACGTCTGAAATACTTTTTTCCACCACACGCAGACCATTGAGCACCGCCGCCGTACAGATGATCGCCGTACCGTGCTGATCATCGTGGAATACCGGGATCTTCATGCGCTCACGCAATTTCTGCTCAATGTAGAAACATTCGGGTGCCTTAATATCTTCAAGATTGACGCCGCCGAATGTGGGTTCGAGCGAGGCAATAATGTCGATAAGCTTATCGGGATCCAGCTCATCGATTTCGATATCAAACACGTCAATGCCCGCGAACTTTTTAAAGAGTACGCCTTTACCTTCCATCACCGGCTTGCCGGCCAGCGCGCCAATATTACCCAACCCCAGCACCGCCGTGCCGTTGGAAATGACCGCCACCAGATTGCCCTTGGCGGTGTACTTATAGGCCGCCAGCGGATCTTTTTGTATTTCCAGACAAGGTGCAGCGACACCAGGCGAATAGGCCAGAGCCAGATCGCGCTGGGTGGCAAGGGGTTTGGTGGGGGAAACCTGAATTTTTCCCGGCACCGGGAACTCATGGAAGTCGAGCGCACTTTGCTTGAGTTGTTCGTCCATCGTAAGGTCCTTTTTAGTTTTTGTAGGGAAACAGAGAAGGTTGTTAGTCACCTTTCACATTATTCAGTATAGAGAACCTGACACGCCAAACCATGAAGCGCGACCGAAACTGGTACGTTACATCGATTAATTTTCATTCGCGGAAGACGTCTCGCAATTCTTGACTAAGCTTAAGGTTCCCTCTTGCGCAACTCAGGCTGAAAGCTCAGCCTTGCGTAGGCTTTTGCGTTCTCATTGCTCTGCCCCATTACAGCAATCAGAAAAAGCGCATTCAAATTGTTAACAGAATGATGCAGGGTAGGAGCCCTACGAAAAGAGTCGAACGGCATTAGTGCTGTATCGTTTTTTCTTGCTAAGGAGAATTGGAATGAACCAGTTAGACGCGCTCAAAAAGTTGACCACCGTAGTTGCCGACAGTGGTGACATTGAATCTATCCGTCATTTCGAACCTCAGGACGCCACGACCAACCCTTCCCTGATCCTCAAAGCCGCCGGTTTGTCACAGTATCAGAGGCTTATCAAAGACGCGCTGGATTACGCCCGTAAGCAAGGCGGCAGTAAAAAGGAGCAGGTGATCAACGCCAGCGACCGTCTGGCCGTCAATATTGGTCTGGAAATCCTGAAAAGCGTTCCGGGCCGTATCTCGACTGAAGTTGATGCCCGTTTGTCCTTTGACCGCGAAAAGTGTATTGCGAAAGCTCGCAAGCTGATTGGCATGTATAAAGAACAAGGCGTTGATAAATCACGCATTCTGATCAAACTGGCTTCTACCTGGGAAGGCATCAAAGCCGCTGAGGAGCTCGAGAAAGAAGGTATTAACTGTAACCTGACGCTGCTGTTCTCCTTTGCCCAGGCACGTGCCTGTGCTGAAGCGGATGTCTACCTCATCTCTCCTTTCGTAGGCCGAATTTATGACTGGTACAAAGCCAAAGAGCCTGCGGCAGAATATGACGTTGAAAAAGATCCGGGCGTGAAGTCAGTCCGTGATATCTACGACTACTACAAATCACATGGTTACAAAACGGTGATCATGGGGGCCAGCTTCCGCAAAGTTGAGCAAATTCTCGCGCTGGCCGGCTGTGACCGCCTGACGATTTCCCCTAACCTGTTGGAAGAGCTGAAAGCCAGCAGCAAACCGGTAGAACCTAAACTGAAACCTTCGAACAAAGGTCTCAAGCAACCTGCCCCTCTGAAAGACGCAGAGTTCCGTTGGGAGCATAATCAGGATCCAATGGCCGTTGAAAAACTGGCAGAAGGTATCCGCGCCTTTGCCGTCGACCAGCAGAAGCTGGAAGACATGCTGTCCGCCGAACTTTAATTAAGGGAGTAGAAAATGCCCTCTCGTAAAGAGCTTGCCAACGCTATTCGCGCACTCAGTATGGACGCAGTCCAGAAAGCCAACTCCGGACACCCAGGTGCTCCGATGGGTATGGCTGATATTGCTGAAGTCCTGTGGCGCGATTACATGAATCACAACCCGGCTAATCCGCACTGGGCCGATCGTGATCGTTTCATCATGTCTAACGGTCACGGCTCAATGTTGATTTACAGCTTGCTGCACCTCACCGGCTATGATTTGCCGATGGAAGAGCTGAAAAATTTCCGCCAGTTGCACTCTAAAACCCCGGGCCACCCGGAATACGGCTATACACCAGGTGTTGAAACCACCACCGGTCCGCTCGGTCAAGGCATCGCCAACGCCGTCGGTTTTGCTATTGCTGAACGTACGCTGGGTGCACAGTTTAACCGCCCAGGGCATGACGTGGTCAACCATCACACCTACGCTTTTATGGGCGATGGTTGCATGATGGAAGGAATTTCCCACGAAGCCTGCTCGCTGGCCGGCACCATGAAACTCGGCAAGCTGACTGCGTTTTATGATGACAACGGTATCTCTATTGATGGCCATGTTGAGGGCTGGTTTACCGATGACACTGCCAAACGTTTTGAAGCTTATGGCTGGCATGTGATCCGTGGTGTTGATGGCCACGACTCGCAAGCAATTAAAAAAGCCATTGATGAAGCCCAAAGTGTGAAAGACAAACCTTCATTGCTGATGTGTAAAACCGTGATTGCCTTCGGTTCACCGAATAAAGCGGGCACCCACGGTGCGCATGGCGCCGCACTCGGTGATGATGAAGTCGCTGCTACCCGTAAGCATCTGGGCTGGAACTCCCCGCCATTTGAAATTCCGCAGGATATTTATGCTGACTGGGACGCGAAAAAGGCAGGTCAGGCCAAGGAGTCAGCGTGGAATGAAAAATTTGCCGCTTACGCAAAAGCGCACCCTGACCTGGCAAAAGAGTTCAAACGCCGCGTCAATGGCGAACTACCCACCCATTGGCAAGCAGATGCGCAGAAATTTATTGAAGAGTTGCAGGATAAACCCGCCAGCATAGCCAGCCGTAAAGCCTCACAGAATACGCTGGAAGCCTTCGGCAAAGTGCTGCCAGAATTCCTCGGCGGTTCAGCTGATCTGGCCCCAAGTAACCTGACGATCTGGTCGGGTTCAAAATCACTGAGCGAAGACCTGGCCGGTAACTATATCCACTACGGCGTACGCGAATTCGGCATGACCGCCATTTCCAATGGTATCGCCCTTCACGGCGGTTTTCTGCCGTACTCGGCAACCTTTCTGATGTTCGTCGAATACGCCCGTAATGCGGTGCGTATGGCGGCCCTGATGAAGATCCGTAACGTGTTTGTCTACACGCATGACTCCATCGGACTCGGCGAAGATGGCCCAACCCACCAGCCAGTTGAGCAAATGGCCAGCCTGCGCGTTACGCCTAACATGAGCACCTGGCGTCCTGCCGATCAAGTTGAAACAGCCGTAGCATGGAAATACGCCATCGAGCGCAACGACGGCCCCGCCGCGCTGATTCTCTCGCGCCAGAACCTGACCCAGCAGCCGCGTAGCAAAGAGCAGCTGACAAACATCGCCCGAGGGGGTTATGTACTGAAAGATTCTGATGGCACCCCGGATGTCATTCTTATCGCAACGGGCTCGGAAGTGGGTATCACGGTGGAAGCTGCCGACAGACTGTCCGCAGCGGGCACGAAAGTACGCGTAGTTTCCATGCCATCAACCGATGCCTTCGACAAACAGGACGCAGCTTATCGTGAATCTGTACTGCCAAAAGCGGTAACTGCAAGGGTTGCGGTTGAAGCAGGTATCGCGGATTACTGGTACAAATACGTGGGCCTGAATGGCGCAGTGGTTGGCATGACCAGCTTTGGTGAGTCAGCTCCGGCGGAAGAGCTGTTTAAAGAGTTCGGCTTTACCGTTGACAATGTGGTGGCAAAAACAAAGGCACTCTTGAAATAAAGAGATAGCTGGGGTTTTACACCAACGCCCTGAACAGAAAAAGCACCCATTGGGTGCTTTTTTTATGGCTGTAATGTCATATCTCGATAAAATCAGCCTCAGCGCTACTGCGTCACCCACAATACTGGCCATTCTCCACGGGTATTGTAACCATCGCAGCTCGGTTCGGAAGCAAATGAGGTGAGTTGGAACTGTTTCCCGTCATAAATCCAACGCGATGCAACGCCGCAATCACCCACGCCGCGCCCCTTGTCAAAGGTCGAAAGCTCCCCCGTTTTCTGATCGAAGTCAGCGTTAATCAGCTCCGGTGATTGTTCGTCATCGCCAAGTTGGAACGGCATCGTCAGCGCCAGGTCTTCCGCTTTATAAGGCGCCTGACGGGAAACGGTAAAGCCAAGCACAAACAGGTTATAAGCGCCCATATCACAGTCGACTGTCATCAGGGCTTTATCGTTGCTAAGCGCAAACAGATGCACTTCCCGTTCAGAGGGATCCAAACTGCAATCATTATTATCAATAGATGCAGCAGCGTTTTGGGTTATAGCGGAAATTTCACTGTCACTCAGGGGATGCGGCTCGTTAAAGTGGGGCTTGCGCGGAGTAGTGGGAGGCGCAGGCACTTCGCTTGCCGGTTTTGCACCACGGTTTACCCAAGCTGACTTTGTACCCACCCGCCCCTGCTGGGCGTCGATGGCAAGTAACGCGGCCTTTAAGCCTTTAAGCGAGATAGCCGGATGCGACGTTTGTGGCGACGCCAGTTTGCCGCCCAGTTGAATAGCCTTGCCTTCACGAATAGCATTAATGAATTCATTAACCACAACACGGTTGCTCGTGGAGACCTGCTTTTTACTGACATCCCACTCGCGATGATTAAACGTCAACGTTTTGCCATCAAGTTGTAAACGATTCACGATAGGTTGACCGGTGCTTTGCTCTTCACCATTGGGTTGGTACTCAATTTTTACCGACGAGCGGCCTTCAGCACCGGCTTCGCGGGTGATGCTCAGCACCAGTTCCTGCCCATCCTGCGAATTACGCGTGGTGCAGTCATTCAGATTGTCGCAACTGACCTGCCAGTCACTGTAAATTACCTGCAGCGGATCGGCCTGCACATTAACAGCCAGCAAAGCCGTTAACAAAAATAGGGGGACGGTTACCCAGCGAGAAATCATCACGTTCTGCTCTTTTTGCGAATTCATCGTCCTGATAATAGCGTAAGAGGATGCAGGTAATGACATAAATTGCACAATAATCAAATACCCAACAAAAAAATAGGCGATGACACATTAAGTCGCGCGCTGGGCTGATATTCTGTCGTTGAACGTTGCCGTATGTCGAAAGCATAAAAAAGAACCAAAAGAATAAACCTCATTTTTCAGGAGAAATGGATGAAGTTTTGGATAATATCGATGGCGCTTTTTTCACTGACCGCCTTTGCCGAAGAGCCACTTTCAGTATTTACCGGCACATTGGGCAAAGCCAACATCGTCATGGAGCTGGACCTCAATAAACCTGATGAAGTTACAGGCCGCTATTTTTATCAAAAACATCGGCTGGACCTGCCGCTTAACGGCACACTTAAAAATAACGAACTGAGTCTGAATGAGGGTGCTGATGATTTTGACGATACGCCCCGCCCGACCCTGACGCTCGACCACGATGAGCAGGGAAACTGGCAGGGAACCTGGACTGATACATCAGGTAAATCGCTGCCCCTGATACTTGCACCTGCCGTACTGCCAGATACCGCAGATGACAGCTATCCTGGCTCATTGCTACACAGCGATCCTTACGAATATTTGCGCTTATCAGGCCTGAGTCTGGTTGAAGGCAAGCAGCAGACGTTTATGGGATATACGCTGCAATGGTGGAGTGAGCCGCAGTCGCAAATCAGCTTATTCGATATTACTTCGGGTTATCCGGAGAAAGAGCGTACGACCATTAATCAAAAGCTGCGCGCCCGTCTCTGGCAGGAAGTTATTGGCTGGCATGCCTGTATGTTAAGCGCAAGCCGGTTTGGTGAGGGAGAGTATAGCCAGACAGTAACGCCAACCTTTATGAACGCTGAAGTGGTCAGTATCAGCGTGTTCACCAACTATGACTGCGGTGGAGCGCATCCAGACTTCGGTGAGGCACCGGTTAACCTTAAAGTCCAAACGGCTGAGCCATTGTCCCTCGAAGATGTACTTTGGGTCGGTGAAGGGAAACCTATTCGCTATATTGAGGCTGAAGATCGTGCATCGGCGGGTAACAGTGACGTCGATTTCGACACCTTTGCAGCATACCGTGAAAAATTCTTTGCTCCTTGGCTGGTAAAACAGATGACGCTGGCCCATCCAACGGAGATGGCTAAACCAACCGAAGATAGCGATGATGACTGTGATTATTCCGATCCCCAGGTCTGGCATTTCCCGGCCTGGTATTTCACCGCCAAGGGGATCTATTTTGGTCCAACCTTCCCCCGCGTGATGCGCTCATGCGAAAGCCCGGACTGGTCAATATTACCTTGGTCAGCCATTGCCGGGCATACCGGCCGATTGATGCTGCAATTACCGAAAAGCAGTTAAACCGCCCGCGATGTGCCTGAAAGTAAATGCAGAGGCAAGAGAGCGTTGCAAAAACAGAGAAGGGCCTTACGGCCCTTCTCTGTTTATTATGTCGAGAGGATGTCGTGCTGAGGGGGTGACAAATTAACGCGAGGGTTATGCCATCCAGCCCTGAATTTGTGCGTAATGCAGTAGCATGATGGTCTTACCATCTTTTATTCGCCCATCTTTAATCATCTCCAAAGCCTGAGTAAAGGGTATCTCCAGGACTTCAATATCTTCGTCTTCAACGCCACCACCGGCGGCTGTGCGCTGAGATTCGTCATACTCAGCGGCAAAGAAATGCACCACCTCCGTCACGCCACCCGGCGACATGTAAGCTTCAAATAATTTATCCACCTTGCCTAACGCATAGCCGGTTTCTTCGATAGCCTCTTTGCGAATGCAATCTTCCGGCGAGTCGTTATCCAGCAGACCTGCACAGGTTTCCAACAGCATGCCGTCTGGGTTGCCATTGACATAGGTGGGCATGCGGAACTGATTAATCAGCAGGACAGTTTTCTTACTGCGGTTATAAAGCAAAATAGTAGCGCCATTACCACGGTCATAGACTTCACGCACCTGCGGCTGGCGTTGACCATTGCGTTTTATCAAATCGTAGGTGTATTTGCGCAGAACATACCAGTTATCTGAGAGTAACTGGTTTTTGATATTTTCAATTTTCGCTGACATACCGCGTCCCCGCTCAAAGGTAGATGAGAGAAGCCAGACATGATAGATGCCTTGCGGGTGGTAAGCCAATGTCACTCATGCGTTTTTTTAAACTGTAACAGGGAGAGGCAACTTATCCCTGCGCAATAGCGTTGAGGATCAGCTCGCGGTTGAGATCAATCCACTGTGCGTCCAAAGGGCCCCAGCTATTAAGCTGATAATATCCGTCATTATTTCGGATTCCCTGCTGAATAAATTCCAACTCGACGCCCATGCCAGGCAACGCTTTTAAAACGTCCTGCAGGGTGCGCCTGGGCCAACCGGTCAGCACCATTAATTTAGGGACATTCGGCCGCGGTTCATTTTTCAACAACCAGCACACATACAGCCGGCGGGCAAATACCGAATTCAGCCCCATGAATAACTCCTGTTTTCTATTGTCGTTTGATCGCATTATCGTTTTATACTTTATGACCTGTTCGTCAAATAGTAGCCTGAGAGTAGGAAAATTGTCGGCAGGATAATGTGTCAGAGCTATTCTTTTTTACATTATCTCCTTTATTTCTCCACGTTTTCTTCCTGACCAACGGGTAAAGTGCTTAGGCACAAAGTGTGGCACCCTGGAACATCTGCCGTGACATCATTTTGCGTAGGAGACTTTTTTTCGATGCGAAGACATCAGCGCTCACGGGAATTTCCTTTTTAGCGTTTATCAACTTGTCAGGATATAACGTCACTCTGCCGGTGACAGTAATTCTGTTTATTTACTGATGTTCGTCATTCCATCAGGGGTGATAACGAGGTTTGTGACGCATGGCCAACTTTTTCATCGATCGCCCCATTTTTGCCTGGGTTTTGGCGATCATTATCTCCTTGTCCGGTTTGCTGGCTATTCACTCTTTACCGATTGAGCAGTATCCGGATCTGGCACCGCCAAACGTGCGTATTACCGCGACCTATCCGGGGGCTTCCGCCCAGACGCTGGAAAATACCGTTACACAAATTATTGAGCAAAACATGACCGGGTTGGACAACCTGATGTATATGTCTTCTCAGAGCAGCAACAACGGTAAGTCCCAAATAACCCTGAGCTTTGTGGCAGGTACTGATCCTAATGAAGCACTGCAACAGGTGCAAAACCAGCTGCAACAGGCGTTGAAGCGGCTGCCACAGGATGTACAAACTCAGGGGGTGACCGTGTCGAAAACCGGTGACACCAATCTGATGACCGTGGCATTCGTCTCCACTGACGGCAGTATGGATAAGCAGGATATTGCCGACTATGTGGCTTCCAATATTCAGGATCCCCTAAGCCGCATTGATGGAGTGGGTAGCATTACCGCCTACGGTTCGCAATATGCTATGCGCGTCTGGCTTGACCCCAACAAACTCAATAACTACCAGCTGACCACCAGCGACGTGGTTTCCGCGATTGAAGCGCAAAACAGCCAGGTTGCTGTCGGTCAGTTGGGGGGGGCGCCATCCGTTGATTTCCAGGCATTAAATGCCACCGTTAACGCCCAGTCACAGCTGCAGACACCGCAACAGTTCCGCGATATTACCCTGCGAGTAAATCAGGACGGTTCACAGGTAAAACTCGGTGATGTCTCGGTCATTGGATTGGGTGCGGAAGATTACAGTATTCTAAGCCGTTACAACGGCCAAGCGGCTTCGGGTATGGGGGTACAGCTGGCCTCGGGCGCTAATGAACTGGAGACCGATGCGTTGGTTCGCGCCAGACTGACTGAACTGGAAAAATATTTCCCGCACGGTCTGGAAACCCGCATAGCTTACGAAACCACGCCATTCGTGAAAGCCGCGATCACCGACGTGGTGAAAACGCTGTTTGAAGCGATTGTACTGGTCTTCCTGGTAATGTACCTGTTCTTGCAAAACTTCCGTGCCACGCTGATCCCAACTATCGCCGTACCGGTGGTCCTGCTCGGCACTTTTGTGGTGCTACATCAGTTTGGCTATACCATAAACACACTGACCATGTTTGCTATGGTGTTGGCCATCGGACTGCTGGTCGATGATGCCATTGTGGTGGTGGAAAACGTCGAACGCGTGATGAGTGAGGAAGGTCTCAGCCCCAGAGACGCCACGCGAAAATCGATGGGACAAATCCAGAGTGCGCTGGTCGGTATTACCATGGTGTTGTCGGCGGTATTTATTCCGATGGCCTTCTTTGGCGGCACCACTGGCGCCATTTACCGCCAGTTCTCTATCACGATTGTTGCAGCCATGGTGTTGTCAGTGTTTGTCGCCCTGACACTCACTCCAGCCCTCTGTTCGACCTTACTTAAGCCTATCGCTAAAGGACATCACCACGGTAAAACCGGTTTCTTCGGCTGGTTTAACCGCATGTTCGACCGCAATGCCAACCGTTATGAAAAAGGCGTAGGCAGCGTTCTTAAGCACAGTATGCGCTACATGCTGGGCTACTTGCTGATCCTGGGAATTCTGGCCTTCCTGTTCATCAAGTTACCCACCTCCTTCCTGCCACAGGAAGATCAGGGTGTGTTGACCGTGCAGGTGCAGTTACCACCGGGTTCTACCCTGCAACAAACACAGAAAGTGGTCGAGAAGATCGAACACTATTTCCTGACGGATGAGAAAAAAGACGTGGTCTCGGTGTTCTCCACGCTGGGTGCTGGACCGGGTGGTAACGGTCAGAACGTGGCCCGACTCTTTATCAGCCTCACCGACTGGGATTTACGCACCTCCGGTAAGAATTCAGTGTTTGATATCATCGAAAGGGCCACGAAGGAATTTAAGAAGATTAATGAAGCGCGGGTCATCGCCAGTGGTCCCCCTGCTATTAATGGACTGGGAACCTCTGCCGGCTTCGATATGGAATTACAGGATCACGCCGGTAACGGACACCATGCCCTGATGGCCGCACGCGACCAACTGCTGGAAATGGCGGTGAAAAACAACAATCTGAGCCGTGTTCGCCACAATGGTCTGGACGACAGTCCGCAATTGCAGATCGATATTGATCAGACCAAAGCACAGGCTCTGGGTGTTTCGGTGGCCAATATTAACAGCACGCTGAGTACCGCGTGGGGTTCGACTTATGTGAATGACTTTGTGGACCGTGGGCGCGTGAAAAAGGTCTATGTTCAGGCAGAAGCCCCCTTCCGCATGATGCCCGATGACGTCAACAAATGGTTCGTGCGTAACGCGGCAGGTACCATGGTGCCGTTCTCAGCATTTGCCAGCTCACACTGGGAAACCGGATCGCCGCGCCTTGAACGTTATAATGGTTATTCGGCAGTGGAAATTGTTGGTGAAGCCGCAGTCGGCGTCAGCAGCGGTACGGCGATGGATGATATGGAACAACTGGTTGCTAAACTGCCGAGCGGGTTTGGTCTGGAATGGACCGGCCTCTCTTACCAGGAGCGTTTATCTGGTGCACAGGCTCCGGCGCTCTACGCCATCTCACTGCTGGTCGTCTTCCTTTGTCTGGCCGCATTGTATGAAAGCTGGTCCATTCCTTTCTCGGTCATGATGGTAGTGCCGTTGGGTGTGATTGGGGCGGTGATCGCCACCTGGCTGCGCGGTCTGGAGAACGACGTTTATTTCCAGGTCGGGATGTTGACCATCATTGGGCTGTCGGCGAAAAACGCCATTTTAATTGTTGAATTCGCCAATGACCTCAACCAAAGGGGCAAAACGTTGGTGGAGGCCACGCTCGAAGCATCGCGCCAGCGTTTGCGCCCCATTCTGATGACATCTCTGGCGTTTGTTTTTGGCGTCCTGCCAATGGCGACCAGTCAGGGCGCAGGCTCAGCCAGTCAGCATGCCGTGGGGACTGGCGTTATCGGAGGGATGATTTCCGCTACTGTATTAGCTATCTTCTTCGTTCCACTGTTCTTTGTACTGGTGCGCCGTCGTTTTCCGGCCAGGCACCCGGCAACGCCGATGATGGGTGATATGGTCGAACCCCCACAGGATCCACATAAATAAAGACGAAAATGAGTGATAAAAAAGGCGCTAACCTGGGTTAGCGCCTTTTTATTTACTGTCACTTTTACTGCAGCGACCTTCTCAGATTATATAAAACTAAACTTTATGCTGCGTCGTAATAAGTGATTCAAGTGTTTCATCCTGACATACTTTTTTATATCACTGCGTATGCCGTTACAAGATGAGTATGTTTCTATCCGGTTCCCACGGGTGTCATAATAATACAAAGCAAAATGAGGCAATGACAACGAACTCAACAAACACAATCTTGATGACTCTTTACCGTTTTAGCCTTCTGAGCGATTAACCGCGCAACATAGCTTCGATAAAGTCTTTCCAGTTACCTAACTCTTGTTCAACCATGATACTCCCCTTTAAATTAACGAGCGGGATTATACGGCGAAAATTTAAGCGCACCAATTCTAATTACCGGTATTTTAATCAGGATCACAGTTGAAAAACCGGTAATCAGGGGAATCATGACGTTAGCGTTAATCCTAAAAACCCGACGCTTATTGCCCAATTCACCGCGACGCGCTATTTTATTTGGCTTTAGTGATTAGCCGGTACTCGCGCAGCACTTCGTTAACTGTTCCCGCTTCCATCCGAAAAGAAAGAGTAAGGTCAGTATACATGCTACAGACAATTGAGAAACTGAGCCGTCAGGGCCGTTATGAAGATGCGCTGCAAAGCGCGCTGAGTATGTTGTCTTCGAAAACGCAACATCCGCAACTGCTTTATAAAGTGGCTTCCCTGTATGATGTTCTGGGACTTGAGCAACAGGCTATTCCTTTCTATCTGGCAGCGATACAGCACCATCTCGGCGGCCAGGACTTACGCGATGCTTATTTAGGGTTAGGCAGTACGTACCGCGCGCTGGGACGTTATCAGGAGTCCCTGGAAACCTTCGATGAAGGATTGCGCCGGTTCCCTGATGCCAACGATATCCGAATGTTCCGCGCCATGACGCTCTATAATTTGGGCCATGCCAAACAGGCAGTATCGCAATTATTAATACTGATGACGGAAAATACTTCGTCGCAGGAAATAAGCCGCTATCAAAAAGTCATTGCCCATTATTGTGATGACCTCGATCGCATTGAATAAATGCGGAGATTGACCTCTTCGTTATAATGATAATCCCCCTGATAATTCAACGCTTACCTGAGCGAATTGATTAACAAAACTTCACAGTGATGAATTTAAATAATACCCCTGCTTATTTCCTGACGAAACGTTGAGCGCACCGCGCGGCGCCAATGAATTGATTCAACAATAAATTAACCGTTTTAACCATTTCATGTAACCTGGCCGCACAATTTTCCAATGGAATCTGCCAGGTAATCAAAGCTGCAGAAGAATCATCGGATAAGAAAAATGCGCAATAAATCCGGACCGGGGCTTTAAGCCCCCTTCCTGTCTGGATCCCGTCTCGATTTTCCCGCATTATTGTTAATAACTTTGGGCAGTCATACTGGCCCGGCTTCACATCTTGATCACAGGTAACGTTTTCCATGGCAGAGACATCCTCAGCGGTTCCTTTCATCCTTTATGGCATTAAAAACTGCGACACCGTTAAAAAAGCCCGCCGCTGGCTGGACGAGAACGGTACCGGTTATCGTTTCCATGACTATCGGGCAGAGGGTCTTGATGACGCGCTCCTGCAGCAACTTATCGACAAACAGGGCTGGGAGGCGATGTTGAACACCAAAGGCACCACCTGGCGCAAGCTGGATGAGGCAACGCGTGCTGCCTGTGACAATCAGAGCGCGGCAAAAGCCCTGATGCTGGAACATCCCGCCATCATTAAACGCCCTTTGTTACTCGCCGCCAGCGGCCAGTCCCTGTTGGGTTTCAAGCCTGAGAGCTATCAGCAGTTCCTCGCGGAGGTGAAGTAACATGAGTTGCCCGGTTCTCGATTTAGCTCAACAACTGATCCGACGCCCTTCTCTCAGCCCGGACGACGCAGGCTGTCAGGAGATCATGGCTGCCCGACTCAAAGCTATCGGTTTTCACATCGAAGCCATGAATTTTGGCGATACCCTGAATTTTTGGGCTACCCGTGGCGAAGGCAAAACGCTTGCCTTTGCCGGGCATACCGACGTGGTCCCAACCGGCGACCCTAAACTGTGGGTCACCGGCCCGTTCGAACCGGCACTGCGCGATGGCATGTTATATGGCCGCGGGGCTGCAGATATGAAAGGTTCACTGGCAGCTATGGTGGTCGCCGCCGAGCGCTTCGTCGCCAGCAATCCAAATCATAAAGGGCGCCTCGCCTTTCTCATTACCTCGGATGAAGAAGCCAGCGCGGTCAACGGCACGGTGAAAGTGGTCAATGCCCTGATGGAACGCCGCGAACGGCTCGACTTCTGCCTGGTCGGCGAACCGTCCAGCACCACTCGCGTCGGCGATATCGTCAAGAATGGTCGTCGTGGCTCCATGACCGCCAATCTTCACGTTCACGGCGTGCAGGGCCACGTAGCCTACCCGCATCTGGCGGACAACCCGGTACACCGCGCGATGCCCGCTCTGAATGAGCTGGTAGCCACCGAGTGGGATCGCGGTAATGAATTCTTCCCGCCCACCAGCATGCAGATTGCCAATATCAATGCCGGTACCGGCAGCAATAATGTGATTCCGGGCGAGCTGTACGTGCAGTTCAATTTCCGCTTCAGCACCGAGCTGACCGACTCCCTGATCAAACAGCGCGTGGCAGAGCTGCTTGACCGCCATAATTTGCAATACACCCTGAACTGGGTGGTTTCCGGCCAGCCGTTCCTCACGTCGCGTGGTGAACTGGTGGATGCAGTGGTTAATGCGGTGCGCCATTACAGTGAAATCACGCCCGAACTGCAAACCACTGGCGGCACCTCAGACGGACGTTTTATCGCCCTGATGGGCGCGCAGGTGGTTGAATTGGGGCCAGTCAATGCCACTATTCATAAAATCAACGAATGCGTACATGCTGCTGACCTACAACTGCTCAGCCGCATGTATCAGCGCATTATGGAGCAATTGGTCGCATGATAGACAACGCGATGCTGACTGGCCGTTCAGCGACACATCTGGTGCTGCTGGGTGAGGGCCCCCACCGTTTACACCCTTCCGCCGCCGAGGCGTTTAGCCGTATGCAAGCGGCAGCACGTATAGCCGGATTTGATCTGCAACCAGCAAGCACATTTCGTGATTTTGAGCGGCAACGGGCCATCTGGAATGGCAAATTTCGCGGTGAACGGCCAGTATTAGATAAGCGGAGTCAACCGGTTGAGGTCAGCTCGCTGACGGATGCACAACGCTGCGAACTGATCCTGCGCTGGTCCGCCCTGCCAGGTGCCAGCCGCCATCACTGGGGCAGCGATCTGGATGCTTATGATCCGACGTTATTACCGGCGGGCAGTAAATTGCAGCTGGAGCCCTGGGAATATGAAACCGGCGGTTATTTCGCTGCGCTGAATCAGTGGCTTACGTCTAATATGAATGAATTCGGTTTTTACCGGCCTTTTGCCGTGGATCGTGGCGGCGTAGCCGTCGAACCCTGGCATCTGAGTTATCGTCCTCTGGCCGAGTTGTGCGAAGCACAGCTCACTCCAGAGGTTCTTATCAACGCTTGGCTTGGACAGGACGTTGCAGGTGCAGACTGGGTGACAGCCCATCTGGCAACGATCTTCCCGCGTTTTATCGCCATTAATTAAGGAGTGAGCCATGGAGTGGATTAAAGATTACTGGTGGATCATTTTGATCGTACTGGCTGGGATCATCATCAGCGGCGTTAAAGAGCTGAACCGTGTTGATGTTAAAAAGTATCTGAATGACAAACCTGAAGTTCCGCCGCATCGCGATAATAATGCCGAGTGGGATAACGACGACGACTGGCCGAAGAAGAAGTAATCTGTCAGCCACAAAAAAGCAGCCCCAGGGCTGCTTTTTTGTGGGCTCTGATTCACAAGCGCTTCGTCACTAACGCCTGTTCACCCGCGCGAATAGGCCAACGCAGTATTAATCATCTGCGGATCCAGCCCGTGCGCCACACCCGGTTGCAGATCCAGCGTGCACGTATTGCCGAGTGACGACAGACGTTCGGCCGCGCTTTTAGACTGGAACGGGTTAATCACCGGATCCTGCTCACCGTGAATAAAGTGAACAACGGTTCCGGCATCAATTGGGGTTTCCGGCAGATTACCGAAGCGTCCGCTAAACGCCACAATTCGGCCCGCCAGGCCAGCTTCAACCTTGGTCGATTCCAGCGCCATAATGGTTCCCTGAGAAAAACCGACCAGCACCGTATTCTGCGGGGGCACTCCGCTGTGTTGCTGCCATTCCCGGACCGTGCGGATAAATAACGGCATGGCGGCATCAATGCGCGACTGACGGTTTTTCTCCGTCACGCCCTGCACCGAGAACCATTGGAAGCCACGACCAAAATCGCAGATATCCGGGCTACCGATACTCACCACCAGCGCCTGAGGAAAGGCAGCTGCGAAATATTTCCCGATTTCCCCCATCGATATCGGATTATCCCCCACGCCGTGGAACAACAGGATCAGCTTTTTTGCCGAGCCTTGTGGCCGCTGGACGATGATATTTTCTATGGCCATGATTTTTCCTGATCCCTTTAATGCATGATGCCCAATTTGGCGCTGTTCTCCTGCCACTATACCGCGCAGAAATACAGGGTAAACCGGGTTTTATTGAATGACTCGTTCCATTTATTCCAATGAAACAACGCGCGGCAAGGTGAAGTGCTGCCAGTGCTGGCAGAGAGAAGCATCGAGAGTTGACAGGGCCAGTGCAGTTTCGCCGCGCCAGCGGTTCAGTAAAGCTTTGCGTCCACTCAGTTGTAAATTCTCAGCACATTGGGCTGCACTCTGCCCCTGCTGAAGATGGCCGCGCAGCGCCTCCAGCGGTAATTCACTGTGCAATAGCAGACGTTGCAACGCCGCATAACTGCTTTCAAGCGCCCGGTGCGCAAAGGCAAAACCGGCCAGTTCCTGCCAGTCAGCATGGGTCAATGCGGCATCTTGACTCACCGGAAAAGGTAAATCCAGGGGGATAAGGCATTGCAGCCAGAACCAGTCACGCGCCAACTGCTGCGCCGCAGAGTCACTCATCATATGTCCCGCATCGCTTAGCGGCAGTACGGCCATCGCGGCGTAACAACCGCTACTGGCTTCACGCTGAGTGCCAATGCGCACCAGCCGGTAATCGGCCTGCCACCACAACGCAGCCAGTTCAGGGGTATAACCGAAACTCACCGACAGAAAATCCAGCCCCTGCGTCACCGCCAACCGTGCCTGCTGCGCCAGTAATGCCAGCGCAATACCCCGGCGGCGTATATCAGGCTGAACGGCAATGCGGCTGACGCGGCGTGAGCGTAGTACCGGCGCGCTAGCCTGCCCGGCATGAGCCGCCAGGGATTGCGCCACCAGATTGCCACGCGGACGGCGCCTTCCGGCCCAGACTTCGTGAGCCAGCCCGTCGCTTAACCCACCTTCATCCACCAGCCATATGGCACCCAACACATTATCCCGTAACCGGGCTGCAGCAAACATGTTACCCGGAGCGTCAAGCAGGCGACGTAAATCCATTGGCGACGTACGGTAGTGGGCGCTGGTCAGCAGGCCGTAAAAACCGGCCAGGAGAACAGGCTCTGCCAGCCACTGTCCGGAGTCTATAAGGCTAAGCTGAAGCTCTTTTTCAGCCTGAGGGATTAAGGCTGGCGGGTCATTGAACAGCAGAAGATGGTCGAGAAAAGGCTCAAGCGGATCGGCCTCAGACCAGCGGATAGGTGCGTCCAGGCGTAGATCATGCCATTCAGAAAGTGAGGCACAGAACTTGAGGATAAAACCCCGGCCAGTGCCCTCATAGCCCTGCACTGTGGTGGTCAATAGCACACGGGGGAAGTAGCCGATCAGTGTGGTGAGTAACGCTGCCGGAATGGCGGCCGCTTCGTCGATCAGCAACCAGTCCGTCCCGGTGACTGTCTGGCCTTCACAATATTCCAGCAACGCATCTGGTGACCAGAACTGCGCTTTCCCCCGACTTTGTTCGCAAAGCTGCTGCGCCGCCGCTTTGGCTGGTGCCGTCACCCAGCATTTACCCGGCCACTTCTCGACTAACATGCCCGCCAGCGTTGATTTACCGCGACCACGTGCGGCAGTCAGTACCCAAATACCTTCTCTGGCATTGAGTAAGCGGGACAAAATTTGCTGCTGTTGTGGCGTCGGATGGCCGCCCGGTGACATCCAGTCGGGGGCTGCCGGTAACGGCTCAAACGCGCAAGGCTGATGCTGGTGCCAGATAATACAGGCTGGATCCTGCTCAAGGCATTGCTGAAATCGACGGATAAAGTTCGGCGTAGGAATAGGTTTAGGCTGTTCGCTCCAGCGAAGGCTGTCTGCGTCAGGTAACAGCGGCCACTGCTGCCATTGCGGCACCAGCAAAATCAGCCAACTGCCAGCGCACAGCGTACCGGCAAAAGCGGCCAGCGCCTCCGCATTCAACCCTAGCCGTGCATCAAATACTCCGTGACGTTTTTCCTGTCCGAGCAGGGTGTGAACCGCAGAGAAAGTGACGGACTCCGCCCATAGCGGCGCTCTGTCACTTACCCACACCCAATCACCACTCAATCCTTCACTGAACGCTGCCGCCTGCTCTGCGCACCAGTGCGCTTCACCGCTCATGACCAGCAGACGACGCACGCCCTGTTGCTGTAACTGATGTTGAAGGGCAATTTTTTGTGCCGGATCCGGCTGCGTCACGTCAGGTTTTCCCCACCATCAGGGAGAGCAAACCGGCAGCAATCAGAGGTCCAACCGGTACACCTTTAAACAGCGCCACGCCCAGCACAGTGCCAACCAGCAGACCGGCGACCAGATGTGGCTGAGAGCCCATCAGGGCTACGCCGCGCCCCCCCAACCACGACACCAGTACGCCAACCACAATCGCCAGAATCGATTTCCAATGCATGAAGGAGTGCACCATCGTGCTGGCGCTGATCTTACCGCTGGCAATCGGGGCCATGACGCCAATCGTCAGAATAATAATGCCGATAGTCAGCCCATAACGTTCTATCCAGGGGAAAAACTGGTTAAGCGGCGTGATGCGTACGGTGAGAAGGAAAAACATCGCGATGGTAACGGCACTGTTATTACTGATGATCCCGAGACCGGCGAACACCAATAATATCAAGAGAGTAGGATCGAGAAAGGCCATGGCTATCCCTGCGCTTCAATAAAGTAAGAAAAGAGAGGCCCGCAGGCCTCTCAGGATCGAACGATGATTATTGAACAGTTTCCTCAGACAGACCAGAGGTGAATGGCCTGAACTGACAGCGAATTAGCGGCTGGCAAAGGTATTGCACTGGTTAGGATCCCCACTATCGAAGCCGCGTTTGAACCAGGTATAGCGCTGCTGCGAGGTGCCGTGAGTGAAGCTGTCTGGTACCACGCGCCCCTGACCACGCTGTTGCAGGCGGTCATCGCCAATGGCCTGCGCCGCGTCGAGCGCTTCTTTCAGGTCCCCCTCTTCCAGCATATTTTGCTGTTGCTGACTATGTCCCCACACTCCGGCGAAGCAGTCAGCCTGTAACTCCATCTTCACCGACAGTTGGTTGATGGCGGTTTGCGAAGCGCCCTGCTGCATCTGCCGCACTTTAGTATCAATGCCCATCAGATGCTGCACATGATGTCCAACCTCGTGCGCAATAACGTAGGCCTGCGCAAAGTCGCCGCCAGCACCAAGCTTGTCTTTCAGCTCCTGATAGAAGGAGAGATCGATATACACCGTGGTATCTGCCGGGCAGTAAAATGGCCCCATGACAGATTGACCGGTACCACACCCGGTACGGGTCGAGCCACGGTACATCACCAGTTTGGGGTCAACGTAAGTTTGTCCCTGACGCCGGAAGATTTCTTTCCAGGTATCTTCCGTCGAGGCGAGCACTACCGAGGTGAATTTGGCCTGCTCATCATCTTTCGGGCTTATCGACTGAGCGCGCGTCTGCGCCTGCTGCGTACCGCCTGACTGACCACCGTCAATCAGCGGTGTGAGATCGACCCCATAGTAACCGGCCACCAGCACCACGATGATGATGACAATGCCACTTTTGCCACGAATGGGCAGGCGCATTCCGCCACCGCCAAAATTGCCCGGCCCGCTTCCCGAACTTTGCCCACGTCTGTCTTCTACATTGTCGCTTTCACGACGCCCTTGCCAACGCATAGGTTTATCTCCCTGCTTTTTTCTTAAGACTAGATAATGAGTTCAGTAAATACCATCGACCCAATGCGGCAATTTTAGAGCAGATAAGCATAAAGAGAATAAATTCAGCAGAATAAATAGCGGGAAATAAAAAACGGACGGTCAAATGACCCTCCGTTTTACTGACAAAGAGGCTTTTAAAGCCGCGTAAACGATTGCGTAGTCAATCTAAAAAAAACGTGACCGATCAGTCCAGTTTTACACCAATACGGTGCGCGACTTCTTCGTAGGCTTCGATCAGGCCACCCAGACTCTGACGGTAGCGGTCTTTGTCCATTTTGTTGAGGGTTTTCTTGTCCCACAGACGGCTGCCATCCGGGGAAAACTCATCGCCCAGTACCACTTCACCGTTGAACAGACCGAATTCCAGCTTGAAGTCGACCAGGATTAAGCCCGCATCATCAAACAGTTTGCTCAGCACGTCATTGGCTTTATAGCTCAGCTCTTTCATACGTGCCAGATGCTCTTCGTTAACCCAACCGAAGGTTTTGCAGTAAGACTCGTTGATCATCGGGTCATGCATTGCATCATTTTTCAGGAAAAGATCGAACAGCGGCGGATTGAGTTCCAGACCCTCTTCAATGCCCAGACGTTTTACCAGCGAACCTGCAGCACGGTTACGGATCACGCATTCAACCGGGACCATATCCAATTTTTTCACCAGCACTTCGGTGTCAGACAGCAGACGTTCCATTTGCGTTGGAATACCGGCTTCTTCCAGCTTAGTCATGATGAAGTGGTTAAACTTGTTGTTAACCATGCCCTTACGGTCGAACTGCTCAATGCGCTGACCATCCAGTGCTGACGTATCATTGCGGAACTCCAACACCAGCAGGTCTGGGTTTTCAGTCGTGAAGACGGTTTTCGCCTTTCCGCGATACAACTCAGCTAACTTTTGCATCTTAAGTTACTCCAATATGTAGTGGTAAAACTTGCAACATCGTTCGATAAAACAAAAGGATGTAAAAAGGGGCCGAAGCCCCTTTCTGATAACGTCTTACTTCGCAGTGCTGCTCTGGTTGAACGCCGCCTGCATAACTGCCACCATCGCGTCGTTCTGCGACTGGCTGAGGGCATGTCCTTTAGGATCAAGGAACTGCAGGCTACTGCGGTTGTCGAGATCGCCGACCTGAAGTTTGTAATCACCGGAAGTCAGACCCGGATCTTTCGCACCTAAGGTATCCCACGCGTCGTCATTCAACGGTTTGTAGGTCACAGACAGCGTACCCTGCGGACGGCTGCTGTCGGTTACTTTCATGCCCGCTTTCGCCAGGGCATTTGGCAGACGATCCCATACCACACCGTAAGTTGAACGCACGATCAGTACCGGTAATCCGGTGTCGTCAGCGCCGCTTTGTACGTCAATTTCGCCGACTTTGCGGTTATCCAGACGGGCTTGTGCATCCTGCTGAACTTTATCCAGGCTTGCGGTAATGGAGTTCAGCATCTGGCTGTTGTAACGCTGGATTTCAGCCGGTGCGGTAACGACTTTACCTTGCTGTTTGAGCTCAAGCGTTTTCACCGTCAGGGCTAACTGGTAGCTCTGCTGCTGAACGCTGATCTGGTAACGGCCCTGATACTGGAAGTCTTCGTCAGCACGATTCCAGTCAACCATGTCGGTAGACAGCGTCTGGTTAGCATCATCGCGGCTGGCAATTTTAAAGTTATTTTGCTGAACGGCTTTAACCACGTTATTCCACAGGTCGCGGTTTTGCGGGGTGTTTTCCAGCAATACGGTACCGCTGTCACCCGTGAACTGGGTACGCGAACCGTTAAGCAACGCCAGTGGCTGCATTGGCGGACGGATATCCAGCTGCTTGCCCACGTTGCCTTTCAGCTCACCGGTAGGGATATCATAGGTACCATTCTGCAGTGGCAGAATCATCCCGGCGGGAGCTTTCAGCTCTTTGACAGGAGGTGCATCAAGGTAGGCTTCATCGCCGCTTACCTGACGTTTATAGCGCTGATCGCTGGAACAGGCGGCTAACAGCATAATGAGGGAAACCCCCACCACTTTTGCGACCATGGACTTTTGCAATCTGGTTTTTTGAACTAATGAACAGGCCATCAAATCTCCCTAAGAGTTACAGCAAACCGGCGCTTTTTAATGCGTTTTCCACTACCGGACGGGCAGCATCTGTTAACGGCGTCATAGGCAGACGCAGTGTATCGGTTGCCATCAACCCCAGTGCCTTACAGGCCCATTTCACCGGGATCGGGTTTGCTTCTACAAACAAATGCTGATGCAACGGCATCAAGCGCTGATTTAAGCGACGCGCTTCGGCAAAGTTGCCCTGCGCGGCCAGCTCACAAAGTTGTGCCATTTCACGTGCTGCCACGTTAGCTGTCACGGAAATAACCCCTTTGCCGCCGAGTTGCATGAAGTCCAAACCGCTGGCGTCATCGCCGCTCAACAGAATGAAGTCTTCATCATCAACCAGCACTTGGATCTGGCTAACACGACTTAAGTTCCCTGTTGCCTCTTTAAGAGCAACAATATTCTTTATTTTTGCTAAACGCGCCACGGTTGGCGGCAGCATGTCGCAGCCGGTACGTGATGGCACGTTATAGAGAATTTGCGGCAGGGCCGTATGTTCAGCAATGGCTTTAAAATGCTGAAACAGACCTTCCTGAGTCGGGCGGTTATAATAAGGCGTGACGGTCAGACAGCCTACAACGCCTGTATTTTCAAAGCGTTGGGTGAGAGAAATCGCTTCCGCGGTGGAGTTAGCACCGGTTCCGGCAATAATTGGAATGCGCCCGTCGGCCAACTCTAGCGTTTGCATGACCACGTCACCGTGCTCGTCATGCGTTAACGTCGCCGACTCACCGGTTGTGCCTACGGAAACGATCGCCGCAGTACCACTGGACACATGATAATCAATCAGTTTTTTTAAACTCGCACGATCGACGGCACCTTTGTCGTCCATCGGCGTAACCAGTGCAACAATACTTCCCGTAAACATTGACCTTCCCCTCCACAAACAGGTCACTCATGGTACTTTTGACACCACTGCAAAAGCAAGCAATCAACGTGTTGTAAGCGCTTGTCCGGCGGTTTTTTTTATGTTTACCTTGGGAATACTCCCAAGCATGACAGGAAGAGCAATTTTGCCGCAGCCACAACAACACTATCTTGTTATCACCGCATTAGGTGCAGACCGCCCAGGTATCGTGAATACCATTACCCGTCAGGTCAGCAGTTGCGGTTGTAATATTGAAGACAGCCGTCTGGCGATGCTCGGTGACGAGTTCACCTTTATCATGTTTCTTTCTGGCAGTTGGAACGCCATCACCCTGATTGAGTCTACCTTGCCGCAAAAAGGCGCAGAGCTAGAGTTGTTGATCGTGATGAAACGTACCAGCGCCCACGAACGCCCACCCATGCCAGCAACTGTGTGGGTTAAGGTCGAAGTCAAAGATTCACCGCACCTGATAGAACGCTTTACCGATTTGTTTGATACGCACCAGATGAACATTGCCGAACTGGCGTCAAAGACCCGCCCGGCAGAGGGCGGGAATCCAGCTCAGTTGTCTATACAGATAACCGCCCATAGCCCGGCGAACACGGATGCGACAATTATTGAGCAAGCTTTTCATCAGCTATGTACAGAACTGAATGCGCAAGGCAGTATTAATGTCGTGAGCAACACTCAGCATGAAGACAATTGACGGAGATATAAAATGAGCCCACTGAAAGCCGGTGATTCTGCGCCGCAATTTAGTTTGCCAGATCAGGACGGCGAACAGATTAATCTGGCCGACTTCCAGGGACAGAAGGTCCTGGTCTATTTCTACCCTAAGGCCATGACGCCAGGTTGTACTGTTCAGGCCTGTGGCCTGCGTGACAATATGGATCAATTGAAAGAAGCTGGCGTAGAAGTGCTGGGGATCAGCACCGATAAACCAGAAAAACTGTCCAAATTTGCCGAAAAAGAGCTGCTGAACTTCACGCTGTTGTCCGACGAAGATCACAAAGTTTGCGAACAGTTTGGTGTCTGGGGCGAGAAAAGCTTTATGGGGAAAACCTACGACGGCATTCACCGCATCAGCTTCCTGCTCGACGGTAACGGTAAGGTTGAAAAAGTTTTCGACGATTTCAAAACCAGTAATCACCACGACATCGTCATGGCTTATCTGAACGAGAAGTAAGGCTTCGCGACAGCGAATAAGATAAAAAAAAGCGCAGACGCGCTTTTTTTATTTTTTTTAAAAACGTACAAAACGCCCTAAGGCGTCTCGTTCAGCAGTTCATCAGGCCAGACGTGAACCACGGCTTTGACCAACGTTGCCAGTGGAATCGCAAAGAACACGCCCCAAAATCCCCACAGCCCCCCGAAGATCACCACGGATAGAATAATCACCAGCGGATGGAGATTCACCGCTTCAGAGAACAGCAGCGGGACAATCACGTTGCCATCGAGTCCCTGAACCACCAGATAAGCGACAAACAACGTCCAGAAATCAGCCCCCATCCCCCACTGGAACAATGCCACCACCACCACCGGGATAGTAACCAACATAGCGCCGATGTACGGTATAAGTACCGACAGGCCAACCAGCACCGCCAGCAGCAACGAATAGCGCATATCCATGATGAAAAACACCAGATAGGTCGCCACGCCGACAATAATCATCTCCAGCACTTTGCCACGAATATAATTGGTGATTTGCTGATTCATCTCCTGCCAGACCAGACCCGCCAGACCTCGATCTCGCGGCAACACGCGCCGCACCGCGCTGAGCATCTGTTCCTTATCTTTAAGCAGGAAAAATACCATCATCGGTACCAGAATCAGATAAATCGCCAGCGTCAGCAGGCCCACCAACGACGCGAGAGAGAATTTCACCAGATTGTCACCCACGCCAGAAAGTTTGGCGCGCAGGTTTTCAGCCATCATATCGATGATCCCGGCGTCAACCAGTGCCGGATAACGTTTAGGCAGGGTAGCGGCGAAATCGTAAAAACGGTTGAGCATGCTCGGCAGATCGGCCATCAGATTGATACCCTGTTGCCAGGTAACCGGGGCGATAACAAAGACCGCCAGCATCACCACACCGGCGAAAATCAGTAACACCACGCTGGTCGCCAACGTACGGGATAATCCCAGATGTTGCAGCCGGGCCACCGGCCATTCGAGTAGATAGGCCAGCACAATCGCCACTAATAACGGGGCGAGAATACCGTTAAGAAAATAGAGAATACAAAACCCTGCGACCAGAATTGCCAGTAAGGCGATGGCCTGTGGATCAGTGAAACGGCGGCGGTACCATTGTAATAACATCTCTAACATCGGATATCGCTCCTGTAAGATCCTTGTAAAACGGGTGAGCACAGCACTTGCTGCCTCGCTGCTCTGCTCCAGCCATAAGGTAACTTTTTGCTGAATCAGTTGTCACAGAGTGTAACGGTTAAACGCTTCAAAATTTTCTGAGATGACTACTATTAAGTATCAGAAAAATAGCAAAGAATGTGCCTGCGCAAGAGTGTACTGGAGTCCGTTTCACGGAAGAAGAGCTCTTATGGCTGTTTACGTCAGAGTGATCAACTATTCATTGGGAATGGCTTAATTATGGCAATGCGGTTTAACAAAACGCTGAGCGCCCTTTTGGTGGGCGCGGTGTTGGCAGGCGCGACACTCCCTGCCATTGCAGATGACAGCACTTACTGGACCACGCCTATCGCGTCCTCCAACCCAAACAAACCGATGATATCCGATCAGTTGCCCGATATGGGTACCACGGCCGGAGGCACGCTCAGTATCGCTCAGGAAATGCAAATGGGCGATTTCTATGTTCGCCAGATGCGCGCCAGTACGCCACTGATAAACGATCCGTTGCTCAATAATTATATCAATGAACTCGGTCAGCGACTGGTTGCCAGCGCTTACTCAGTGAGAACGCCTTTCCACTTTTTTATCGTCAATAATGATGAGCTTAACGCCTTTGCCTTCTTTGGCGGCAACGTGGTGCTGCACTCAGCCCTGTTTCGCTATACCGATAACGAAAGCCAACTGGCTTCGGTCATGGCGCATGAGATCTCGCACGTCACCCAGCGCCATCTGGCGCGTGCGATGGAAGACCAACAAAAAAGTGCCCCGCTAACCTGGGTAGGCGCACTCGGCTCGATTCTGCTGGCGATGGCCAGCCCGCAGGCCGGTATGGCTGCGCTGACCGGTACCCTGGCGGGGACCCAGCAGAATATGATCAGTTTTACACAGGGTAACGAGCAAGAAGCTGACCGTATTGGCATTCAGGTATTACAACGCGCCGGTTTTGACCCGCAGGCCATGCCCGCTTTTCTGCAAAAACTGGCGGATCTGTCGAGCTACTCCAGCAAGCCCCCTGAAATGTTGCTGACGCACCCCCTGCCTGACAGCCGCCTGGCGGATATCCGCAACCGTGCTAATCAGATGTCTCACCCGACGGTGCATTCATCACAGAGTTTCCTGTTAGCCAAAGTGCGTATCCTCGGCATGTACGGTTCAGAATCCTATCCGCTGAGTGATGACTATCTTCGCCAACTGAGCAATGGCAATGTTCGCGAACAGTTAGCCGCTAAATACGGCCAGGCCTTGCAATTCTATAAAGCTAAAAAATACGATCAGGCACGCGCAATTCTGGATGGATTGCTGGCGAAAGATCCGGGAAACGATTGGCTCCTGGATTTATCCACCGACGTTGATATCGATCAGAAACGGGCTCCGCAGGCGATCGCCCGGTTGGAAAAAGCCAACGCCGAGAGCAGTAAAAACCCGGTGCTGCTGCTTAACTTAGCCAATGCCTATGTGGAAGGTGGCCAGCCCGCCAACGCCAGCCGTATCCTTAACCGCTATACTTTTACTTATCCTGATGATCCTAATGGTTGGGATTTACTGTCGCAGGCCAATGCGGCTCAGGGGCTGCGGGCACAGGAACTGGCGGCCAGAGCCGAAAGTATGGCGCTGGTCGGCCGTTTGGATCAGGCGATAGACTTATTGAGTAACGCGAGCGCGCTGCAAAAACTGGGGAGCCTGGAACAGGCCCGCTACGATGCCCGTATCGATCAGTTGCGTCAGTTGCAAAGGCGTTTCCGTCAATATCAGAAAGGCTAAGCCTTTCAGGAATCAGAGGAGTTCAACATGCCACCACATGATGTCGCGATTTACCATAACCCGCGCTGTAGCAAGAGCCGTGAAACGCTGAAATTGCTGGAAGAGAAAGGCCTGAAGCCAGATGTGATTATGTATCTGGAAACACCGCCTTCCCTCGATACGTTGAAAGAGCTGGTCCGTAAGTTGGGATTCAGTTCGGCGCGTGAATTGATGCGTAAAGGCGAAGAGATTTACAAAGAACGCAATTTGGCCGATCCGGCGATGAACGAACAGCAACTGCTGCAGGCATTGGCCGATCATCCGCGACTGATAGAGCGCCCGATTGTGCTGGCAAACGGTAAAGCCCGTCTGGGGCGCCCGCCAGAGCAGGTACTTGACATTCTTTAGCGCAGGAAATGCCTGTAGCGGGTGCTACAGGCTGAGAATATCTTTGACGAAAGGAATAGTGAGTTTGCGCTGCGCAGTGATCGAGGCCCGATCGAGCTGATCCAGCGTAGTAAATAGTGTGCGCATCTCACGATCCAACCGCTTTAACAGGAAACGTCCGACGTCTTCGGGCAGTTCAAAACCGCGCAATTTTGCCCGCAGCTGCAGCGCTTGCAGTTTCTCTTCATCAGACAACGGCTGAAGTTTATAGATTTGCCCCCAGTCCAACCGTGAGGCTAAATCCGGCAGGCTAAGATTGAGCTGGCGCGGCGGGCGATCGCCGGTGATAAACAGCCGCGTACGCCCGGTTTCCAAAATACGGTTATAGAGATGGAAAACCGCGGCTTCCCACTCATCATCCCCGGCAATACCTTCGATGTTATCGATACAGACCAGCGCCAGATGCTCCATGCCGTCCAGCACTTCCGGAACAAAATAGGCCCGTTTATCGAGCGGCACATAGCCTACGGCTTCACCGCGCTGGGAAAGCTCCGCACAGGCCGCGTGCAGCAAGTGGCTGCGTCCGCCACCTTCACGTGACCAGAAATAGATATAGGTGCCATGCTCCTGATGCAGCGCCGTCTGAATCGCAGAGAGCAGAGAGGGGTTCTCGCCCGGATAAAAACTAGCAAAAGTTTCATCATCGGGAAGATAGAGTGGCAGGGAAAGCTGTGCCGGCGTATTCAGAAGCACCTCAACCAATACGGTCTGAAAACCGCGAATGTTGTTATCAACAAAAAGTTGTTATCTCAGCTGTTATCTAAACGGATAAGTACAGGCAGAATTCTAGCATAGGATCCCGGCGAAATTGAACTGTGCCCCTTACAACCGCTTGCTAAGCGAACGAACCGCCAAAGAGAGATCCTCTATGGCGGGATTTGACATCAGGGGATCAGGTCGAAGGATGTTCCCGCTCGTCCTCAATATCAATGATCTCTTCTTCGCCACGCACCAGCTCAATCACCTTAAACAGCAGGCTAAGGAAGATGCCAACGATGGTCGCCAATGCCATGCCTTTCAATTCGGCTGCGCCAATGTGAATTTTCGCGCCGCTGACACCAATGATCAAAATCACCGCCGTCAGGATCAGGTTCTGCGCTTTGTTATAATCCACTTTCGATTCAATCAGTACGCGAATACCGGACGCACCAATCACGCCGTAAAGCAGCAGGGAAACGCCGCCCATCACCGGTACCGGAACGGCCTGAATCGCCGCCGCCAGCTTACCGACGCACGAAAGCATGATGGCAAGTACAGCTGCTCCGCCAATAACCCAGGTGCTGTACACCTTGGTTATAGCCATGACGCCGATGTTTTCACCATAGGTCGTGTTCGGCGTTGAACCAAAGAAACCTGACAACACGGTAGACAATCCGTTGGCCAGCATGGAACGGTGCAAGCCAGGATCTTTGAGCAGATCTTTCTTCACGATGTTGGCCGTCACCACCAGATGGCCAACGTGTTCGGCAATCACCACCAGCGCAGCGGGCAGAATGGTCAGAATAGCCACCCACTCAAAACGCGGCGTGTAGAAGGTCGGCAGGGCAAACCAGTGTGCCTGCGCAATGGGGGTGGTATCGACCACGCCCATAAAGAACGACAGCGCATAACCGACCAGCACGCCGATCAGAATCGGAATGATGGCCAGGAAACCGCGGAACAACACCGAACCCAGCACCGTCACGCCAAGGGTAACCATCGAAATAGTGATGGTAGTAGAGTCCACGGATACACCGTCAGCGGGTAATAGCCCGGCCATATTAGCCGCCACACCTGCCAGTTCCAACCCGATAACCGCAACAATCGCCCCCATCGCTGCCGGTGGGAACATCACGTTAATCCAGCCAATTCCGGCTTTTTTCACAATCAATGCCACCAGACAAAACAGCAGCCCGCAGACGATAAACCCACCCAGCGCCGCTTCATACCCCATGGGCAACAGCAACAGAACCGGCGAAATAAACGCAAAGCTCGAGCCCAGATAGGCCGGGATTTTGCCTTTACAGATGTAAAGATAGAGCAAGGTGCCGATACCATTGAACAGCAGCACCGTCGCGGGATTGATTTTAAACAGAATGGGCACCAGTACCGTGGCGCCAAACATAGCGAACAGGTGCTGCAAGCTCAGGGGGATAGTTTGCAGGAGCGGCAGACGCTCGCTTACCCCGATGACGCGACGGGTCATGGATTGATCCTCTCAATGGTGTGATGTGGTGTTGTTAAAACTGACTGTATAACGAATTCTTTTGCTCTAAATAATTCGGGTTGCAGGAAGGCGGCAAGCCCGTGAGTCTCCAGCAGCATAGAAAACCTGGTGACTGGGGCGAACGGGCGCAGCCAACGCACCTGCAACCTGAAGTATGACGAGCAAAAAAAAGCCGACTTCTGAGTCGGCTATTACATGCTGCTTATTTCGTACCAAATATCTTATCGCCCGCATCCCCGAGCCCCGGCATGATGTAACCATGCTCGTTGAGTCCCTGGTCAATGGAGGCGGTGTACAGCTCCACGTCTGGATGTGCTTTCTCCAGCGCGGCGATACCTTCAGGAGCCGCTACCAGCACCAGCACTTTAATGCTCTGACAACCGGCTTTTTTCAGCAGGTCGATAGTCGCGATCATGGAACCACCGGTCGCCAGCATTGGGTCAACCACCAGCGCCATACGCTCTTCGATATTAGACACCAGCTTCTGGAAATACGGCACCGGCAGCAAGGTTTCTTCATCACGATAAACGCCGACGACGCTGATACGCGCACTTGGTACGTGTTCCAGCACGCCTTCCATCATACCCAGACCTGCACGCAGAATCGGCACCACGGTAATTTTCTTGCCCTTGATTTGGTCAATCTCAACCGGACCGCACCAGCCTTCGATAGTGACTTTCTCAGTTTCCAAATCAGCGGTTGCTTCATACGTCAGCAGACTTCCCACCTCAGAAGCCAGTTCGCGAAAACGTTTCGTGCTGATGTCATTTTCACGCATCAGGCCCAGCTTGTGTCTCACCAGCGGGTGTTTCACCTCGACGATCTTCATTTTTAATTCTCCTAAGGTGGTTGAGCTGCAAAAAAAAATCGCGAGATTATAACGCCTTTTTTTTTGAACGCCACCGCGATTAAGTTGATCGGCATCAATAGAATCCTGATAAAGAGTATAGACACGAGAATGATCAACACACCGCACAAGGGCCTCGCAAACGTTTGCCTGGGCTGTTAGAATTGCCGCGCCTTATTTTAACCACCAACCGCAAACCGCCGTGGGGATTCGCAGTGACCGACAAAACCTCTCTCAGCTATAAAGACGCAGGTGTGGATATCGATGCCGGCAACGCATTGGTAGACCGTATCAAAGGTGTAGTAAAACAGACTCGTCGTCCGGAAGTGATGGGCGGATTGGGTGGTTTTGGTGCCCTGTGTGCGCTACCGCAAAAATATCGTGAACCTGTGCTGGTTTCGGGAACGGATGGCGTTGGCACCAAGTTGCGTCTGGCTATGGACCTGAAACGCCACGACACGATTGGTATTGATCTGGTCGCCATGTGCGTCAATGATTTAATCGTTCAGGGTGCAGAACCTCTGTTCTTTCTCGACTACTACGCCACCGGCAAACTGGACGTCGATATCGCCGCCAGTGTGATCACCGGTATCGCCGAAGGCTGCAAGCAGTCTGGCTGTGCGTTGGTCGGCGGTGAAACTGCTGAAATGCCGGGCATGTATCACGGTGAAGATTACGACGTGGCCGGTTTTTGCGTCGGCGTGGTAGAAAAATCAGAAATTATCGACGGTAGCAAAGTGGCTGACGGCGACGTAGTGATTGCCCTGGCCGCCAGCGGCCCGCACTCCAACGGCTACTCGCTGGTGCGCAAAATTCTGGAAGTCAGCAACACCAACCCGGAAACTACCGATCTGGCAGGGAAACCCCTGGCCGATCATCTGCTGGCACCGACCAAAATCTATGTGAAATCCATCCTTAAGCTGATCGAAACTGTCGACGTTCACGGCATCGTTCACCTGACCGGCGGCGGCTTCTGGGAAAATATTCCGCGCGTCCTGCCGGAAAATACCCAGGTCATCATTGATGAAGCCAGCTGGCAGTGGCCTGACGTCTTTACCTGGCTGCAAAATGCCGGTAACGTCAGCCGTCACGAAATGTACCGTACCTTCAACTGTGGCGTCGGTATGTTAGTTGCATTGCCTGCTGAACTGGCCGATGAAGCCATTGCCCTGCTGAACGACAACGGTGAAAAAGCGTGGAAAATCGGCAGGATTAAAGGGTCTGATTCTGCGGAACGCGTTATCATTAAGTAACTTTGGCTAACGATGGGTGTTGAGATGAAAAGGATTGTGGTTTTGGTGTCCGGCGAAGGGAGTAACCTCCAGGCGCTGATTGATGCCTGCCAACAGGGACGAGTCTACGCGAAACTCAGCGCCGTCTTCAGTAATAAAGCCTCCGCATTTGGGCTGGAACGTGCGCAATCTGCCGGTATTCCTGCCCATGCGCTGGACGTAAAGTCCTATGCTGACCGGGCGGCGTTTGACGTCGCTTTGGCTGACGCCATCGATGCTTATAATCCTGACCTGGTGGTACTTGCCGGTTACATGCGCATTCTCAGCGCTGACTTCGTCCAGCGTTTTGCCGGGCGAATGCTGAATATCCACCCTTCCTTGTTGCCAAAATATCCCGGTTTACACACTCACCGTCAGGCGATTGAAAATCAGGATGAAGCCCACGGTACCTCGGTTCACTTTGTGACTGAACAACTTGATGGCGGACCGGTTATCTTGCAGGCAAAAGTGCCGGTTTTCAGCGATGACACCGAACAGGACCTGAATGAGCGCGTACAGAGCCAGGAGCACAGCATCTATCCGCTGGTGATCAGCTGGTTTGTGGATGGGCGTTTACAGCTGAAAAACGGTCAGGCATTTCTCGACGGAAATCCTTTGCCGGAGCAGGGTTACGCAGCAGATTAAACCTGCTAAGAGCGATGATTTCACTACAAACCGGCCATGTGCCGGTTTTTTGTTTTTGATTTGTTTACGTTTGTTTACATTTTGGTCGCTATAATGTCCCAGTTGGTACACGTTTGAATGTCGTTTGTGTACCCACCTTTTCTTAAAACAGGACTGTTTAAAGAGCCTAGTTTCTAAAAAGTATCCGAATAAAACGACCTTTCGGGAAAAATTTATGTCTAGCAATAACCGCGTTCGATTGCGTCCACTGGAAAAGGACGATCTTACGTTTGTACACCGCCTCGATAACAACGCCAGTATTATGCGTTATTGGTTCGAAGAGCCTTATGAAGCCTTCGTCGAACTGACTGACCTGTACCACAAACACATTCATGATCAGAGCGAACGCCGCTTTATTATTGAATTTGAAGGCGGGCCGGTTGGGCTTGTTGAACTGGTCGAAATTAACCACATCCACCGTCGGGCAGAATTCCAAATCATCATCGACCCATCCCATCAGGGGAAAGGGTTTGCTGGCGATGCTGTGAAGCTGGCGATGGACTACGCCTTCTCAGTACTTAACCTGTATAAACTCTATTTAATCGTCGACAAAGAGAACAAAAAGGCGATTCATATCTACAGCAAGTTAGGGTTTGAGCTGGAGGGTGAGCTGAAGCAGGAATTCTTCGTTAACGGGGAGTACCGCAGCGCTATCCGGATGTGTATTTTCCAACCGCAGTTTTTGGCGAAGTACAAAACGAAACCTAAAGAAACAAAACGCGTCGATCCTATTGGCGCAGGTGTAGTTTAAAGCCATAAAAATTCAGCTTCCGCTTCATTTGGATAGCTAAAAAATTACCGGTGAATAGGATTTAACTGTTTCACCGGTAAGACTTTTCTCCCTTTTCATCCTGCCGATTTTTCTCTGTACACACTGATCCCCCTAAACCTCCGCTTTGTGTTGGACATTCCTGTCAATCTTTCGCAATATTGTTCGTAGACACTGGGCCCCTCTCTCTTGCTCTTTCCATCAGAGATATGTCGAGCACCTCGCCGGTGTGAGCTGGAAATGACGAGAATTTTCCCTGCAGTTCGCAGCGATGACGCTGAATGTTGGGCCAGGGATCAAGTTTACTGAATGGGGTTAGTTTAAATGGGTCAGGAAAAGCTATACATCGAAAAAGAACTGAGCTGGCTGTCCTTCAATGAGCGTGTGTTGCAGGAAGCGGCCGACAAAAGCAATCCCCTGATCGAACGCATGCGATTCTTGGGCATCTATTCCAACAATCTGGACGAATTTTATAAAGTCCGATTTGCCGATCTCAAACGACGGATCTTAATCAGCGAAGAGCAGGGATTCATCGGTGCATCGCGCCATTTGCTGAAAAAAATTCAGGCCAAAGTGCTGCGCATTGACCAGGAGTTTGACGGTCTCTACAACGACCTGCTTTTGGAGATGGCCCGCAACCAAATTTTCCTGATCAATGAACGTCAGGTTTCTGAAAATCAGCAAAACTGGCTTCGTCAGTACTTTAAACACCATTTACGCCAGTTCATCACCCCTATTCTGATTAACCGTGACACCAATCTGGTGCAGTTCCTCAAAGATGATTACACCTATCTGGCCGTTGAGATTATCCGCGGTGATGAGGTGCATTACGCGCTGCTGGAAATTCCATCAGACAAAGTCCCGCGCTTTGTCAATCTTCCCCCGGAAGCACCGCGCCGCCGTAAGCCGATGATTCTGCTAGATAACATCCTGCGCTACTGCCTGGATGATATTTTCAAAGGCTTCTTTGATTACGACACTCTCAATGCCTATTCGATGAAAATGACCCGCGATGCCGAATACGATCTGGTCACGGAAATGGAATCGAGCCTGCTGGAACTGATGTCTTCAAGCCTTAAACAGCGCCTGACCGCTGAACCGGTGCGGTTTGTTTATCAGCGCGATATGCCGGATGACATGGTGGAAGTTCTGCGCGAAAAACTCGGCATCTCCAATTATGACTCGGTGATCCCCGGCGGGCGTTATCATAATTTCAAAGACTTCATCGACTTCCCGAATGTCGGTAAAGCCAATCTGGTGAATCGCCCGTTACCGCGCCTGCGCCATCTGTGGTTCGATAAATTCCGCAACGGATTCGCCGCTATCCGCGAACAGGACGTACTGCTTTATTACCCGTATTACACCTTTGAACACGTGCTGGAACTGCTGCGTCAGGCGTCGTTTGACCCGAACGTGCTGTCGATAAAGATCAATATTTATCGCGTTGCAAAAGACTCACGCATCATTGAATCGATGATCCATGCCGCGCATAACGGCAAAAAAGTCACTGTGGTGGTTGAGTTACAGGCTCGCTTCGACGAAGAGGCTAACATCCATTGGGCCAAGCGTCTGACCGAAGCCGGTGTTCACGTTATCTTCTCGGCGCCAGGTTTGAAAATCCACGCCAAACTGTTTCTTATCTCACGCCGCGAAGGTGACGAAATTGTCCGCTATGCTCATATAGGGACCGGCAATTTCAACGAGAAAACAGCCCGCCTGTATACAGATTACTCCCTGCTGACAGCGGACAGCCGTATCACCAATGAAGTCCGCCGGGTATTCAACTTTATTGAAAACCCATACCGGCCAGTTACCTTCGAACATCTGATGGTGTCACCGCAGAACTCCAGAAGCATGTTGTATGCTTTGATCGATCAGGAGATCGCCAACGCACAGGCCGGCAGTAAAGGGGGGATAACGCTAAAAATCAACAACCTGGTCGATAAAGGCCTGATTGATCGCCTCTATGCCGCGTCGAATGTAGGAGTAAAAATTCGCCTGTTGATCCGCGGTATGTGCTCACTGGTACCGGAATTGCCTGGGGTCAGCGAAAATATTCAGGTCACCAGTATTGTTGACCGCTATTTGGAACACGATCGGGTGTATGTATTTGAAAATGGCGGAGACAAAAAAGTGTTTCTGTCATCAGCCGACTGGATGACCCGAAATATCGATTATCGTATTGAAGTGGCGGTGGCTTTGCTGGATCCGAAACTCAAACAACGGGTGCTGGATATCCTCGAACTGCTGTTCAGCGACACGGTAAAAGCCAGATATATTGATAAAGATCTCAGTAATCGTTATGTTCCACGCGGAAATCGTCGTAAGGTGCGCGCGCAATTAGCTATCTATGAGTACCTGAAAGCCTTTGAGCACGGTAATAATAAACAGCAAAAAGATCAGGCCTGACACTTTGGAGCAACACCTATTATGCCCCTGAAAAACACCATCAATGCCAAACCACAGGAAATTGCCGCAATCGACCTCGGGTCGAACAGTTTCCATATGGTGATCGCCCGCGTCGTCAATGGCGCGCTGCAGGTGTTGGGCCGCCTGAAACAACGTGTGCATCTGGCCGATGGCCTTGATAGCAATAATATCCTCAGCGAAGAGGCTATCCAGCGTGGTCTGGATTGTCTGGCGCTGTTTGCTGAACGCTTACAGGGCTTCCCGGATAACAACGTCACCATTGTCGGCACGCATACACTGCGTCAGGCCGCCAATGCCGAAGAGTTCCTCAAGCGTGCCGCAGAGGTCATCCCCTACCCCATCGAAATTATCTCCGGGCAGGAAGAGGCCCGTCTGATTTTCATGGGCGTTGAGCACACGCAGCCGGAAAAAGGCCGCAAACTGGTGATCGATATCGGTGGTGGATCAACGGAGCTGGTTATCGGTGAGGACTTCGAACCCTTGCTGGCTGAAAGTCGCCGCATGGGCTGCGTCAGCTTTGCACAGATGTTTTTCCCCAAGGGTGAAATCAGTCGCAGCAACTTCAAACGCGCACAGCTGGCCGCTGCACAAAAACTGGAAACCCTGGCGTGGCAGTACCGCCTGCAGGGCTGGCAGTATGCGCTGGGGGCGTCCGGCAGTATCAAAGCGGCCCATGAAGTGCTGGTCGAAATGGGGGAGAAAGACGGGTTAATCACCCCTGAACGACTGGAAATGCTCACCGAGGCCGTACTGGGTTTCAAAAGTTTTGATGCGCTGGATTTACCGGGTCTTTCCGAAGACCGGCAATCCGT
Organism: uncultured Enterobacterales bacterium; assembly: GCA_946478305.1. Classification (GTDB taxonomy): domain Bacteria; phylum Pseudomonadota; class Gammaproteobacteria; order Enterobacterales; family Enterobacteriaceae; genus Ewingella. Next base: position 36,149 of record CAMLBO010000002.1, read on the forward strand.
GTTTGTACCCGGCCTGGCTATTCTCTGCGGAGTCTTCGACGCGCTGGCTATTAAAGAGTTACGACTTTCGGACGGTGCGCTGCGCGAAGGCGTTCTGTATGAGATGGAAGGTCGATTCCGTCATCAGGATATCCGCACCCGTACGGCCAAAAGCCTGGCGGAGCACTACAATATTGATCGCGAACAGGCACGACGCGTGCTGGAAACGACTGAGCTTTTATATGCCCAGTGGCTGGCGCAAAACACCAAGCTGGTGCAGCCTCAACTTGAGTCACTGTTGAAGTTTGGCTCAATGTTGCATGAAGTCGGTCTGAGCATAAACCACAGTGGTATGCATCGTCATTCAGCCTATATTCTGCAAAATACTAACCTGCCAGGCTTTAATCAGGAACAGCAGACGCTGCTGGCCACGCTGGTGCGATTCCACCGTAAAGCCGTGAAGTTGGAAGAGTTACCTCGCCTGAACCTGTTTAAGAAAAAGCATTATCTGCCCCTGATCCAACTGCTGCGTCTGGGCGCTTTGCTGAACAACCAGCGTCAGTCGACCACCACGCCAGAGACCCTTCGCCTTCTCACTGACGATAATCACTGGACGTTACGCTTCCCGGCGGGTTATCTGACCCAGAACAACCTGGTGCAGCTGGATTTTGAGCGCGAACAAAGTTATTGGGATGACGTAACAGGCTGGAAGCTGATGATTGAAGAAGAAGATCCTGAGCAGGATGCTTCGGCAGAATAATGACTTAAGCGCCGGAAACAAAAAACCCTCTGAATGAGGGTTTTTTATTGTGCGTAATATCAGTGATACATCTACTCCACGTCCATGTCTGGTACAGGATGCGAAATCAGAGTAATCAAGGGTTCTGGTTTCCCAATCAAATACCCTTGCATGTAATCCACCCCCAGAGCACGCAATGCTGCACGCTGCTCTTCGGTTTCCACATACTCCGCCACAATCGACAGATGTTTCATCCGGGCTACCTGGCAAATGGACTGCACAATGAAGGCATCCAAAGGATCGGTCAGCATATTGCGCACGAAGCTGCCGTCAATTTTCAGGATATCGGCCTGAATAAGCTTCAGACGATCGTAGCTGGCATAACCGGTACCAAAATCGTCAATAGCGATACGGCAGCCATAATTACGCAAGTCACGCATCGAATAATCAGCGTATTTCACGTTGTGCAACAGATGGGATTCCGTCACTTCCAGCACAATCTGGTAAGGCTCCACCTCATATTCGGCCATCATCGCTTTAAACTGCGCGCTGAATGCCGGACGGCACAACGTTGAAGGCGAGAAATTCACCGCAAAACGCGCGCTCGGCAGCTCTTCGCGATACTGACGAATAAATATCAGCGTGTGCTTCAGCACCCACATATCCAACTGATAGGCCAGACCGAATTCATGCACTACCGGCAGGAATTTATCTGGCGACATCAAATCGCCTGTCTCATCAAGCATACGGATCAGAATTTCGTGATAGCTATCGCCACGCACGCCAGCAATAGGCTGAGCCATCAAGATAAAGCGATCTTCATCCAGCGCGCGCTGGATTTTATGCAGCATCGCCACTTTGCTTTTGATCTCTTTTTGTACCTGGCTGTGATCGCTCCTGTTCGACTCCGGTTTACCGGTCGTCAGCGATACCTCTGCAATACCGCTGAGTTCCCCCAATAACATATGCAGATGTTCTACCGGCGGGAAGACGGTGCAGTAGGCTAACCCGATATTCGGATGCAGCGGTAATCCATTCCAGATCAGGCGGAAGTCATCCACATAGTGTTGCAGACGCTCCAGTTTCTGTTCGGTATCCTCGCAGTTCAAGCGTAATACCAGGTCATAACCGGGCAGATGATAAACTTTCTCACCGGGCTGCAGGAAAGGTTTGAGGCCGATAGCCAGCTGCTGCTTAAACTGGATGCGCAGTTGCATACCGTAGTTACGGCTGAGCACGTCCATTTCAGACACCCGCACAAAACAGAGCAGGCTACGCGGATAACGCGATAAATCGCGGTTAAATGCGCGCAGATTGGGCAGACCAAAAACAGGGTCAAGCAGCGAGGCTGAACGGGTTTTCTGCAGCAAACGGCGCTGACGTGAAGAGATGGCTGACATCATCAGCAGGCTGAGGGTAAACACCAGCATCAGCGCCGAGACGAACACCAGATTATGTATAAAGCCGCTGGGGCTGATAAACCCCTTATAGTGGCTAAACAGCACCACCAGCGCGACGGTCCAAACAACCGTGATGAAATGATAGCCGTAGCGCATCGCGCCAAACAGCAGAACGGGTAACAACAGCGTCAACGTGTAATCACTGAGCAGAATCTTGGCGACCGGCCCGCTGATTCCCTGCAGGCTAAGCATAACGACCATGGAAATGAGCACAATGAACCACAGAACCAGTTCAGAAGCTTTAACGCCAGGCGCACGTTGATTGCGCAGCTTGTATAGCAGCACGCGCACATAGCGAGGCTTGCGCAATATCCGCAGCATCAGATACCAGAGATGTCCACTCAGCAGTGTTCCCAGCATCATGGCCTGCAAGTTGATAAGCGTACGTAACGTCAGGAAATCCCGTGTAACCATGCCCAGATAACCGGGAAGCAGATCCAGCTCAACCACCGTCTGTAAGATGAGGACAAACAGCACCGACAGGAAAATGACCAGCCATAACACCCGCGGTCCTGGTAATTTCATTAATCCAAATGAAGCTGACCAGCGTCGGCCAGTCTGTAAACGGTATCCGCCCCAGGACAGCGCCAGCGAAAACAGATAAATCAGCGTCAGCAGCGCCCCCATCTCCGCCCCGATGCGCAAGTCATAACGGATGAACATAGCCAGAGCAATACCCGGGAAGGCGCGCCAGTCGAATACCATCAGCAGGGCCACGCAAACCGCCAGTGGCATATACATCAGATAGGTGCGGCCTTCGGGCAGCATAATAATGGGAGACAACCATGAGGCCAGGTTAATGAGCACCAGTGCGCCTAGCACCGGCAAGCCCCACCACTGACGGCTAAACTCACGCCAGGAAAAATATTTATTCATAAGGTCTGTCATGTTTTGTCCGCATGAAGTTCACACAATATCTGCCAGTCAGCGCCAATAGAACATCAGGCGAACATCACAGGGATAGCCTTGCAGGGGTTATGTCCAGCAATCTGTCAGCGACATCCTGCAAACAACGTGTTCTTGAAAACGTCGCACAGAATGGCCACAAAATGTGGCAAAGCAATTTTTTCAGTTCTGAGAAATTAAAGACGGATTCTAGATTGCTCTATATTAAACCATTTGATAGGGATCAATAAACCGGGTCTTTCATAATTAGCACAAAATCGTCCTGAAGCAAATTCACCTATAGGTTAATAATTACATCTTATATTTCAGGTGGGTATCAATTATAGCCGAACATCTGATTTTATGCGCCAAAGCCCCGCCACATCTGGAGGAATTTTCCTACTGCATTTATGGACATTTCCTACAAAAAGTGGCTTTTTCTGGCCGGTTAAGTTGATGTGATATATATTGAGAATGTTAATGCGAATGGTTTAAGCCTTTATTTTACCCTGATAGCACACGGATTTAATAAGCTGAAATTACTATGTTGAGAAAAAATAAGATCAAGATGACGAAGATTGTATTAGCAATCAGCTTCCTTATTTTGTTCGGACGTCTGGTCTACTCTGGCCTCAGCGCCTGGTCCCATCATCAGGAGCAGACTCAGGTTGAGCAATCCGTTAAACCGGCTCCCTAAAAGATTTTGTGAGAATTCTAAGGATAATGACTCAGCATGTCTGCCACTAAGCATCGCTACCACATACAGAAACTGGCGGAAACACGTAGTCGTATCCTCCACCTATTACTTAACAGTGATGGGCTTGCCGACAGCATCCTTGGTGAGTCTTTAGAGGTCGATGAGACGACCCGCTCACGGCTTATGGATCAGACGGCAGAACTCAGCCAACTGATTGCCGAACTTCACGCCGCCGACCTCGCCGATATTCTGGAAGCTCTCCCACGACATGAACGCCTGGCCTTATGGCGACTGATTGGCCCGGCCGATCGGGGTAAAGCGCTGGTAGAAGTCTCTGAAACAGTGTGGGATAGCCTGATTGAGGAGATGAGCGACAAAGACCTGCTGAAAACCATGTCACTGCTGGATGTCGACGATCAGCTTTATCTCGCCGAATATTTACCCCGGGACCTGATGGGCCGGGTGCTCACTTCCCTTGACCCACGCCAACGGGAAAAGGTACGTGAGGTCATCAAGTTTGGTAAAGACACCGTCGGGCGAATCATGGATTTCGAGCTGCTGACTGTGCGCCCGGATGTGACCCTCGGCACCGTTCAGCGCTACCTTCGCTACCGAAAAGACATTCCTGAAGCCAGTGACAAACTGTTCATCACCGATCGTAAAAACACCCTGCTCGGCGAACTGCCTCTGACCACCATTTTACTCAACCCGCCGCACCGTCTGGTGTCTGAGGTCATGAATGAAGACCCAACTTGTTTTGAAGCCGACGATAAGGCCGAAGATGCAGCGGGCGCTTTTGAACGTTATGACCTCATCACCGCGCCGGTTATTGATAAAAAAGGCAAACTGATGGGCCGTCTGACGGTGGAAGAAATTGTCGATTTCGTTAACAGCGACACCGACACTAATCTGCGCCGCATGGGGGGGCTCAGCGCCGAAGAAGACGTCTTCTCCCCGGTCACCAAAGCAGTGCGTAACCGTTGGGCTTGGCTCGCTATTAATTTGTGTACCGCTTTTGTGGCCTCCAGGGTCATCGGTCTGTTTGAGGGAACGATTTCGCAATTGGTTGCCCTTGCCGCCCTGATGCCCATCGTGGCAGGTATCGGAGGAAATACAGGCAATCAAACCATTACCATGATTGTCCGTGCTCTGGCGCTGCATCAGGTACAAGTGGGCAACCTGAAATTTCTGATCTTCAGAGAGCTGGGCGTTGCGTTAATCAATGGTCTGGTATGGGGCGGATTGATGGGCGTGGTGACCTGGTTGCTCTATGGTGACCCGGCAATGGGTGCCGTTATGACGCTCGCTATGGTCCTGAACCTACTGGTTGCTGCTATGATGGGCGTTATCATCCCTCTGACCATGGTGCGTATGGGACGTGACCCGGCGGTCGGTGCCAGCGTGATGATCACTGCGATTACAGATACCGGCGGTTTTTTCATTTTCCTCGGTCTCGCGACTCTCTTCCTGCTTTAAAACCGCCCTGGACAGCCCCTGGCGCGCCCCCATCATTACTTTTTGTAAGAAATCTCCCCGCCTCACGGCGGGAAGCATTGAAGAATGTAAACAAACGATGGCATTTGACCTTCACGCTCAACCGGTCAAGCACTTCTCACTCACCATTCGTTATCAATGAATTACTGATGTAGAATTCATATAGATTATCTATCCTTTTGAGATCGATCTTTCTCGCTATACTGTCGTCAGGCCGCAATCAGCTCAGGCTGGAACAAACTTTGACTAAAAAAGCCGTACAAAACTCACAACGTCAAATTGTCGCGTCATAACAATAACGCAAGCCTCTCTTATTTTTCGCATCGTTACTCTCACCCGGCGATGGCCGGATGGAGTCTGGGGAGGTTTTCACAGTGGGAAATAACATGCTTTATCGGTTCCCGACTTCATCAGTCACCTGGAAAGTGTCGTTGGCCTTAGGTATCAGTATCTGTTTACTGGCGCTGGCCTGCCTGAAAATTATTCAGCAATCATCGAGTTTAGCTGCCGTCTGGCTCCCCACCTCTTTGCTGATAGCGGTGCTTTTCCATTACAGCTATCGCGACTGGTTGCCACTATTGTGCGCTGCAGCCCTGGGTATTATCGCCGCTAACACGCTGGTGGGAACGCCTTTTCTGCACTATTTCCCCTATATTATCAATAATCTGATTGAAGCGAGTGTCTGTGCGTTATTACTGCGTAAACTGCTGCCTGCTCAGGATCCGCTGACCGGACTGGCAAACTGGGTAAAATTCCTGCTGGTGGCCGTTGTATTCAGTCCGCTGCTCAGTTCAGTGCTCATGACGCTGTTTATTGTGCATTCACACTCGCCGCAGGAACTGCAGCAGCGTTTTGCCACCTGGTATATCTCCGAAGCGGTGGCGATTTTATCGCTGACGCCGCTGGGTCTTATCTATCAGCACGGATATCTGCGGCAGTTGGGGCATTCCCGCCGCCTGTATGAAATGCTCTTGACGCTGACGTTGACTCTGCTGGCCGGTTTTATGGCATTGAAATGGCTACCATATCCTTTTGCTTTTATTACTATTCCCCTGCTGTGGTCCGCCATTCGTCTGCCCCGCATAGAGGCTTTCTTCATTTTTCTGTGCATGACGTTGATGATCGCCCTGCTGCAAACCACAGGCATTATCTCCGTTATACCTAAGGTGAATAGCCTGCCAGACGGTTTACTCTTTACGCCCCTGCTACTGATCCTGTTGCCCGCTGATGCCATGGCAATGGCGATGCACGCACTGCGGATGGAGAAGTCTTACATCACTCAAAGCGAAAACCGTTTTCGCAATGCAATGGAGTATTCAGCAATCGGCATGGCGCTGGTGTCGCCGCAGGGCAAATGGCTGCAGGTTAATAAAGCGTTGTGCAATTTGCTGGGATACGAAGCCAGTTATCTTAAAACGCTGACCTTTCAGGAGATCACCCACCCGGAAGATCTGAGTAAAGACCTGGCCCTGCTGCAGCAATTACTGGATGGCGAGATTCAAAACTACCAGATGGAGAAACGCTATCTGTGCCGCAACGGAGAGATGGTCTGGGCACTGCTGGCGGTATCGCTGGTGCGCGATGACCAGCAAAATCCGGTCTATTTCATTGCACAAATTGAAGACATCAGCGAACTGAAGCAAACAGAAGTCACGAACAAAAGGCTGTCAGAAGCGCTGCATGAAGAGAAAGAGCTACTGCACATCACGCTTAACGCCATCAATGAGGCCGTGATCTCAACCGATCGCAACATGAACATCACCTTTATGAACCCGGTGGCTGAGAAAATGACCGGCTGGACTGAGCTGCGGGCTCAGGGAAAACCGGTCAGCAGCGTAGTACATATCAGCATCGGGCCGAACGGTCCGTTAATCGGCAATCTGACGCAGTTTGATATCAATGAAAACCTGCACTCATCGGTCGATCAGTCGCTGATCCTGCACGGTTATCATACCGGCCAGTTTGATGTACAACTGGCGGTATCACCGCTGCGTACCCTGAAAGATGAGCTTATTGGTATCGTGCTGGTATTACAGGATGTGAGTAAATCCCGTGAACTGGTGCGCCAGCTCAGTTACAACGCCTCTCATGACCTGCTCACGGGTCTGGCCAATCGTGGAAACTTCGAAAAAAGCCTGAAGAGTGCCCTTAAACTGACGGCTGAAAAACAGCAGCATCACACCCTGGCTTTTATCGATCTCGACCACTTTAAAGCCATTAACGACACTTCAGGCCACGCGGCAGGCGACGAATTATTACGTCAGTTAAGCCAGTTGATGCAAGAGCAGATCCGTTCCACCGACAAACTGGCAAGGCTTGGCGGTGATGAATTCGCGCTGGTACTCTTCAACTGCCCTCAGGAGCAGGGGCTGCAGGTCATCCAGCAACTGGTCAGTAAAATCAATGAATTCCAGTTTATGTGGAACAACCAAATCTACCGCATCGGCGCCAGCGCCGGGGTCACCCGCATTGTTGATGCTTCAGTCAGCGGCAGCGAATATATGGCGCAGGCCGATATTGCCTGTTACACCGCCAAAAATCGCGGACGAGGCCAGGTCTTTAACTATGAAGCGAAGCAAAAACGCCTGCTCTCTTCGCCTGCCGCTATTTTCAAACCTGAAGATATCCGTCGGATCCTCAGCGGGGACCAACTGTCGCTGAATTGCCGTGCGGCTTCACCGCCAAAGACACCGCTGTCGGTCTGTTTCTATCAGCTCTCCATACAGTTTACCGAGCCGCTAAACGGCATTCAGCATGCTGATACCCTGATCGCAGCCGCTCGCTTTTATGACATGATGCCGGATGTGGATCGCTGGCTGCTGCACAAAGTACTGGAAGAGCATGCGCAAGGGATCGCTAATAAAGGGATTTGCGTCGCCATTCCCCTCTCTACCGAAGGGTTACTTCAGGATTCACTGCGCGCTGAACTGACCATGTTACTGGACAACACCGTCATGCCGCTGGCCTCGGTGAATCTGATGATTGATGACGCCGTGCTGCTCAAATATGCTCATCTGCGCGAGTTCATTGCCGAACTAAAACAGCGTGGCTGTAGAATTGTGCTGCAAAACGTCGGAAAAAATCTCAATGAATTTAATAAATTATCGGAAGGATGCGTGGACTACGTGCAGATTGACCCCGATTTTATGAGTCAGATCCATTACAACCAGATGGATGAAGTACTGGTCACTATTTTGCATGGAAATACGCACCGGCTGGCCGCACAGACCCTGGCAGGTCCGGCGGACATCAACGAAACCCTGGAGAAGCTCACCAGCATTGGTATCGATCTGGTGGCCGGTGACACCATTGCGCCGGTGATCTCTTTGCATAACCTGCTTAATAATGGTTATTTTGGTATTCACTGATATTGATTTCTGCTTAAGACCCCTGGTATTCATCGGGAGTGAAGCGATCGTTAAACCATAAATGTAGCGTGGCGTAAGTGCGCCACGGCTGCCAGATTTCGGCGTAGCGGGCGATCTTCGCCGGAGTCATACCCGGAAAACGCTGTTTAATCAGATAATCCCCCCCGAGGAAAACGTCCGGTGCAGACCAGGCGCGCATGGCAACATAACTGGCGGTCCAGCTGCCAATTCCTGGCATCGCCAGCAATGCTTTTATCCCCTCCTGAACATCCGTCATGCTATCGAGTGGTAACGCTCCCGACTCAACGGCCTGCGCCAACCCAATCAGACAGGCGGCCCGTTTGGCTTGTACGCCAATCCCACGTAAATCATCGACACTGAGCCCGCCAACACGCGCCGGCGTGGGAAATAAGTGCGTAAGCCCAGCGAAGGGAGTCTGAACAGGTTCACCCCAATGTTGCGTCAGGCGGGTTGCCAGCGTAGCCGCCATTTTGACGCTGACCAGTTGCCCGAGAATCGCCCGCACCGTCAGTTCAAAGCGGTTGATGCAGCCCGGCAACCGTAACCCGACGGCATTTTCTGCCAATCGCCCCAGCCCCTGGGCGATAAGCTGTGGATCGGCATCCAAATCCAGTAATCGCCTGACCTGCTGCTCAACCTGCTGCGCGACAGGATGCAGTGAAGGAGAGAGTTGCAACTCTACGCGGTGGCTCTCCTGCATGGGGCGCAGCCTCAACCAGCCGGCAAAACTCCCGGTATCAGACTTCACTTCCAGCGTACGCTGATAATATTCTCCCTCTTTCTGCTCAATGCCCGCTAACGCGCGCGCACCGAGAAACGCCATCATCCACTGCCAGTCATAAGGCGGCGTATAGCTGAGATATGTTTTTGCCGACACGGTGATTCCTATAAAGAAAAAAGAGGAAAATGGGAGGAGATACCCGTCAGCAGTTTAGCAGGTAGAGCGCAGGGATAAAAAAACCCCGGCGGAGAATCCGTCGGGATGATGTACTTTAACGCCAGCTATACCACCGGCGCTGGGCATAAAACCCATCACACTCAGATGTTCACACCAAAATTTTTCGCCAGTGCGGAGAGTCCGCCTTCATAACCCTGGCCGACGGCTTTAAACTTCCATTCACCATTGTGGCGATAAAGTTCGCCAAAGATCATCGCGGTTTCCGTGGCTGCATCTTCTGACAGGTCATACCGGGCCAGCTCCTGCTGATCGTCGTTATTCACGGCGCGGATAAAGCCATTGGTGACCATACCGAAATTTTGCTTACGCTCTTCCGCTTCATAGATTGTCACAGCAAAGACCACTTTTTTGGCTTTAGCATCGACTTTATCCAGATGAATCAGCAACTGCTCGTCATCACCGTCGCCTTCGCCGGTACGGTTATCGCCCTGATGCACAACACCGCCACAGGCGCTGGTTTTGTTGTTAAAGAAGATAAAGCTGCTGTCTGACAGCACTTTGTCATCTTCACCGACGATAAAAGCCGAAGCGTCCAGATCAAAAGCCGCGCCGTCGGTTTTACGGGAGTCCCAGCCTAAACCAAACATCACCGATTTCATTGACGGCGCTTCTTTAGTCAGGGAAACGTTGCCACCTTTTTTCAAAGATACAGCCATAATTCAACTCCTTAATGATATTTTTGGAAGCACTGCATTCATCCGCAGTGCCGTTAAGCGAAAAGTAAAAACCCTTCAGCAACCCACATTACGGCTGGGTAGGCTGGTCTTTTACCGGGAACAACACGCTGGCAATAATGCCCACCGCCAGTACCACCAGCACGACATAGAGGCTGGCCGTGGCGCTGATACCGAAGCCATGCCCCCAGAGATGGTCACTGGCGTTTAGCCCAAGCTTGAAGGCGATAAAGAACAGCAGCGCGACAACGGCTTTCTCCAGGTGTACCAGGTATTTACGCAGCGCTTCGAGCACGAAATACATCGTACGCAGGCCAAGAATGGCAAACATCATGGCGGAGTAGACGATCAGCGGTTCGCGGCTGACCGCAATGACGGCGGGTACGCTGTCAAAAGCGAACATGATGTCGGAAAGTTCAACGACGGCCACGCACAGCAACAAAGGTGTGGCGTATTTGGCCCCCTTTTTCACGTCGAAGGAAAAACCTTTGTTTTCTGGCTTTTCCAGCTCCGCGCTCACCTCTTTGGCACTCAGCATAAAGCGATTGCCCGCCAGTTTCGGCCAGACAGGATAGAAACGTCGAACCAAACGATTAGCCATATGGTCGGAATAATCTTCTATCTCTTCCCCGTCATCCCCCGAGCGCAGCATCATCACTGCGGTCCAGGCCACCAGCACGGCGAACAACATTTCTACCCACGGGCCTAGCATCAGCAACCCCGTACCAATGGCGACGAAAATCCCACGGAACACAATCGCGCCGAGGATCCCCCAATACAGCACACGATGGCGGTAGCCATCGGGCACTTTGAACCAGGCAAAAATCGCCATCATCACAAACAGGTTGTCGACGGACAGCACCTTCTCCAGCGCATAACCGGTAATGAACAGGCTGGTAACCTCAGCGCCATGGCTCACGTAGAGGAATGCGGCAAAGGCCAGCGCCGTCGCGATCCAGAACAGCGACCACAACACTGCACTTTTTAGCCCAATCGCTTTATCACCTCGGTGCGCCAGCAGGTCGATTAACAAAGCGGCGATCGCCAGCACCACAAAAACGGCGACAGTTATCGGCGGAAAACCAATCAGGGTAGATTCCATCATTACTCTCAATCAAAACGGACAATCAGAAGAATTCTTCGGGCTTGAGGCCCAGCTCGTTACACACTTCCAGCAGCGCCCGCTTTTCATCCTCATTGAACGTGGCATCACTTTTGGCAATCATCACCCCCAACCTTACGGCAGCACGCGCCTCTTCCGGTTTCTTACGCAGTTTGCCGATCGTTTTCAGGCACTCTGAACGTCCGATATCCAGATCAAAATCAAACTTTCCTGACAGCTTCTGGAACTCGGCAATCACCTCTTCGGTGCTGAACACTTTCAGGGTGTCGCTGATTTCGAAATACTTAATCAATTTCTGTTTTTCTTGTGCGCTGACCACGCCATCTGCAAAAGCGATATAGGTCCCTACGGCCACACACCCCTGCATAAAATCCTTGCCCTTGTAGCGGCTGACTTCAGACAGCAGCGTTTCGCGACCCTGATTAAATTTGTTCTTAGCCCAATCCAACATATTGCTTTCCTCTGTGAAATTTATTTGCTGCCCGAACGCCAGTTGAAACCCCAGCCATAGGCCTTATCCATAGGTTCATGCCCGCCGAAATAGGCGTTCAGACGTTCGACTTTTAAGGTGTTATTGATGTTCTCCAGCCGGGCAATCGCACACATTGACTGGCTGCTGCCATCCGCATTCAGACGGGTTTCAATCGGTGGCTGTTCAGGCAGTTGCAGCGTTACTACACCGTCGGTTTTCGCCCAGTTCGGCACGCCCTTATAGATGAAGGCAAAAATCACCACTTCCGCGATGTCATCCCACTTAGCGCCGTTAATATTGAGCCACTCACCTTCTGAAGCCGAACCGGTGCGGTCATCCGCTTCGAGATGCACATAAGGGACGTGCTGGTAATCGCCAAAGCGATTACCCAGCGCTTGCACTAAATCCTGATGGCCGTCTTTAAAACGAACATAAGCCCCCAGATCAAGATCGATAGCATTGAGCTTGCTGAAAAATCCTCCGCCGGAGGCCCGGTTCCAGTTGAGATTGACGCGGATACGCCCGAACCCCTGGCCTTTGCTGAGATTCACCGGCTTGGTTAGATTGACGCTCGGTTGCTCTTTGGTGAGCGTCACTTTGCTCAGATTGATAGGCTTGGCCGCCGGTTCAGGTGCGGGAACTGGCTTTGCTTCCTCGGGAGGCGGTGCATCGATGGTGACACCAAAGTGCTCCGCCAGCGGTTGTAAACCGCCATTAAATCCCTGAGCGACAAAGCGGAATTTCCACTCACCGTTGCGGCGATAGAGTTCACCCAAAATCAGCGCAGCTTCATTACGACCGGCTAAATCAACCGGGCAGATAAGATATGGTTGACCGCTCACTTCAACGCTGATGCTTAACGTACGTAATGACTGAATGGTATTACCGCTCTCCGGTGTAATGGTGAAAGCGACTTTTTGTAGGTTGGCGGGCAATGCACTGAGATTGACAGAGAATGAACTGTTCTCGCCTTCTGTCAGCAACAGCAGGGAACGGTCATGGCTCTGTTTCTGACCATAAAAAATAAAGTCATCATCAGCCTGAGTTTTGCCATTCGCCTCTAATCGAAAAGCGGATACGTCCGCAGCAACAGCGCTTTTGACCCGGATAACCAGCGTGGTTTCGGGTACTGGCCCGTTGCCGCCCGCAATAAGTTGAGTTGCCATGCTTACTCCACCAGTTCGTGGATAACCAGCGGCAACAGACTTTCCACCGTGCGGCCGGTGGACGTCAGGCCATGCGCTTTGAACGTCCAGTCATGACCTTTACGTGATAACGAAGCAATAAACAGCGCCGAGTGCGCCCCCTTTTCGGACAACCTGAAACTCGCGAGTTCCTTGCTCCGCTGGTCAAGAATGCGCACGCTGGCGTTCTCCACCTTGCTAAAGTCCTGCCCGGTGAAACTGTTTACCGTGAACGCTAAATGTTCGACATCGGAGGCTACGCGGTTGAGATCGATGAGGATCACCTCATCATCTCCCTCTCCGGCGCCGGTACGGTTGTCGCCGCTGTGTTTGACGGAACCACAGCTCGATTGCAGCTTACGAAACCAGATGGTGTCTACCACTTCGCCGTCACCGTCGAGCATCACGCAGGAAGCATCAAGATCGATTTCACTGCCGCCGCCAAACATGCTGAACAGGCCTTTGCTTTTTGCGGCATCCCATCCCAAACCGATATGCACAGCCGTAACACTGGCACCGGACTCTTTTGCCAGGGAGACGGATTGATTTTTACTGAGTGAAATAGCCACGAAATCTCCTTTTTGAAAAAACGGTATTAAACATCGATTAATTTAAATAACTTCCGGCTAATATCCGGTGCGATTCAATAACCACAAAATTAACCATGATAAATTTAGGATTACTTTCAAATTCTCCAGAAAATATAAATGCGACCGGCACACAAATAAAAATGCACACAAAATACGCATAATTCCGGGATAGATTCACTGGTGTTGTGTGCGAACCGTTTTACGCGATTTTATTCACTTTGTTTAGGGAAGGTTTATTGTTTTACACAGAAACACACTTTTGATAGATAAATTGACAATAATCATAACTATTCTCACGCTTATTATTTTCATGGCATCGATAAGTTATCCGCAATCTCTTGACCTCGTTTTCTAACTCAAAAACCCTAACACCACAAAATCGTAAGCCTATGTTTTAGCGCTAACAATATACGAAAAATCCCTATTTTTATTTTTATGGATCTGCATTCAAAATTACACACACCAGCCCGAAAAAAATCTTCACGGACGTTTTTTTTATTTATGATGGAATACTGAAAAGAAACGTAAATATTATTGCTTAAACCATTTTGATTACTGCCAACTATGAAAAATTCACAACAAAATATGCTGTTATTTTATAAGAAACATTACTCGATAAAATTTAAGAATATTATTTTTTACACGGTTAATTTCTTAATAATTAATTCACCTGGCTGACAGCTTAGTCTCAACGTTATTTCTGGTGGTTCCGGCAGTGATAAAATCCAATAGATACAACCTGTTTAACATTCGTATACAGCTTATTTTTGCCTTTAGCTCGCCGCTTAGTGTGCAAGAGAGAGATCGACAATTATTGAGTGAAATCATCCCACGGTGCAGCAAGAATTCTAGCTTCGCCATCGAGCAGATAAATATGCTTTCCGCAGGTGTAGAACTGCAGCTAACTATGTCACCGGAGACGGAAATCCCGATGCTGGTCAACACCCTGAAGACCCACAGCGCTAAACAGCTTGGGGAAATGACGGGCATAAAAAAGAACGGCCTGTGGCTTCGCGGCTATGTCGCGCATTCTCATGGCAATCTGCCGGAACCTCAACAAAGTCTGTCAGCGCTGGTGGCAAAAAACGGCGGGAGAAATAGTCCATGATCTGGTTAATGGAAGGTCTTTCATCACAGCGCGGCCTCCTCATTGCGCTGCGTCAGGCCATTATTACCGAAAAGTGGTGCAACTTAGGCGGTACCCCGTTGCAGTTGATGGCATCACACCGTGACTATCGACCGGAGATCACCGATCTGGCAGATGTTGCCCTGCGGGAGCCCGCGGATAAAACGCAAAAACTGGCGTTTATCCTGGAAAATATTTCCCGCTATTCCGTCAGCCTGATCCACAGCGGCCGCACCGATAAGTGGTTTGAAGCGCATCGTCCACAGATAGAAGCCTCAGGTGCGATTCTTATCACCGGCGCACTGAGTATTGAGAGCTTGTTACTGGCCGAAGACAAATACCGTTTTACCCTGCAACTGGCACAACAAGGCATTCCCCATACGCCAGCCTGCCTGGTGGAAACCCTGCCCGCGCTTGACGCTGCACTCAGGAGCATTAAGTCTGATTTCCCCGAACTGTGCATAAAACCCAATCAGGGTATTTATGGCAGTGGTTACTGGCGCCTGGACGACCATGCCAGTGCAGATTTGGTGCTGCGAAAACCTGATAGCCGGCGCATAAATACGCAGATTTACCTGGATATGGTGGCTAAAAGCGGTGGACTTGCGCAACCGATGTTAGTCATGCCTTACCTGCCAGGGCCGGAGTGCAGTATCGATATGGTCATTGAACAGGGACGCCCGTTGGCGGTACTCGGCAGGCGTAAACAGGGTGCTCTGCAGCAGTTTTTCACTGAAGGCGAAGAGATCGAACTGGC
The DNA here is from genome assembly GCA_946478305.1 of uncultured Enterobacterales bacterium. Taxonomy (GTDB): domain Bacteria; phylum Pseudomonadota; class Gammaproteobacteria; order Enterobacterales; family Enterobacteriaceae; genus Ewingella. The sequence goes on from CAMLBO010000002.1 coordinate 51,676, forward strand.
CCGTCAGGTGGCAGAACTTCTGCATGCCGATGGGCTGATCAACGTGCAAACCCGCGCTGACAACCAGGGGATGGCCCGGGTGCTGGAGTGTAATCTGCGCCCCAGCGGGGGTGTACCTTATGGTCTGCAAAGTGGCTTCAATTTACCCGCCATTATGGTGGCTTCGCGCCTGGGTTTACCTCTCGCTGAACAGAAGCTCCAGCCTGGCAACGTACGCGTTATCGACCAGGCCGTTCACATTCCTGCCCCTGAGCAATCCTATGAAAACTGAATCTGTTGTTGACGATATCTGTCTGGAGGGATCCCGGATGGAAGAACACTATCAGGCTGCGCTGAGTGCGGGGGTGATGTCATTGCAGCTTCACAGTCAGGCAGGCTGGAGTGCCGAGACCCTGTTTGATATGGCCCAGCGGCGCAATCCGCGCCGGGCATTTTTGTTCGTCAGTAAAATTTTGGGACGCCATATCCCCTGCCCGCCAAGGCTGATCCGAAAAGCTTTCACGGATCTCGCCAACGGCATTCCTGACGGATTACCCGGTCCGGTGCTGGTCATCGGTATGGCAGAAACGGCAGTGGGGCTGGCGGCCGGTGTGCACTCGGTTCTCTCGCCGCGCTATACCGACTCTCTTTTGCTGACCACCACCCGGCATCCGCTCGGCGGCGAGTTGCTCTGTCATTTCGAGGAGGAGCACAGCCACGCCACCGCGCATCTGGTCCATTTGCCGACCGACCCTACGCTGCGGGAAAAACTGCTACAGGCCCGTACGCTGGTGATGGTGGATGATGAAGCCACGACAGGGAAAACTTTTCTTAATCTCTTCAATGCATTGAAGAAGGCCGGGCTGAGCAAGCTCGAGCACGTTGTCACGGCGACGCTGACCGACTGGTCGGAAAACGCCTTGTCAGGCCAAATCGACCTGCCGGTCAAGGCCATTTCTCTTGCCCGTGGCTGCTGGCAGTGGGAACCGGCGGCGAATCCGCCGCCGATCAACGCGCCGCACGTTAACATCACCGCCCGAGGCTCCCAGCCTCTCAACACCATCGCAGATTTATGGGGGCGGACCGGCGTCGAATGTCATACCCGTTTACTCACGGCTAAAGCGCCGCAGAAAGGCCAGCGCATTCTGGTTCTCGGCTCCGGTGAGTACGTCTGGCAGCCTTACTTACTGGCGCAGTGGCTCGAGGATCAGGGCGCGGAGGTCTGTTTCAGCGCCACCTCCCGCTCGCCGGTCGCCATCGGTAATGCCATTCACAGTGCCATGAGCTTTACCGATAACTATGGTCTTGGCGTGCCGATGTATGTCTATAACGTTGATCCAACGCAGTGGGACCGGGTGATTTTATGCTCGGAGACACCGGCAGCCTCGTGGGATCCCAGCTTTCTGGCGCAGTTTACTCACCTGGAAATCAACGAGGCCGTCCATGACTGCTAATTTGGCCACGCGCCCGCTGATCTTTACCGATCTCGATGACACCCTGTTCCAGACCGGGCGAAAAATCACTGATGACCGCGAGCGCAGGCTCAGCCTGCCGGGTGCGCTGGACAGAAGCCTTGCACCACGCAGTTTTATGACACCGCGTCAGAACAATTTGGTTCAGTGGCTGCTGACCGGCGCCGAAACCATTCCGGTGACCGCACGTGGCACGGATGAGATGGCCCGCGTTTGTATTCCTTTTGATTCCTGGGCTATTACCACCCACGGCGCAGTGATCCTCACTCCTGAGGGTAGGGCCGATGCACAGTGGCAGCAGTGGATCACAGAGCAAATGCGCGACTATCTGCCGCGCCTTTTCACTCTGGAGCGGCACCTCAGCCACATGCTGGCTGACCCGCAGGCAGTTTCATCGCACCTGCCCGTTGAGGCGGGATGGTGCCGGATGAATCAGGAGTACGGCATGCCGGTATATCTGGTGATGAAGGTAAACGACAGTCAGCATCTGGCCGCACTGAATCAGTACGCCGACTGGGTGGAGCAGACTTTCGATCTCGGGGGTTTTTATGTTCACCGTAACGGCAATAACGTTGCCTGGCTGCCGGAGTGCATTGGCAAAGCACACGCGGTTAAATTTTTACTGAACCGGCTTCGGGCTGAACATCCTGATCGTCCGGCACTGGGTTTTGGCGACAGCCTGTCAGACTTCAGCTTTATGCAGCAGTGCGATTTTATGGTGTTGCCACAGCGCAGCCAACTGCTGGGGGCACTGGAAAGTACGCTGTCCGCCGCCATATCACAGGGAGAGAACCATGCCCCTACCTGAATTTCCACAGCAGACACTGCAGTCAGGGTCCTATCCGCCGGGCGATATTCAGTTTTTACTGGCCCCCGCGCAGATTGCGTTCACCTCAGTGGCAGAGAAAGAGCGCCTGATCCAGAGCGGCGAAAAACACTATTCAGACATGCTGTCGCAGGAGCCGTCGCCGTCGGACAAACATCTGTCTCTCTACCAGCACGCCATGACAGACTTCGGCCCGCGACTGGCCCGTGAAGTCACCGCTCTGGCTAAAGGCCTGGCGGCACAGGTCACCGTCCGCCCGATAGTACTGACCTCACTGGTGCGCGCCGGTGTCCCCCTGGGCGTCTGCTTGCTACATGCATTGCGTGACATGCAGATAGATGCCGTGCATTACGGCATCAGTATCATTCGTGACCGCGGGCTGGATGAGGCCGCGCTGGCCGGTATAACCCGGCGCCATGGCAGCCAGGGCGTGGTATTTATTGATGGCTGGACCGGTAAAGGCGCCATATCGCGCCAGCTCAGCGCCTCGCTGGCTGGCCGGCCAGAATTGGGCTCGCCGCCAAGACTGGCAGTGCTGGCTGACCCCGGCGGTTGTGCATGGCTGTCTGCCAGCGGAGAAGATTGGCTGATCCCCTTCGGCATACTTGGTGCACCGGTTTCAGGGCTGGTCAGCCGCTCGCTTTGGCGCGAAAATGGCTTTCACGCCTCCCTGTTCTGCCAGCATCTGCAACCTTACGATCTCAGCGCTGACTTTGTCGCAGCGGTTGACTCCCTGCGTCGTCAGCAACGCGATGATATCCCGGCGGTTACCCCGCGTGATGAAGAGAAAAACCGCCTGCGCCTGCTGAGCGAAGAGGTGATTAACCGGCTGGCTGAACGTTTTAACGTGCACTCGCTAAACCATATTAAACCCGGCATCGCCGAAGCGACCCGCGCCGTGATGCGCCGCGTGCCGGATCACGTCCTGGTAGCCAGCAGGCAGGATGCCGACGTCGCGCTGCTGGTCCATTTGGCCGAAAGTCGTGGCATCAGGGTCGAAGAAGTCGGGAGCGAGATCGGTGCCTATCGCGCCGTCACCCTGATCAAGCAAGTGCATAAGCCGGAGACAAGACAATGAAGAAAATCACCCCCAACGACCTCGGGGCCACCCTATATGTCCCTGCTACGCACCCGGAACTGACGCGTATTGCCTGCGGCGAAAAGTACCCGGGCTTGCTGTCGATGGTTATCTGCCTTGAAGACGCCGTGCTGGACCGGGATATTCCACAGGCGCTGGATAACCTGCGAAAAACGCTGTTTATTCTTAAAAGCCCGCGCCATGTCAGCGACGGGCCGCTGGTGTTTATCCGCCCCCGTAGCAGTGCAATGGCAGCTGCACTGGTGGCGGATAAAACCTTTTGTCTGCATGCGGCTGATGGCCTGGTATTACCCAAATTTACCCTGTCTTCACTGGATATCTGGCTGCGGATCACCGCCGGTACCCATCTGCTGTGGATGCCAACCTTGGAGGACGCCGAGGTTTACGACGTCACTAAAATGCAGCAAATGGCGCAAGCCCTTAAGGCCAAAGCCGCCAACCGCGTGCTGGTGCTGCGCATCGGTGGCAATGATTTGATGAGCGTCCTGGGCCTGCGCCGCAGCAAGGAATACACGCTATACGACGGCCCGCTGGGATACGTGATCAAAATGCTGGTCAGCGTATTTGGCGCGCAGGGTTTCTCTTTAACCTCGCCGGTCTGCGAGCTTATCGAACCCGACGACATGCTCCGGCGCGAACTAAAGCAGGATATGTTGCACGGATTAGTCGGTAAAACTGCCATTCACCCAAGCCAGATCCCCATCATCCACAATGCCCTGCGCGTCGCCCCCCGCGATTATCAGGAAGCTTTGCATATCATCAATGCTGACAGTGCCGTATACAAATCTGACGGCGCCATGTGTGAACCCGCAACGCACGTGAACTGGGCGCACCGGATTATTCAGCAGGGGAAGAAATATGGATACCTGGAGCCAATCAATGGCGGAGGAAGCGAATGGCGATTCGAGGATGCGCGTTGAGGGCAAGACCTTGGGCTGCCGCCCAAACCCGCTTTTCAGGTCAAGGTCGTGGGCGTCGGCCCACACCGGGCAGGCTTCGGGTTGCGCTCCGAACTCGCTTTTAAGGTCAAGACCTTGGGTTGCCACCCAAACTGGCCTAAAGAGGCGCCTATCGCCGCGCCTCTTTAGAATCTCCGGCTCTTTTAAAAACAGCAGCTGCGCAAGTTGGGATGGCCGTGTTTCAGTTACCACCGCGATAGCCGTAAAATGTCAGCCCTTCGGGCTTCCCGGCTGCGGGTTCGAGCCAACGGTAAAGACGTTGTCTCTCCACCGACTTGCCGGTGACATTTTGAACACGGCCGGGGCTTTTTAAAATTCAAAAACAAAATCCGTGTGGTGTTGACCTTTAAAATGTCGAGGCCGCATTCAAAAATGCCGCCGGAGGAGAGGTGGAAAACCGCGCGTCTTTTGGCGCGGGTTGGAACCCGAACGAAGGGGACCGCAGCGCGGCGGGATTTTGCGGCTATCACTTCGGTACATGAAACACGGCCATTATGACCAGCGCAGCTGGAGGAGTTCCATGAAAGAGCCCGGGGGTCGAGGGGGCGGCGGCGACTGGCCGCCCCCTCGTCGGTGTGGGCCGACGCCCACGACCTTGAAGTTGAAGTTGAAGTTGAAGTTGAAGTTGAATTCGAAGCCAAAACCACATACAGTCCTGCCCCTTCTTTGGCATGGGGAACAGTAATGTTTATTGGATTTGACTACGGCACCGCAAATTGCTCCGTCGCCGTGATGCGCGATGATAACGCCCACCTGCTGGCGTTAGAAAACAACGATCCCTATTTACCCTCCATGCTGTGTGCGCCTACGCGTGAAGCGGTCAGCGAATGGCTGAACCGTCACGGGCAGGTTCCGGCGGGCAGTGACGAAAATATTGCGCTGTTGCGCCGCAGTATCAGCTTTAACCGTGAAGAAGATATTCCGGTTAATGCCAATAGCGTGAATTTTGGTTTGCAGGCGCTTTCTACCTATATGGAAGATCCGGAGGAGGTCTATTTCGTGCGCTCGCCGAAATCCTTCCTGGGGGCGAACGGTCTGAAACCACAGCAGATTGCGCTGTTTGAAGATCTGGTGTGCGCCATGATGTTCCACATCAAGCGTCAGGCAGAAAGCGCGCTGCAACAAAGCATTGAACAAACGGTGATTGGCCGCCCGATTAACTTTCAGGGCATGGGCGGTGAAGACGCCAACCGTCAGGCGCAGGGGATTTTGCAACGTGCAGCTGAGCGTGCAGGTTTCCGCGATATCGCTTTCCAGTTTGAGCCGGTGGCAGCAGGTCTTGATTTCGAAGCCACGCTAAGCGAAGAAAAAACCGTATTGGTCGTGGATATCGGCGGCGGCACCACCGACTGCTCGGTGCTGCTGATGGGCCCGCAGTGGCGCGATAAAGCCGAGCGCCAGCAAAGTTTGCTGGGCCACAGCGGATGCCGCGTGGGTGGCAATGATCTGGATATCATGACTGCGTTTAAACAGCTGACGCCGCAGTTTGGTATGGGCAGTGAAACCGTGAAAGGGATTGCTATTCCTTCCCTGCCTTACTGGAATGCCGTCGCCACCAATGACGTCCCTGCTCAGCTGGATTTCTACAGCGTGGCCAATGGCCGTATGCTGCGGGATTTAATCCGCGACGCTGCCCAGCCGGATCAGATAAAACGTCTGCTGAAAGTGCATCAGCAACGTCTGAGCTATCGCCTGGTGCGTACGGCAGAAGAGAGCAAGATCGCGCTATCCGACCGTGAAAACGTCACCGCTTCGCTCGACTTTATCGAGGCCGGCCTGGCAGAAAATATCAGTCAGGAGCAGCTGAGTGAGGCCATTGCGCAGCCACTGGAACGCATTCAGGAGCAGGTAAAACTGGCGCTCTCCACCAGCAATATCCAGCCGGATGTGATCTACCTGACCGGTGGCAGTGCACGTTCACCGCTTCTGCGCGCCGCGTTGCAGGCACAACTGCCGGGGATCCCGCTGGTTGGTGGCAATGATTTTGGCTCGGTCACCGCCGGTCTGGCGCGCTGGGCACAAACGCTGTTCCGTTAAGGCAGCCTGACTGAACGTAAAAAAACCGCCTGCGTTAAGTGAATACCGCAGGCGGTTTTTTTGTTTGGATATTTGATAAGCGTGATTTACCAGCTGCTGGCTTCGTTCAATGCACGAATATCAGCATCATCGAGCGTCAGGTCAGCCGCTTTTGCCAGTTCATCCAACTGCTCCAGCGACGTTGCGCTGACAATAGGCGCCGTCACACTCGGTCGGGCAATCTGCCAGGCCAGAGCAATCTGCCCCGGTTTCGCGTTATGTTTCTGTGCCACCTGATCCAGTGACGCCAGAATTTTCAGTCCACGATCATTGAGATAGGTCTCGACGACTTTCGAACCACGCTGGCTTTTACTGGCGTCGGCTTTGGTCCGGTATTTCCCGGTCAGGAACCCGCTGGCGAGAGCATAGAAATTGATTACGCCAAGGCCATTATCCGATACGACTTTCTCCAAATCCTCTTCATACACCTTACGGTCACACAGATTATAGAGTGGCTGAAGGGTTTCATAACGCGCCAGGCCATTGTCTTTACTGACTTTCAGGGCTTCGATCAGGCGCGGCGCGCTGTAGTTGGACGCCCCGATGGCGCGCACTTTCCCCTCTTTGATCAGCGTATCAAACGCTGCCATGGTTTCAGCCAGCGGCGTATCGGTATCGTCATCATGGGACTGATACAGATCGATATAATCTGTTTGCAGGCGCGTGAGCGAGGCCTCAACCGCCTGCTTAATGTATCGAGGCGAGAGGCCGACTTTGCCTTCGCCCATCGGTTTACCGACCTTAGTCGCCAAAACAATCTGGTCACGCTTGCCCGTTTTTTTCAGCCAGTTACCGATAATGGTTTCAGATTCGCCCCCTTTATTGCCCTCAACCCAACTGGAATAGACGTCGGCGGTATCAATAAAATTAAGTTTATGTTCAAGCAAGGCGTCGAGAATGCTAAAAGATGTAGATTGATCAACGGTCCAGCCAAATACGTTACCGCCGAATGTCAATGTCGGTACCTGTATGCCGGAACGGCCCAGTTCTCTTTTACTCATGACGTGCTCCTTTTTAAGGTCAGATTGAAAATTGCTTTGTCTGTGAACCATTAGCTGCAAAAGAATAACAGTAGCACTTCAACGCATAATGTCAGGCCGGATAAGGCGTTAAATTGTCAGCGGATGAAAGTGACTCCATATTTCCTTCATTTTTCACCTGCTGGCGGTGGCTACACTATGCGCATAAAAATAGGCTCAAATTGCTATCAATTTGCCATTAATGATCTTTACCCAAATTAATCTCCCCCCTACGTCACGCGACGTCAGGACGAAGGGGGAGGGATAAGAAGAGCGAGATTGTGCAAAAGAACCCTCTGCGATTTTTAATTATTCTGCTGGTGTTAGTGATTGCCGTTCTGGGCATCTGGCACCTCTTTATTGATAAGCCTGATTCGAATAACCCGCAACCCGCTGCGCGCAACGCGAAAAGCCCGGATCGCCCCTCGGGTGGGCGTCGTAATATGCCACTGCCTCCGGTACAGGCCGCCAGGGCCGTTGAGAAGTCCGTGCCGCAATTTCTCAGCGGTCTGGGCACCGTAACGGCATTTAATACCGTGACCCTGCGCAGTCGGGTGGACGGTCAACTGATGTCGCTGCATTTCACCGAGGGGCAGCAGGTCAAAACCGGCGATTTGCTGGCGGAGATTGACCCTCGCCCGTACCAGGTGCTGCTCACTCAGGCTCTGGGTCAGCTCAATAAAGATCAGGCCACGCTCGATAATGCCCGTCGCGATCTGGCGCGCTATCAGCAGTTGGTCAAAACCAATTTAATTTCCCGCCAGGAACTGGACACCCAACAGTCCCTGGTACGTCAGAGTGAAGGGGCCGTGGCGGTTGATCAGGGCGCGGTTGACAGTGCCAAACTGCAACTGACCTACAGCAAAATCACCTCGCCCATCGATGGCCGCGTAGGTCTGAAACAAGTGGATATCGGCAATATTATCTCCAGCAGCGATACGACCGGCATTGTGGTACTGACCCAGACTCAACCCATAGACGTGGTGTTCACCCTGCCTGAAGCCGCCATCCGTTCCGTGGTTGAGTCCCAGCGTAGCGGCCAGCCCTTGATTGTCGAAGCCTGGGATCGTACCAATCAGCAGCAGTTGACTCAGGGCACCCTGTTGACGCTCGATAACCAGATTGATGTCACGACCGGGACCATCAAACTGAAAGCGCGCTTCAATAATCAGGACAACATACTGTTCCCCAATCAGTTCGTTAATGCGCGGCTAAAAATCGGCACCCTGCAAAATGCGGTTGTAGTGCCAACAGCCGCCGTACAGATGGGCAATGAAGGCCACTTTGTCTGGGTCGTGGACAACGATAAAAAAGTGAGTAAACACATCGTCACCACAGGCTCGCAGGACAGCCAGCAGACCGTGGTAACCGCAGGGATCAGTGCCGGTGAAAACGTGGTGACAGACGGTATTGACCGTCTGACTGAAGGCGCCACCGTCGAAGTGATTCAGCCCGAAACGGCAGCACAGGCCGCCGCTGCGGCCCAAAAGTCTGCGGAAAAAACACATCATCATAGGAAGTCCTGATGCAGGTGATGCCGGATAAACCTCAGGGCGGACCCTCGCGGCTGTTTATTCAGCGCCCGGTGGCCACTACGCTGCTGATGATTGCCATTTTGCTGGCAGGGATTATTGGCTACCGCGCCTTGCCGGTCGCCGCCCTGCCGGAAGTGGATTACCCCACGATTCAGGTAGTCACGCTCTATCCGGGTGCCAGCCCGGATGTCACCACGTCGGCTATCACCGCGCCCCTGGAACGTCAGTTCGGCCAGATGTCCGGCCTGAAACAGATGCAGTCGCAAAGCTCTGGCGGTGCTTCAGTCATCACGTTACAGTTCGGTCTGGAACTGCCGCTGGATGTCGCCGAGCAGGAGGTGCAGGCTGCCATCAACTCCGCCACCAATTTATTACCGACCGATCTACCCAACCCACCGGTTTACAGCAAAGTTAACCCGGCCGATCCACCGATTATGACGCTGGCCGTGACGTCCACGGCCATGTCGATGACTGCCGTGGAAGATCTGGTGGAAACCCGCGTGATGCAAAAACTGGCGCAGGTCAGTGGCGTCGGGCGGGTCAGTCTGTCAGGTGGAGAGCGTCCGGCGGTACGAGTCAAACTGAATGCCCCCGCCATGTCCGCCCTCGGGTTAACCAGCGAACTGGTACGGGCGGCCATCGCCGCCGCTAACGTCAATTCGGCCAAAGGCAGTTTCGACGGACCAGAACGCTCAGTCACGCTGTCTGCCAACGATCAGATGAAAACCGCCGCTGATTACCGCGCGCTGGTAGTCAGTTATCAGAATGGCGCACCGGTACTGCTCAGCGATATCGCCAGTGTCGAGCAAGGGGCGGAGAACAGTAAACTGGCCGCCTGGGCCGATCAGCGGCCGGCTATCGTGCTAAACATTCAACGTCAGCCGGGGGCGAATGTCATCACGACTGCGGACAGCATCCGGGCGATTTTACCCACCCTGCAACAGAATCTGCCGAAATCCGTTCATATCGAACTGGTGACGGATCGCACCACCACTATCCGCCACTCGGTCAGCGACGTGCAGTTCGAGCTGTTGCTCTCGGTGGCGCTGGTGGTGATGGTGATGTACCTCTTCTTACGCAATATGGCGGCCACCCTGATCCCAAGCGTTGCCGTGCCGCTGTCGTTAATTGGTACCTTTGCGGCCATGTATTTTCTCGGTTTCTCAGTGAACAATCTGACGCTGATGGCGCTGACCATCGCCACCGGTTTTGTCGTCGATGACGCCATCGTGGTGATTGAGAATATTTCACGCTACATCGAGAAGGGGGAGACGCCGCTCAATGCCGCGCTAAAAGGCGCGGGCGAAATTGGCTTCACCATTATCTCCCTGACCTTTTCACTGATTGCAGTGCTGATCCCCCTGCTGTTTATGGGCGATATTGTCGGGCGATTATTCCGCGAGTTTGCCGTGACGCTGGCGGTGGCGATTCTGATCTCCGCCGTGGTCTCACTGACCCTTACCCCCATGATGTGCGCACGAATGCTCAGCCATGAAGCCCTGCGTAAACAGAACCGTTTTTCCCGGGCATCTAAACGCATGTTCGAGCGCATTATTGCCACCTACGGGCGCGGCCTGACGATTGTGCTGCGTCATCAGTGGCTGACGCTCGGTGTCGCACTCGGCACGCTGGCGCTCACCGCCCTGCTCTATGTGCTGATCCCCAAAGGTTTCTTCCCGGTGCAGGATAACGGACTGATTCAGGGAACACTGGTCGCGCCGCAGTCGGTCTCTTTCAGTAATATGGCCAGCCGTCAGCAGCAGGCAGCGGCAGTGATCTTGCAAGATCCCGACGTTGAAAGCCTGACCTCGTTTATCGGTGTTGATGGCACCAATCCGACGCTCAATACCGGCCGGTTACAAATTACCCTGAAACCGCTCAGTGACCGTAATGACCGGGTAGACACCATTATTCCCCGACTGCAACATACCGTCGCCAGACTGCCGGGCATCGAGCTTTATCTGCAACCGGTGCAGGACCTGACCATCGATACGCAGGTGGCGCGTACGCAGTATCAGTTCACCCTGCAAACCCTCACCACCGATTCTCTGGGACGCTGGGTGCCACAGTTACTGGATGCACTGCGCGCCCTGCCGCAGTTACAGGATGTCAGTAGCGACTGGCAGGATCAGGGGCTTGAAGCCTATATCAAGGTTGACAGGGATACCGCCAGCCGTCTGGGCATTAGCATGACCGATGTCGATAATGCCCTGTACAACGCCTTCGGCCAGCGGCTGATCTCCACCATTTATACTCAAGCCAACCAGTACCGCGTGGTGCTGGTGCACGATACTGCGCAGACGCCGGGCATGAGCGCCCTGCAGAATATTCGCCTTAATGGCAGCAACGGCAACAGTATTCCACTCAGCGCCATCGCTCAGTTTGAGCAGCGCAAGACCGAGCTGTCGGTTAATCATCTGGATCAGTTCCTGTCGGCCAGTGTGTCGTTTAACGTCGCGCCCGGCTATTCACTGGGTGAAGCGGTGGACGCGATCAAACAGGCGCAACAAAATCTGGCCATGCCCGCCGATATCAGCGTGCATTTTCAGGGGGCGACGCTGGCGTTTGAAGCCGCGCTCGGCAGCACGCTGTGGCTGATTCTGGCCTCTGTGGTGGCGATGTATATTGTGCTTGGTGTGCTTTATGAGAGCTTTATTCATCCGGTGACAATCTTGTCAACACTGCCAACGGCGGGCGTCGGTGCATTGCTGGCACTGATGCTGGCTGGCAGCGAGCTGGACGTGATTGCCATCATCGGCATCATTTTGCTGATAGGTATCGTGAAGAAAAACGCCATCATGATGATCGACTTCGCCCTGGCCGCTGAACGCGATCAGGGCATGACGCCCTATGAGGCGATCTACCAGGCCTGCCTGCTGCGCTTTCGACCGATTTTGATGACCACGCTGGCGGCGCTGCTCGGTGCTTTACCGCTGATGCTCAGCACCGGCGTTGGCGCTGAGCTACGAAGGCCACTGGGCATCTGTATGGTCGGAGGGTTGATTGTCAGCCAGATACTGACGCTGTTCACCACGCCGGTGATTTACCTGCTGTTTGATAGGCTGGCACGTCGTATACGCCCCCGCACGGATATTCATCCTGCGCCGACAGTGCCAGAAAATGAGCGGCCGCCGCGATGAAATTCTTCGCACTGTTTATCCACCGGCCGGTCGCTACTACGTTGCTGACGCTGGCAATTGTGCTGGCAGGCGTGCTGGGTTTTCGGCTGCTGCCGGTAGCTCCGCTGCCGCAGGTGGACTACCCGGTGATCTCAGTCACCGCGACGCTGCCGGGTGCTGACCCTGAAACCATGGCATCGTCGGTCGCCACCCCGCTGGAAAGCACGCTGGGCCGCATCGCCGGAGTCAATGAGATGACCTCGGTCAGCACCCTCGGCAGTACGCGCATTACGTTGGAATTTGATTTTGACCGTGACATCAACGGCGCCGCGCGCGATGTGCAAGCGGCGATCAATGCCGCACAAAGCCTGCTGCCCTCCGGCATGCCAAGCCGGCCAACCTACCGTAAAGCCAACCCGTCCGACGCCCCAATCATGATAATGACCCTGACGTCGGACACCTACAGTCAGGGGCAGTTATATGATTTTGCCTCAACCCAACTGGCCCAAACCATTTCACAACTGGACGGCGTGGGCGACGTGACCGTTGGCGGCAGTTCGCTGCCGGCTGTAAGGGTCGACCTCAATCCTGAGGCACTGTTTAATCAGGGGGTGTCGCTGGACGCTGTGCGCACTACCATCGCCAATGCCAACGTGCGTAAGCCGCAGGGCGCGGTAGAAGATGACAATCAGCACTGGCAGATCCGTACCAACGATGCGCTGAAAACGGCCAAAGATTACGCGCCGCTGGTGATCCATGTCAGCAATGGCAGTGTTGTCCATTTACGGGACGTGGCTGACGTCAGCGACGGTGTGCAGGATCAGCGTAATGCCGGGCAAACGGGGCTTAGAAATGGCGGCGTCAGACCGGCTATTTTGCTGCTGATCCGCCGCAGCGCCGACGCCAATATTATCGCCACCGTTGACCGTATCCGTGCCGAACTTCCCCTGCTGCGGGAATCCATTCCAGCCGCGATTAATCTGCAGGTGGCGCAGGACCGCTCCCCAACAATCCGCGCGTCACTGGATGAAGTAGAAACCTCGCTGAGCATTGCGGTGGCGCTGGTGGTCCTGGTGGTATTTCTGTTTCTGCGCTCAGGACGCGCGACGCTTATTCCGGCAGTGGCGGTCCCGGTGTCGTTGATTGGCACCTTTGCCGCCATGTACCTGTGCGGTTTTAGTCTGAACAATCTGTCACTGATGGCGCTTACGATTGCCACCGGTTTTGTGGTCGATGACGCTATCGTGGTACTGGAGAATATTTCGCGGCATATCGAGGCCGGAATGAAGCCGATGGACGCCGCGTTGCAGGGCGTGAAAGAGGTCGGGTTTACCGTACTGTCGATGAGCCTGTCGCTGGTAGCGGTGTTTATTCCGTTACTGCTAATGAGCGGCCTGCCAGGAAGATTATTCCGTGAGTTTGCGGTCACGCTGTCGGTGGCGATAGGTATTTCGCTGCTGGTCTCGCTGACCCTGACCCCCATGATGTGCGCCTGGTTGCTGCGCCCTTCCGCGTTGCCACAGCCGCCGAAAAAGCGCGGCGTCAGTTCGCTGTTGCTACGTATGCAGCAAGGCTATGGCAGGTCACTGAACTGGGTGCTCAATCATGCGCGCTGGGTCGGCGTAGTGTTGCTGGCAACCATCGCCCTGAACGTCTGGCTCTATATCGCCATTCCGAAAACCTTCTTCCCCGAGCAGGATACCGGTCGTCTGATGGGCTACATTCAGGCGGACCAGAGCATTTCGTTTCAGGCGATGCGCGGCAAAATGTCGGACTTTATTCGCCTCGTCAGCCAGGACAACGATGTGGCGAACGTGACCGGCTATACCGGCGGTTCACGCACCAATAGCGGCATGATGTTTATCTCCCTCAAGCCTTTGTCGGTACGCAAAAGTAATGCGCAAGAGGTGATTGCACGCATCCGCACGGCGGCGTCGCAGGAAGCCGGTGCCGGGCTTTACCTCTCGGCGGTGCAGGACGTGCGCGTGGGCGGGCGACAGGCCAATGCCAGCTATCAATACACGCTGCTGTCGGACAGTTTGCAGGACTTACGCCAGTGGGAACCGAAAATTACCACAGCACTGGGTGCCTTGCCGGAACTGGCCGATGTCAGTTCTGATCAACAGGATCAGGGAGCGGAAATGCAACTGACCTACGATCGCGCCACCATGGCCCGGCTGGGAATTTCTATTTCAGATGCTAATGCGCTGCTCAACAACGCCTTTGGCCAGCGGCAAATCTCCACCATTTATCAGCCGCTGAACCAGTACAAAGTCGTGATGGAAGTCGCACCGCAATATACGCAGGATGTCAGTTCGCTCAGTAAAATGTTTATTATCAACAACGCAGGTATGTCGATACCGCTCTCTGCTTTCGCTAAATGGCAACCTGCCAACGCGCCTTTACAGGTGAACCATCAGGGCATGTCGGCGGCGGCGACCGTCTCCTTTAACCTGCCTGAGGGGGGAAGCCTGTCGGAGGCCTCGGCGGCGATTGACCGCACCATGACCCAGCTCGGCGCGCCGTCAACCCTTCACGGGCAATACGCCGGGACCGCACAGGTGTTTCAGGAGACGCTGAAATCTCAGTTGCTGCTGATTATCGCCGCCATTGCCACTGTGTATATTGTGCTGGGCATACTGTATGAAAGTTACATTCATCCGCTGACCATTTTGTCGACGCTGCCTTCGGCGGGAGTCGGGGCTCTGCTGGCGCTGGAGCTGTTTGGTGCGCCATTCAGCCTGATCGCCCTGATTGGTATTATGCTGTTGATAGGTATCGTGAAAAAAAATGCCATTATGATGGTGGACTTCGCCCTTGATGCACAAAGACGCGGGCAACTGACCGCCCGCGAGGCCATCTTCCAGGCCTGTCTGCTGCGTTTTCGCCCCATCATGATGACCACGCTGGCCGCCTTGTTTGGCGCATTACCGTTGGTGCTGACGTCAGGCGACGGCGCGGAGCTGCGCCAGCCGTTAGGTATCACTATCGTCGGCGGTCTGGTCGTGAGCCAGCTGCTGACGCTTTACACCACGCCGGTGGTGTACCTGTTCTTTGACCGGTTGCGCAGCCGCTTCAGCCGACAATCAAAACTCACCCCGCTTGCGGACACGGATTTATGACATCACCTTCTGAGATAACAGACACTGCACCGCCCGCCCCGTTACCGCCTTCAGTGCGCTGGCAGCTGTGGATCGTGGCCTTCGGCTTTTTCATGCAAGCGCTGGATACCACCATCGTCAACACAGCCTTACCGTCGATGGCCGCCAGCCTTGGCGAAAACCCACTGCATATGCACAGTGTGGTGGTGGCCTATGTGCTGACCGTGGCGGTGATGTTGCCCGCCAGCGGCTGGCTGGCGGACCGCGTGGGGGTCAAATGGGTGTTCTTCTCGGCAATTGTCTTATTCACGCTCGGTTCCCTGCTGTGCGCGCAGTCATCCAGTTTGCAGGAACTGGTGATGTCGCGCGTGGTACAGGGGATTGGCGGCGCAATGATGGTGCCGGTTGGGCGGCTGACGGTGCTGAAGATCGTACCGCGCAGCGAATATATGGCGGCGATGACCATGGTGACGATCCCCGGTCAGGTCGGCCCGCTGCTCGGCCCCGCGCTCGGTGGTTTTCTGGTGGAGTACGCCAGCTGGCACTGGATTTTCCTGATTAACTTGCCGGTCGGCCTGGCCGGGGGGATCGCCACGTTAATGATCATGCCTAATTACCAGATGCAGACCCGGCGCTTTGATATCAGTGGTTTCATCATGCTGGCGATCGGCATGGCGACCCTGACGCTGGCGTTGGACGGCAGCCGGGGGCTCGGTCTTTCGCCGTGGCAACTGGTGCTGCTGGTGGCGGTCGGCGTTGCGTCACTCGGTATCTACTGGCTGCACGCGCGCGGTAATCTTTCCGCACTGTTCTCACTGCGCCTGTTCCATACTCCGACGTTTAAAATTGGTCTGATCGGCAGTTTTCTCGGGCGCATCGGCAGCGGTATGTTGCCGTTTATGACGCCGGTATTCCTGCAACTCGGCATGGGCTTCACGCCGTTCCACGCCGGCCTGATGATGGTACCGATGGTGATCGGCAGCATGGGCATGAAGCGTGTGGTCGTCAGGCTGGTGAATAAACTCGGTTACCGTCGGGCGCTGGTCACCGCAACGTTGTTACTGGCGCTCATCACGCTGATCTTCCCGTTCGTGGCGATTTACGGCGCTTACTGGATGATCCCGGTGGTGCTGTTCTTCCAGGGTATGGTCAATTCGCTGCGCTTCTCGTCAATGAATACGCTGACGCTCAAAGATCTGCCGTCGCGTCTGGCGAGCAGCGGCAACAGTTTGCTGTCGATGATCATGCAACTGTCGATGAGCCTCGGGGTCAGCGTGGCCGGAATCTTCCTCGGCCTGTTCGCCCATCAGCAGGTGGTGGCAGGAAGCGCCACCATGCACAGCGCCTTCCTTTATTGTTACTTATGCATGACTCTGGTTATCGCCCTGCCCGCCTGGATATTTTCACGCGTGCCCGATGACGGCCTGAAAAATGCCCTGATTGACCGCCGCCGCGCACAGGCCGGTTCACCCGACCCAATGAGAAAATCATGAGACCTGGAATCACCGCCAAACTGTTTATGGCTATTTTCTTCACCTGCGGTCTGGTGTTAATCACCATGAACTGGGGCGTGCGGATGAGTTTTGAGCACGGATTTATCGACTATATCCGTCAAAGTAACGAGCAGCGGGTAGAGCTGCTGGCCGACACATTGCAGGAGCAATACAAGCTGCACGGCAGCTGGGAATTCTTGCAAAAAAACGACAAGTTGATCTATCAGATCATGCGCTCGTTTGAACAAAATAACGGCAGCAGTCTGCCTCCACAGGGCTGGCGGACTAAGTTCTGGATCCTCGACAGTCACGATCAGCGCATTGGCGGTTCCGATCTCCCCATCCCGCCGGATATGAAAGGGACACGGCGCGTCATGAACGTCAACGGCGTGAATATTGGCACGGTACTCTCCACCCCTGCCGAACGTTTGACGCGCAACGCTGACATCAACTTTGACCGGCAGCAGAACCGCACCAGCTGGATTATCGTCGGCTTTACCGCCCTGCTGGCCGCCGCCGTCACCTGGCTGCTGTCACGCGGCATGTTGGCGCCAGTCAAAAGGCTGGTTCAGGGGACGCATCAGCTGGCGGCCGGAAATTTCAGTAGTCGGGTGAAAGTGGACAGTCAGGACGAACTCGGCAAACTGGCGCAAGACTTCAATCAGTTGGCGACAACGCTGGAAAAAAATGAGCAGATGCGGCGCGCCTTTATGGCCGACATCTCCCATGAGCTGCGCACGCCGCTGGCTGTGCTGAGAGGCGAACTGGAAGCCATGCAGGACGGCGTGCGTAAGATGACGCTCGACTCGCTGGGATCGTTGCAATCGGAAGTCTCTATCCTGACCAAACTGGTGGATGATCTTTACCAGCTTTCGCTGTCAGATGCGGGTGCACTGGCCTACCGCAAAGAGGAGATTGATGCCGTACACCTGATTCAACTGGCGGAAGCCGGGTATCGCGATCGCTTCCAGCAGAAACAGCTGACGCTCAGAAGCACGCTGCCGGAGAAAGTCATGCTATTTGGTGACCCACAGCGCTTATCGCAACTGTTCAATAATCTGCTGGAAAACAGCCTGCGCTATACTGATGACGGCGGCGGGCTGGAAATTATTGCCAGTAAACGGGATAAATCGCTGCGCATCGTTTTTCAGGACACCGCGCCGGGCATCAATAACGAGCAGCTACAGCATATTTTCGAACGTTTTTACCGGGCTGAAGGGTCACGCAACCGCGCCAGCGGGGGTTCCGGTTTAGGTTTGGCCATTTGTCAGAATATTGTTGAAGCCCACGGCGGGCGGATCAGCGCCAGTCATTCGCCTTCTGGCGGCGTTTGCATCATTATCAGCCTGCCGCTTTCCATTCCCCTTGGACCGAGAAACTGAATGAATTCCACTGTGATATCCGGCCCTGCGCCGCTGCAAATTTTGATTGTAGAAGATGAGCCGAAGCTCGGACAACTACTGGTCGACTATCTTGAGGCGGCCGGTTATGCCACCCAATGGCTCTCCAACGGTAATGATGTCGTCCCCCTGGTGAAAGCGAATCCACCAGCGATGATTTTGCTCGATCTCATGCTGCCGGGCAGCAGCGGCCTGAGCATCTGTCGCGATATCCGTCAGTTCTCGGATATCCCGATCATGATGGTCACCGCCAAAACCGAAGAGATCGACCGGCTGTTGGGGCTGGAAATTGGCGCAGATGATTATATTTGTAAGCCTTACAGTCCGCGTGAAGTGGTGGCGAGGGTAAAAGTGATCCTGCGCCGCTGCGTACGCCCGGCCGATAATCCAGCCGACGATTTCGGTTTGCACATTGACGAAGCCTGTTTCCAGGCCAGCTATCAGGGGCACGAGCTGGATCTGACCCCGGCCGAGTTCCGTCTGCTCAAAACGCTGTCGGTAAAGCCAGGTTATGTCTTCACCCGCGAAGTGCTGCTCAATAATCTCTATGACGATTACCGCGTAGTCACCGATCGCACCATTGATAGCCATATTAAGAATTTACGCCGTAAACTAGAGTCTATTGACGGAGATAAGGCCTTTATCCGCGCTGTTTATGGCGTGGGTTACCGCTGGGAAGCGGAACCGTGCAGGATGCTTTGAGGGGGTCGGCACTATGTATAGGTTTGTAAATCAGCCTCAAGTCTGCCTGACTGATCACACTTTTACAGCTTTACCCTGTTGCCAGAGCGTCATAGTCCTACGAAAAATCTTAGGTTAGCTACACTTACCTCTGGATGAAAACACTCATTGGAGGAATCGATATGGCAACGGGTCATTATGATCTTAAAAAAGCGAAGAATGGACAGTTTCACTTTAACCTGAAGGCCGGTAATGGAGAGATCATTCTCACCAGTGAGATGTATGCCAGCAAAGCTTCGGCAGAAAATGGCATCGCGTCCGTACAAGCAAACTCAACCGACGAAAAACAGTTCGAAGTGAAACCCGGCAAAGACGGCCAGCACTATTTCGTGTTGAAGGCGAAAAATCACCAGATTATCGGGGTCAGCGAGATGTACACCACGGAGGCTGCAGCCCGTAAAGGCATCGCATCCGTGAGTAAAAACGGCCCATCAACGGATATTCGTGACCTGACCGCAAATTAACCGCCCCTGTTTTTCTCACTTCTGCGATGTGGGGCTAAATTGATCTAGCCCCAATTAACCCCAAATACCCACACTAACCGGCTGCTTTTTGCCGTTTCAGACGTTACAATTCGGGCCTTTCGTCGCCCCCGATGGGACGGCCCTGACTTGCTATCAGACTGAGACTCACTATGTTTACTCCGGAATTACTCTCTCCGGCCGGTTCGCTCAAGAACATGCGCTACGCCTTTGCTTACGGTGCGGACGCAGTGTATGCCGGCCAGCCCCGTTACAGCCTGCGTGTGCGCAATAACGAATTCAACCATCAGAATTTGGCTATCGGTATCAATGAAGCCCACGAACTGGGTAAGAAATTCTATGTTGTGGTCAATATCGCTCCGCATAACGCCAAGCTGAAAACATTCCTGCGCGATCTGCAACCCGTGATCGATATGGGGCCTGATGCGCTGATCATGTCCGATCCCGGTCTGATTATGATGGTGCGTGAAGCTTTTCCGCAGATGGATATCCATCTGTCGGTACAAGCCAATGCAGTTAACTGGGCGACGGTAAAATTCTGGCAGCAGATGGGGCTGACGCGGGTCATTTTATCGCGTGAGTTGTCGCTGGACGAGATAGCTGAAATCCGCGCACAGGTACATGATATGGAGATTGAGATCTTCGTGCATGGTGCATTATGCATGGCCTATTCTGGCCGCTGCCTGCTCTCCGGGTATATCAATAAACGCGACCCCAATCAGGGTACCTGCACCAACGCCTGCCGCTGGGAATATAATGTACAGCCCGGCAAAGAGGACGATCTGGGGAATATCGTGCATCAGTATGAGCCGATCCCAGTGCAACAGGTTGAGGCCGCTGACGTCCCAGAACCGACCCTCGGCATCGGTCAGCCGACTGATAAAGTCTTTATGCTGGAAGAGGCGATGCGCCCAGGTGAGTACATGAGTGCGTTTGAAGATGAACATGGCACTTATATTATGAACTCAAAGGATCTGCGCGCGATTCAGCACGTCGAAACCCTGACCAAAATGGGCGTTCATTCACTGAAAATCGAAGGACGCACCAAGTCCTTCTATTACTGCGCCCGCACCGCACAGGTTTATCGTCGCGCTATCGATGACGCCGCCGCCGGAAAGCCCTTTGACCCGACGCTGCTGACCACGCTGGAAGGATTAGCCCACCGCGGTTACACCGAAGGTTTCCTGCGCCGCCATACGCATGATGCTCAGCAGAACTATGAATACGGTTTTTCAGTCAGCGATCGCCAGCAATTCGTAGGGGAATTCACGGGTAATCGGGTCGATGGTTGGGCCGAAATTGACGTTAAAAACAAATTCAGCGTGGGCGACAGCGTTGAGATGATGACCCCTAATGGCAATGTACAATTTACGCTCGAAGCGCTGCGCAACAAAAAAGGTCAGCCGATGGATGTTGCGCCAGGTAATGGCCACATTGTCTATGTTTCGCTGCCGCAAGAGATAAGCCTGGAGTTCGCCATTTTGTTGCGCAATCTGAACGAGACTGATACGCGCAATCCGCATGCAAAATCCTGAGTAGAATACCCGCCCGGTTTAGCTGTGCAACGACGCCACATTATGTGGCGTTTTTTATTCTTCTTTTTTTTAAAATAACATCAAAAATAAGAAACCGGTCACATTCACCCCTTCATTGTTTAGTTATTATTCTTCGGCAAATTAAACGAATGAAAAATAAATTATCGGACCACACTAAGCACCACCTCCTTGGCCGGCTCAATCTCCCTTGAGCTGGCTTTTCTTTTTATATCAATAGATTAATTACGTTCTAACGTTATTCGCCCGCTAAGCCGCAATACTAATAACGTGATCTGCTAATAGAAGAAATAAACTTACTCGTTAAATAGAATTAAAATTAATAACTGAAGTCGGTTATTTGGAATGATTCCTTTCTGCCTAATTGATTTGCAGATAATAACGCCACCAATTTCAGCTTCATTACCTGATTATTCCGATAGCCTTGATGCTGGTTTGTCATCTACCTTTACTGGTAAAGTCTGAACCAGGTTACAGACAGGAGACGTTCATGAAGGAAAGCATGAAAGACACGCCCGATGCGCTGCTGATTTTAAACGGCAAAGGGGCGGGCAATGAGGCACTGCGTGAAGCGGTTTATAGCTTACGCGCGGAAGGAACCCGCATTGAAGTCCGGACCACATGGGAACATGGTGACGCCGCACGCTATCTGGACGAAGCGGTTGAATTAGGCTGTGCAACAGTGATCGCTGGCGGCGGTGACGGCACCATCAATGAAGTGGCCACCGCGTTGGTGAATTTGCCCGAAGGTCCCCGCCCGGTGCTGGGCTTATTGCCCATGGGTACGGCAAATGATTTTGCCACCAGCTGCGATATTCCGGCCGCGCTGGACCAGGCCCTGCAACTGGCAGTTAAAGGACGTGCCGTCGATATCGATCTGGCCCGCGTTAATGATAAACACTATTTTATTAATATGGCGACCGGCGGTTTTGGGACGCGAATTACCACTGAAACCCCGGAAAAACTCAAGTCGGCTCTGGGTGGCGTCTCCTATTTCATTCATGGGCTGTTGCGTATGGATACCCTGAAGGCCGACCGCTGTGAAATTACCGGTCCTGACTTTTCCTGGTCTGGTGAAGCGCTGGTTATCGGTATCGGCAACGGACGTCAGGCTGGTGGTGGTCAGCAAATCTGCCCGGATGCGCTGATTAATGACGGTCTGTTGCAGCTGCGTCTGCTGACTTCCGAAGAGCTGCTCCCCTCTTTTATCCGCAGCCTGGTGAACAAAGAAGAGAATAAGAATGTGATTTCCGCATCGCTACCCTGGCTGGAAATCAACGCCCCGCATGAAATGACTTTCAACCTCGACGGCGAGCCTCTGACAGGTACTCATTTCCGCATCGATCTCCTGCCCGATGCCATTCAGTGCCGCCTGCCACCGCAGTGCCCGGTATTAGGCTAACGCGAACTCTTTTCCTGCTGCTCCCCTGCCAGAGGAGCAGCAGAACCTCCCCCTCTTATTTCCCCTCTTTCATCACATTTACGCTACAAACTGTGATCCCTTCCTGCAAAACCCAATATGCATACTTGTATGGTAGTTGTCATTCAGCGTAATTTTCACTCAATGAACTGAGCCCTGATTTCTGCAAGAAGGTTTGATTGATGAAAATAGTGAATGCTGAAGTATTTGTTACCTGCCCGGGCCGCAATTTCGTCACGCTGAAAATCACGACGGACAGCGGCCTGACCGGCATCGGCGATGCCACCCTCAATGGCCGTGAGCTGCCGGTCGCTTCTTACCTGAAAGATCACGTCTGCCCACAGCTGATCGGCAGAGATGCTCACCAGATCGAAGATATCTGGCAGTTCTTCTACAAAGGAGCCTACTGGCGTCGCGGGCCGGTGACCATGTCGGCTATTTCGGCTGTCGATATAGCACTGTGGGACATTAAAGCCAAAGCCACCAATATGCCGCTTTACCAGTTGCTCGGTGGCGCCTCGCGCACCGGCGTGATGGTTTACTGTCACACCACCGGCCACTCCATTGATGAAGTGCTGGACGACTACGCCAAACATAAAGAGCTGGGGTTCAAAGCGATCCGCGCCCAATGTGGCGTACCGGGCATGAAAACCACGTACGGTATGGCAAAAGGCAAAGGTCTGGCTTACGAGCCTGCGACCAAAGGGATCTGGCCGGAAGAGCAGCTATGGTCGACGGAAAAATACCTCGATTTCACGCCAAAACTTTTCGAGGCCGTGCGCAATAAATTTGGCTTTGATGAGCATTTACTGCATGACATGCATCATCGCCTGACGCCGATTGAAGCGGCGCGTTTTGGCAAAAGCATCGAACAATACCGCCTGTTTTGGATGGAAGATCCGACACCGGCAGAGAATCAGGAGTGCTTCCGCCTGATCCGCCAACATACCGTGACGCCGATTGCCGTAGGCGAAGTGTTCAACAGCATCTGGGACTGCAAACAGCTGATTGAAGAGCAACTCATCGATTATATCCGCACCACTCTGACCCATGCGGGCGGCATTACCGGCATGCGTCGGATTGCGGATTTCGCCTCGTTATACCAGGTTCGTACCGGTTCACATGGCCCCTCTGACCTGTCACCGATTTGTATGGCTGCTGCGCTGCACTTTGATCTGTGGGTTCCTAACTTCGGAGTACAGGAGTACATGGGTTATTCCGAACAGATGCTGGAAGTCTTCCCCCATAACTGGACCTTTAATGATGGTTACATGCACCCGGGCGAAAAACCGGGGCTGGGGATCGAGTTTGACGAAAAACTGGCGGCGAAGTATCCGTACGAGCCGGCGCATCTGCCGGTGGCCCGTCTGGAAGACGGCACACTGTGGAACTGGTAAGGGAGTCGAAGATGAAAAGCGTCGTCATACAACAGCCGGGAAAACTGGTGATCGAAGAGCGCCCGCTGCCCCAACCGGCCGCAGGCGAAGTACGGGTCAAAGTCAGCTATGCAGGGATCTGTGGTTCCGATGTGCATATTCATCACGGACACAATCCGTTTGCGAAATACCCACGGGTTATCGGACATGAGTTCTTCGGCCACATTGACGGTGTGGGGGCCGGTGTTGATGCCAGTCGAATTGGCGAACGCGTGGTGGTCGATCCGGTGGTCAGCTGCGGCCACTGCTACCCCTGTTCCATCGGCAGGCCTAACGTATGTAGCGAATTGCAGGTGATCGGCGTTCATCGAGATGGCGGCTTCAGCGACTATACTTGTGCACCTGCCGCTAACGCTTACGTCGTTCCGCCCACTATCACGGACGAGTTAGCCAGCATGGTGGAGCCTTTTACTATCGCGGCCAACATCACTGCATTCCTGCAACCACAACCACAAGATACGGCACTGATTTATGGCGCAGGCCCGATGGGTCTCACGGTTATCCAGGTACTAAAAGGTGTTTACGGCGTAAACAACGTTATCGTGGCAGATCGTATAGACGATCGTCTGGCGATGGCAAAAGAGAGTGGTGCAGACTGGACCCTCAATAACCAGCAACAAAGCGTCGCTGATGCTCTGGCAGCGCAAGGTATCCGCCCGACGATCGTTATCGATGCCGCCTGTCATCCGGCGATTTTGCAGGAGGCTATTCTGCTGGCTTCCCCGGCAGCGCGTATTGGCATGATGGGCTTCTCCGGTGAAGCCAGCAGCATTACCCAGCAAAGTATTACCAGCAAAGAGATTTCCCTGTTTTCATCCCGCCTGAACAGCCATCGTTTTCCGCAGGTTATTCAGTGGATGGAGGAGGGGAAAATTGACCCACAAAAACTGGTGACGCACCTGATGCCTGCGCTGGAAGTCGAAAAAGCCATGGATTTATTTGCCAATGACCAGCGCGCCTGTTGCAAAGTCCTGCTGAAATTCCCGATGAAAGGCTGATCGACAGCCCGTTTGAATAAAGAAGGGGTACAACGGGAGGGGTGAATATTCATCCTTCTTCTTTTATTGCCATTAACGCCAGTATTCATATTTATCCTACATCACGCATCACTATTATAAATAATATCAGGTGGAGCCTCTATGTTTAAAAACCTACGCTGGGTCATCGTATTCCTGTTATTTCTGGTTTACATGATCAATTACCTCGACCGCGTTGCGCTGTCGATTACCGTACCGATGATTGAAAAAGAGTTGACCATTAATCCCGAGCAATTCGGCATGATATTTGGCAGTTTCTTCTTCGGTTACGCCATATTTAACTTTCTCGGTGGTCTGGCGGTGGACAAATTTGGTCCAACCATAGTGATGGGACTGGCCGTTGGCCTCTGGTCAATATTCTGTGGAATGACGGCTATTGCCACTGGCTTTTATTCCATGCTGATACTGAGGGTTTTATTTGGCATGGCTGAAGGGCCGATATGTGCATCCGCAAATAAAATGATTAACGGCTGGTTCCCCAAGAAACAGGCTGCGACCGCCATGGGGTTACTCAGTGCTGGCTCACCGTTGGGCGGTGCGGTAGCTGGCCCTATCGTCGGTTATCTGGCCCTCTCATTTGGCTGGCGACCGGCATTTATGGTTATTGCCTCCATCGGTATCATCTGGATGGTTATCTGGTTCTTCACCGTGGCCGATAATCCGCTAAAAAGTAAACGCGTCTCGCAAAATGAGCTGCGTTTAATAGAGCAAATGAAGAATGAACATCTGACCAAAGAAGAAGATTTGGCCCAGGCCGCCCATGGTTTGGGTTATTACCTGCGCCAGCCTATTATTCTGGTCACCGCTTTCGCCTTCTTCTGCTACAACTATATTTTATTCTTCTTCCTCAGCTGGTTCCCGGCTTATTTGGTGCAGGCTCATGGTCTGAATATTAAAGAAATGAGCCTGACGACGGTGATCCCATGGATAGTCGGCTTTGTTGGGCTGGCACTTGGCGGCATTATTTCTGATAAAATCTTTAATATTACCGGCCGTTTATTGCTGTCGAGGAAAATAATATTGGTGGTAAGCCTGTTGGCGGCGGCAATCTGTGTCGCTCTGGCCGGTGTCGTGACCAGCGTCGTGCCTGCCGTTGTGCTGATGTCTATTTCCATCTTCTTCCTGTATACCACCGGCGCGATTTACTGGGCGATTATTCAGGATGTGGTGCATAAATCACGCGTCGGTGGTACCAGCGGATTTATCCATCTGATTGGCAGCGTCTCAGGCATTATCGGTCCCGTCGTGACCGGGTTTATCGTGCAGAATACCGGCCGCTTCGACAGCGCCTTTATCCTTGCTGGTGGCGTCGCCGCACTCGGTGCCATTCTGGTGTTCTTCGTCATTAAACCCCCTAAGCATCTGCCATTGAATGGCGTCACAGAGTCTTAAAACACGCTGAACTGACCATAAAAAACGCCTTCTGTTATCAGAAGGCGTTTATCTGTTTGCGGCTTAAACCTTTTTACTGCTTAGCACTTACTGCTTACCTTTTTCAACATAGCTCATGTCACCCACCTGACCGACGGTGAATTTGCCGTTTTGATAGGTGATTTTAGTTACGCTGGCGTTTTTCAGAGGTTCACGCAATTGGTCATCAGGAGCCCAACCTTTGAGCATGGTGAGGATCGCCATGCCATGCGAAACCACTAACACGTTACCGCCACCCGCAGCACTGACTTTCCCGGCAATCGTGCGCAACTCATTTTGCATACGGGTACGCACCTGCGCGGCGGTTTCAGTTTGCCCGCTTGGGTCAGTGCTCGCCAGAGTATCCATCATCTGGTCCAGTGTGATCTCGCTTTTACCCAGCCCTTTGCCCATGGATTCAAAGTCTTTAAATCCCAGCTTTTTCGCGACGGGCTCCCAGGTCACCGATTCCAGCGTTCCTTCAAAGGAGCCAAAGCAGGTTTCACGCAAAGAAGACTCTTCAATAATCGGATTGGATTGTCCGGCAGCCGCCAGCACTAATTTGGCCGTCTCCCGCGCACGGCCTGAATCACTGGAATAGACGGCGGTAAATGGGACATCTTTCAGTCCCTTGCCTAATTGGCTCGCCACTTCCACTCCGGCAGCAGTAAGAGGTGTATCCGACCATCCTTGCATGCGATGTGCAGTGTTGAACATGGTTTTACCATGACGGGTGACGTAAAAGGTGACCGTTCCCGGGGCCTGCGCCACTGGCCCATTACTTTTTTGGTCGGCCTGCACGGGCGAAATACAAAGCGGGGCTAATAATACTAATGCGGCAATCAATTGCTTTTTCATTACGTATTCCTCTTCATGAATAAATCAGAAAATGTTGAATTTATAATCAATGCGGAATTCATAAGCCATGCTATTGGTCTTTTTAATGATTCCGTTACTGTCTTCAATGGGGGTGGTGCCGTTATGTTCGAAGGTGCGCCCCGGCCCAGCCAACGTAAAAATAGACAAGTTTTTGAGCGCGGGTGATGAAGGTTTCCATAGCGTATAAACGTTAAACTCGCCTTCCTTAACCTGCTGACCTTTATAGTCAAAGAAACCGTAGTGAGTATTTATTCCCACCAGGAAGTCTGGCGTCAGGTTATAACCCATATCAAAAGAGATAACTTTTTCTTCATCCCGCATATAATCCAGGCCGGCGTAGGCCATTGAATTAAATGTACCCCGTGAGTTTTTACTCATATGGCGTGGGAATTGCCCTATGCCGTCAGTTTTATGCGCCTGCGTATATTCAAAACCCGGTTTAATGATCCAATTACCCGGTTTCCATGTCATATCCACGGCATAATGGTTGGCACTTGAATCAAAATCTTTTTTACTGGTCCGCATGCTGTCATATTTATCCAGCGTGTCAGTGCTGTAGATTTGCACACCATAAGCCAGCGTTTTATTCTGTTTCAGGACCAGCTCAAGCCCGTTACGACGTAAATAGTCTTCACTCTCACCGTACAGGTATAACGCTGTAAAATTGTCGGATTTATACTGCAGATCGCCGGTATAAATAGAATCAATTTGCTTACCGTCACTGGTTAGAAATTGCACTTTATCTGGCGAGTCGCGGTTTGACGATCTGTCGACATACGCCATACGCAGCCGGTAGGCATCCCAGCTAAGATCACCGCTGACGCCCTGGTAGGTATTGGGGGCGGCGCGCATCGATGTCGTGAGGACACCGAGCTTTAACAGCTTCCATCCACCATAAAGGTTGCCGTCAACCCCCGATTCTGAGAATTTTGCTTTACCATAAAGCTGTCCAATTTTGTTAAAGCCACTGGCCTGGCCATTATCATTATAAAGAATCCCTCTTGATGCGAAATTATCGGCAGCAGCCAGTTTAATAACACCATAGTAAGAACCATCTACACCGATAAAGTTATTGATATAACCTGATTTATAATCCAGGGAAATACCTTGCCCCCAGGCATTGTGAACGTTACGTTTTCCAGTCTCACCTTCATCAAGATACTTCAGAATATTATGGGTCCCCAGCGCCAGAGAACTGTCCTTAACAAAGCTGGAGTCTTTAATCTCCGCCACAGATGCCGCCGCCCAGGCGGGCAACCCTAATATACCCAAAATAAAACAGTACTTTATCTTCCTCATAACTTTATCACTCCCTGTAGTTATTTTTAGTTTGTAATCAACGCCTAATCCCAGTGAGTGGATTTTAAAAATAAAAAAACCCGAAATGATCACATCCTGAAAAATCCGGACGATCTCATTTCGGGTTTTGCCCGACTGAACGGTAACAATCCACTGCGGCGAATATACCTAACCTGAATTTTTATAAACACCGATTTGCACTATTTCCGAGCTGTAAATTACAGGAATGAGATATCAATCTCATTTTCTGATTCATGCAGAAAATACCGCCAGAGAGTAACGCACTGAGCGCGGCTGGCTTCTTTTATACGCGGAATATCAGGGCGCCCAAAAAATCAGGCACTTCCAGCCTGCAGGCGCTAAGATGACTCATCCGCTCACTCTTGCCCGAAAATGATTTCCGATGCAGACAGTGCAAATAGTTTTAGGCGTTATTGTGCCGATCGGCGCGATTGCCGTCCTGGTGATACGCTCCGCGGTGCAAGACGCAAAAGATGATTATTGAATCAATGGGAAGCAGGCCCCCCATTGACTGTCAATTCACTCTTTTTTGGTGCTCAATATAACGCTCTCAATATCACCGAACATCTCATCCCACTCCTGCTCGGCGATGTCCATCAAACCGAAGAAACGCAACATAAATGCTCCTTCCGTCGCCAGAAATGCCAGACGGGCTTTTTTACCTTCAAGCGTAGACAGATCCAGACCCGCAATGCGGCTGCGATACCATTCACGTGAACTTTCCAGATGCTCAGGGGTTTGAATCAGCGTCGCCATCAGCGCCGCGGCCTTGGCGCTTGAGACCTGATCCGAATTACGGGTCGCCTGCATATGCGCCTGAACTTTTGTGACAGGCGCAGGAGAGTCTCCGGCAATACTATCAAAGACGGTGTCATAGGCTTTGCCCCAGCGTTCAAACATGGCGTCAATCAGGGCATTTTTATTCCCGAAGCAATACTGCACTCCCCCCTTCGAGATACCCATCGCTTTTGCCACAGAATCAATGGTTAACCCGGCAGCACCCTGCGTGGCAACGATCTCTTCAGCGGCATCCAGAACCTTATCGCGGTCGATGCTGCGTTGACGTCCCATAAAAAAAGACCTTTTCAATACATACGTATGGATTTATATTATACATAGCACACCATGGCTTAGACATCATGGTGGCAGCATGGCGACTCACCCGAGCCGCCCTTTTTCAGAGACTCTATTATGCACGCCAATAACCGCTGGCTGATACTGACAATCATCACCAGTACACTGTTTTTAATTATTGTCGATATGACTGTTTTATATACTGCCCTGCCACGCCTGACGCAGGCACTTGACGCCACGGCATCAGAAAAACTGTGGATCGTGAATGCTTACCCGCTGGTAGTGGCCGGTTTACTGCCCGGTGCCGGAATGTTAAGCGACCGTATCGGTCACAAACGCCTCTTTATGGCTGGCCTGCCGGTCTTCGCCCTGGCTTCGCTCTGTGCAGCCTTCTCACCCTCGGCTGAGCTATTAATTGCCTCACGCGCTTTCCTGGCTATTGGTGCCGCCATGATGATGCCGGCAACGCTGTCGATTGTTCGCCACGTGTTCACCGATGAGCGCGAACGCGCGCTGGCTATAGGTATATGGGCTGCCGTAGCATCCGGGGCGGCCGCACTTGGCCCTGTCGTGGGTGGCGTATTACTGGAATATTTCTGGTGGGGCTCCGTTTTCCTGGTCAACGTGCCGGTCGTTCTGATCGTGATCCCGTTTGCTTGGAAACTTATTCCCGATCGCGGTGGAAATCCTGATCGCCCGTATGACCTGATAGGTTCCGGACAAGTTATGATCGGGCTGGTTGGCGTGATTTACGCGCTGAAAGAGTTAAGCAAACCGGCATCATTCGTACCCGCATTGATCATCGCGGCAACCCTCGGTGTGCTGTTTCTGACCCTGTTTGCCCGCCGGCAAAAAAGGGCCCTCTATCCGATGATCGATTTCTCGCTGTTCCGCAATCCGGCCTTTAGCAGCGGCGTTGGCGTGGCGATTATCTCGATGATTGCGCTGATTGGCGTTGAACTGGTGCTGACCCAGCGCTTGCAACTGGTGCTGGGGTTAAAACCCCTGATGGCGGCGCTGTTCATCTTGCCGATCCCGGTCGCTTCCGCACTGGCTGGCCCTTGGGCAGGAATGATGTTGCCCCGTTTTGGCGAACGCCGGATCATCGTGGGTGGCTTCATTCTCACCGCACTGGGTATCAGTTGCCTGGCGATACTGTTTGAAAGCCACATTGCTGTACAACTGGTCTGCCTGTTTGTTCTCGGACTTGGACTTGGCGGTGCAATCACTGCTGCATCGACGGCCATCATGCTCAATGCTCCTGAAGAAAAAGCGGGTATGGTTGCGGCGATTGAAGATGTGTCCTGGGAGATGGGCGGCGTGCTGGGAGTGACGCTGCTTGGTGGCCTGATGAGCGCCGTGTATAGTCGCAGTCTGGTGCTGCCGGAAAGCCTCCCGGCCGGAGACCTGGCCTATGACAGCATTGATGAAGCATTGCGGATTGCTAAGGATATGAACCTGAGCGATGCCACGCTATTAACGCAGCTGGCGCGTTCGGCCTTCGACCAGGCTTTCCTTGCCGTATTGATCTCTGCGGCGGTGTTAGTCATTGCCACGGTCCTGGTATTGGGCTGCCTGCTACGTAAACGGCTGAATGCCCACTCGTTAGCGCGTTAATTTAATGGGTATTCCGCTATTTCCGCGAAGCTTAAATAGCGGAATACCTCGGTAAAAAAATCTGCTTAACGCTGATTTTTGCCCATCTCAGAAGACCACTGTGCAATCTGCTCCGGCGATAAAAACTTCAACGTTTCCCTCTCCTGTTCACCCTGCACTTTAACGACGCTGGCGATACAGGGGAATTTTTCCGGCATTTGCCTTAGCAGCTCTTGCTCCTGCTGGTCCGGACTTAACGTTTTAGTCCTGAGAAAATCCTCTGACATCCAGGTGCGATATTCCCGTTCGTTTTTAAGCAGCTTCATTAGCCCTCCCGTTCTTAAACATGCAGATATCTGATACTACAGAATATCCTATTCCTTATTACTGAGCAGGCCAAAAATCAGAGAGTCAGAAATTTCATCCCCAACGATCCAGCGCTCTTTGAGCTGCCCCTCAAGCTCAAAGCCCATTCGCATCAGTAACCCCCGTGAACCCAGATTATCGGGGTGAATATCCGCCTCAAACCTTCTGATATTAAGTTTATCTTGCAGGAAAAGAATAAACGTACTTATCGCTTCACGCATGTAGCCTTTTTTCTGGGCATCCGTCGCCAGACAATAGCCGATTTCGATACGACGGGAGGCGGCATGATGAGAAAAAGCGATGCACATGCCGATCACTTTTCCACTGGATTTCTCAACGACGGCCAGTTTGAGATACTCCTTATTGGCCATCGCGGCCATATCGTGACGAATAGCGCTCTCCGCCTCTGCATGAGACTCCCACGCCGTATGGCTCCAGTAGCGCAACACCACCGGGTCACTCATGATGGAGAACCAATCTGGGATATCTGCAATAGCAAAAGGTCTCAGGTCCAGTCGTTCGGTATGGAGTCGGATATCTTCATATTTCATTCAATAACCTGCATTGTGCCCAATCAATGAGGTTTTTAATCCCGATCCCGAGACCTCATCTTATTATCCAAGACCCGGAATATTCACTCCGAAAATCTGCAATAGCAACACGATATTCAACGCGATGATCACCACCGTGCCAATCGTTGAAACAATCACCGTCAGGCGGCTATTCACGAACTCGCCCATGATATCGCGGCGGCGGGTGAACATGACCAATGCAATCATCGGCGCCGGCAGCGCCAGGCTCAGAACAACCTGGCTGTAGACCAGCGCGTCAGTCGCATTGACCCCCATCGCCACAACAATGAAGGCAGGAACCATGGTCACCAGGCGGCGTACCCATACCGGAATACGAAAACCGACAAAGCCTTGCATAATCATCTGCCCGGCCATGGTGCCAACGACAGAGCTGGAAATACCTGAAGCAATCAGTGAGAGCAGGAACACGCCTGCTGCCCCGATGCCAAGTAAGGGTGTCAACGTGTGGTAGGCAGTTTCGATTTCAGCCACGTCGCTGTGACCGGCGTGAAATGCGCTCGAAGCCATGATCACCATGGCAATATTCACCATACCGGCCACCGTCACTGCAATCACCACTTCAATATTGGAAAAACGCAGCAGTTTGCGGCGCTCCCCCTGATTATTGACCTGAGTGCGATGCTGGGTAAGACCCGAGTGCAGGAAAATTGCATGCGGCATGACTGTTGCACCGATGATGCCAACTGAGATGGTAAGCGCCTGTGCATCGGGTAACTGCGGCATGATCATGCCCATCCCGGCGGCGGCCCAATCCACCGGCACAATAAACATCTCTACCAGATAACAGAGTGCAATCACCGCGACCAACCCACCAATCATCAGTTCAAGCGGCCTGAACCCGCGCTTTTCCACCATCAATAAAGCGTAAGTAATCACCGCCGTTACGCCCATGCCGGCCAGTAACGGCATGTGGAATAACAATGACAGCGCAATCGCTCCGCCGAGAAACTCGGCCAAATCGGTCGCCATTGCCGCAACCTCACTGACGCCCCACATTCCCCATACCACCGGCTGCGGAAACTGTTCGCGACACATCTCAGCCAGATTTTTATTGGTGACGATACCCAGCTTAGCCGACAGCGCCTGAAACAGCATGGCAATAAGATTGGCCATCACCACCACCCACAGCAGCGTATAGCCGTACTTCGAGCCAGCCTGAATATTGGTGGCGAAATTGCCAGGATCCATATAGGCAATCGAGGCGATCACCGCCGGACCAGCAAACAGCAGCGGCGTCATCATTCCGCGCTTACGTCCGGAAAGTGCATCGCTAATGGCCGTGTTGGTTCGCTCGGTCAATGAAGAAGAGGGGGTCACTTCACGCATACTCATTCTTACCCTGTGTAATGGAATTATTATTATGTTGTTCGATTTTCACTCGCCAATTATGAATATAGCATTGGCTATACTACATACCGCAAGCTAAGCGTGAGGGCAGATTGTTTAATTTTGTTTCAACGGGGGTCTGACGCCACCGTAGGCACAGCCAAAAGTTGCATCAACATGCAAAAAACGTGAAGGAATTAACATTCAATAAAATTATGTTATGTTAAGGAGATTCGCACAGGAGCACACACATAATGGAATACTATCTTCTCGTCTTGGCAAAATTCGTCATTGGTTTTTTAATTGTTATTTCACATTTGAATTTTTCAGGTAAAACACAATTATCGCAAATGACGCCAGTGGATTTTATAGGTAACTTCGTTTTGGGCGGTATTATTGGCGGCGTAATTTATAACGATGTCATTCCTTTATATCAATATGTCATCGTATTGGTGATCGGCGTTATGCTGATATCACTCCTCAACTCGGTGAGCAAACGCTTCTTCCTATTCCGCTCTTTCGCGATAGGTAATCCAATACCTATCGTAAAGGACGGAAAATTCATCATGGATAACATTTTAAAAAGAAGGAACAAAATCGATATCCTTAACGTCGCATCGCAGTTGCATGCACAAGGCATTCACTCCTTCCAGAACTTAAAATATGCGCAGATCGAACCTGGAGGCCAAATCACCGCCATCTGTGAAGGCGCTGAGATGCCGTCAGTCATATTGGTCAAAGATGGTCGAATACGCCACTCAGAGCTTGAAGCGATTGGCAGAGATGAAGCATGGCTACAAGAAAAGATAGCCTCTCTAAATATAAATAACTTCAATGAGATATTTATTGCCGAATTTTGGCAGGGTGAAATAACGGTAGTCATGGCCGATGGCCAGGTTTGCCGATAAGAGAGAATTACCTCGCCGAAACCTGCACCTAGCCGGTTTCGGCATTCATAAACCTCTTGTCTGCCGTCTTTCATCATACCCTCCGCTCCTCATTTTCATGAAAGCCCCTTCTGCCCTTCCTTCCTATTGCTGCATTAAAGTTTTCTGCCATTCTGCCGAAAATAACACCACAAGGATCACCGTACCCATCAACGCGAAGACGTGAAAAATAAGGGCTCATCAGGATGACTGTAATATCTCTGGCAGGAAATCAATCTCTCAATACGCTGGTATCTACAACCAAAACGACCGCCGTGACGGCCATTGCCCAGGAATCACAGGCTACGGCTCCCCAATCCGTTTTAGTGTCATTCGGAAAAGTGGAATCTGTAAACACTAAGCCGGTATACACCATCACCCGCCCTGTCCCCGTCTGGGAAAAGGCGTCAAGCGACAGCATAAGTAGCAAAATGGCTGGCAACTTTACCTCACAGGCCACTGCGGTACGTTTCCAGGGGCTTGGAGCGGCGCTGCTTAGCCGCTTCACAAATGACGGCAGCAACTTCTCGCAATCTGTCCGTCAGGCGTCGTCCATCGAGGGTCTGAACCCGGTGAAAAACACCGACAACCAGTTCAGCCTGAGCATCAAAACTGCAGGCGGCGCGTTGGTGAATATCACACTTGGCAGCAGTAACGATGCGCTGGGCGTACAAATTGAGGTGACGAATGGCAACCTGAGCGAAGCCGAACGTACTGCGCTGGCAAAACTGTCCGATGCCTTCCAGAAAACCATTGATGGCCTGACACAACAACCTCCGCGTCTGGATGTGGCCGGGTTAACGAAATTCGACAGCTCAGTGC
Source organism: uncultured Enterobacterales bacterium (assembly GCA_946478305.1). GTDB lineage: Bacteria > Pseudomonadota > Gammaproteobacteria > Enterobacterales > Enterobacteriaceae > Ewingella. The sequence goes on from CAMLBO010000002.1 coordinate 86,735, forward strand.
TTTCCTCCGTTGACCTGCATGCAAAATTAAGCAGCGCGCAAACGCTGGATTTCCACGCTGACAGTAAGCAGCGTTCGGTTAAATCGACAGGTATCGCTGGTACGGTGAATATCAGCGTGGATATGAGTAAACAAGCGCTCTTAGGGACCGCTACTCAGCAGCAACAGGCGCTAAACCAGTATCTTAAGCAGATCGACAGCGCAAAGGGTCGCGGCAACGGCAATGAAGCATTAATGGACATGTTCCGGGATGCCTTTAGCGCCCTCAACAGCAACTATGGCGAAGCGGCCGCTACGCCAAAAAATAGCGCACCCGCCGCCGTTCATTTCTCCCTGAATGGAACGGATAAAAACATGCTGACCGGACTGGCAGATTTCAACGCCTCCGTTACGCAAACGCCGGATAACACCATCAATCCGCTGCGCCCGGATGAAGTTGATGCTTTCTATTATCAGATTTCGCAAAATACCAGCATCACGGGCAACAGCACCCTGGACCGCGGCATCAGCCAGAAACAGCAGTCCCATCTCGTGGCCAGCTACCATAAGCCCCTGTCGTCTGGGCTTCAATTGCACCTCACCACGCTGAAAGCTTCACAAAATTACGAGTACACTCAGATAGATGACAAAGCAGAAAGCGCCACGGATATTCAGTACCGTAAAGGCGCATTAATCAGTGCCACGCTGAACCAGACAGCCAGTACTTCCACGCATGTTTCTAAATACGTGAAAGGATTACTTGAATCCGATACCACCACGCCTGCGCAGACCACTAAATCAGTCGATCTCCTCGGAACCCTTAAATCGCACTGGCAAAAGGCCAACACCCATAGCTCGTTTGAGGGCTATTTACATCAGTTCAACCTGCAAGACTTTAGCAGCGTAGTATTACTGCAAACCGACCCGGCACAGCTACGTCAGTCCGCCACGGCGTAAATAAAACTCCAGATGCCTGACACTCTTACTCAGTAAAATAAGTTTTGCTGAGTAAAAGGTCAGGCAATAAAAAATCATCAAAGTGCGCCTAAGCAACGGCGTACTTCATGCTTTATTTATGATCTCTGCGATACAGCTCCCACTCATCCATTTTTTCACCACCGGGCAACAAACACTCAGCGCGCGCACCCGCGCTGGTCTGCACGCTTTGTGATTTACCGCCTTTTTCATGGCAGTAGACGGAAGCGGGATTCGCCATTCCTATCGTTTTCTGTGAAACCGGGGGTGCCTGATGTTGTACACAGCCCACCAGGACAAATGCCAGCATGGCAATTAGCAATCTCTTCATTGTCTTTCCTTTAAAATAGGGGATCCGAATAGCCTGTTTTATAAGGGTAATGGTAGCAGGATGAGTCTGATTGATGGCAAATTCTCTATCCACAATCTTACCTTTGCGAGACATATTCCAAATCCAGATACAAATCCCTGTAAATGCATCCAACCTGTTTCTTTGCTGTTAGCGGAGGAATAAAGTCTCCTGGCTGAGTCACACTTTGAGATTGGAACCTTATGGCGTGATGGAATCTGAAAGCTGCCGCGCATCTGATACCGATGCTATTTGAGCTCTGTGAACAAGCGAACACCAACCTGATGAAGCAAAACAGAGTGACGCCTCACTCAATGAACTGAAGGTGGGAGCGATAGGGCCGAACAGAGGTATTAAAAACCCGCCTGTGTAACAAGGCGGGCCTGATTCGAAGAGTCAAAGCATTAACGGAACGGTGAATTCAGAGGAACTTCGGCATCGGGTTCATGTGTTATTCGGTTTCTCAGGTCACGACGGATCATCTCAATCGCCCAGAACCAGAATATATGGCCCAATAATTCAGAAGCATATTCATCAAACGGGATCCCGGATAACGGCGGGGTCAAACCCAATAGTGGGAAACTGATCCAGTGGACGGCAATGGTTGCAATAACACCCGCCATCGCGCCCTGCCATAATTTCACTTTCGGAAAGATTTCAGCTACCAGGCAATAGCCTATCGCGAAGACCAGAGAGAAAATGATGTGGGTAATGTGCACCGGATTAATGATGTGCTCAGAGAAGTGGTAAACGGCCTGAGTTGGGTCAATACCGAGATAATCTCTTAGAAATAGAAATGGGGGATTAAACGCATCACGTCCACCTGAAAAGGTGCGAGGTGGCAGAGGAACTTCGGCTCCCCATTTTACAAATGCAGACATAACACCGGCAACAATACCGACAAACAATGCAACGCCATATCTCCGTCTGTCAGGCATTGTCATGACAAAAAAATCTTTTACTTTCATAGGTCATCCTTGGTGAGTGAGTTCCACTCAAAGAGTAAAACCTTATCGCGCAATGCCATTGATCCTGATCACATTTTTACGCATTTTGTAAAGTATTCAGTAGCTGATTTGAAAATACGAAGGATGTCAGTTCAGGTAGTCGTGCAGACTATTTCCCCAAAATGTGAAGGGAGTCATAAGGGATAGTCAAGGAGAGACGATTTTATATAGCAATGAATTATCCTCCGGCAACAGTGATGCCCTATACTCCCTTCAAGCAGAGACAATCAGGATAGGCACTTAGGATTGTCGCTGTAGGCAGAAAGGGATCCCCCGTTCTGACCTGCAATTACTTTGGAATAGAAGGATTTCATAATGGAAAAGAAAGTCATCTATTTGTTTTGTTCCGCGGGAATGTCTACCTCACTGCTGGTTTCTAAAATGAAGGCGCAGGCTGAAAAATACGAAGTGCCGGTCATTATTGAAGCATTTTCTGAGTCGCTGGCGGCGGAGAAAGGCGGTGCGGCGGATCTGGTGCTTCTGGGCCCTCAAATTGCCTACAAGCTGGCCGAAATTCAAAAAATATTACCGGGCAAGCCGGTTGAAGTGATTGATTCTGTCATGTACGGCAAAATCGATGGATTAGGCGTTCTGAAAGCCGCCGTTGCGGCAATCAAAAAAGCAGCAAGTCAGTAGTCATTTTATATTTTTTTTATTTTATTTTAAAATTGAATATTTAAGTCAAAGAGAAAAAACAGTCAAAGAGCGAACTTCATACCCTGGCCGTCATAAGGCGGCATTAAAGGAAAATAACAATGAGCAAAGCCATTGATTCACTTGAGAAGATACTCCTTCCTTTTGCCGTCAAAATAGGTAAACAGCCCCACATCAATGCGATTAAAAATGGTTTCATCAGGTTAATGCCGTTAACCCTGGCCGGAGCCATGTTTGTTTTAATTAATAACGTATTTCTGAATTTTGGTGATGGTTCTTTCTTTTATTCATTAGGTGTCCGTTTAGAACCGTCAACCATTGAAGCATTGGCCGGCTTAAAGACCATCGGTGTTAATGTCTACAACGGTACGTTAGGCATTATGTCATTAATGGCGCCTTTCTTTATAGGCATGGCGCTAGCAGAAGAGCGGAAAGTCGATCCTCTTTCTGCGGGTTTATTAGCCGTGGCGGCCTTTATGACCGTCACGCCATTTAGCGTCGGTGAGTCTTATGCGGTGGGTGCCAACTGGCTAGGAGGCGCAAATATTATTTCCGGTATGCTTATCGGACTCGTCGTCGCTGAAATGTTTACATTTATTATCCGCAGAAATTGGGTTATTACGTTGCCAGCCAGTGTCCCTTCCTCTGTCGCACGTTCATTCTCTGCGTTAATTCCCGGCTTTATTATCTTACTCATCTTCGGGGTAATTTCCTGGTTGCTGGGATTATATGGCAACAACTTCCACCAGATCATTATGGACTCGATCTCCAAACCTTTGGCGTCAATGGGAAGTGTCGTGGGTTGGGCTTACGTTATTTTCAACTCCCTGCTGTGGTTCTTTGGTGTACATGGTTCTCTGGCGCTAACCGCGTTAGACAGCGGCATTATGACCCCATGGGCATTGGAAAACATTGCCTTGTATACCGAATACGGATCTGTAAGTGCGGCGATTGAAGCGGGTAAAACCTTCCACTTCTGGGCCAAACCAATGCTCGACTCCTACATCCTGTTGGGAGGTTCCGGGGCAACACTGGGTCTGATTATCGCGATATTCATTGCGTCACGCCGTGCAGATCACCGCCAGGTGGCTAAGCTGGCCCTGCCGTCAGGTATCTTCCAGATTAATGAACCCATTCTGTTCGGTCTGCCGATTATCATGAACCCAGTGATGTTTATTCCCTTCGTACTGGTTCAGCCCATTTTGGCGGCGATCACCCTCGCAGCTTACAGCTTGGGCATTATTCCACCGGTGACCAACCTGGCACCGTGGACTATGCCAACCGGGCTCGGTGCATTCTTTAACAGTAACGGCAGCATCGCCGCCTTGTTAGTCGCACTATTCAACCTTGGAATCGCCACGCTGGTGTATATGCCTTTCGTTATTCTTTCTAACAAAGCCCAGGCGATTATCGAAGAAGAAGAAAGCGAAGAAGATATTGCCGCTGCACTGAAATTCTAACCTGACCCGCAGCGGGAAGTGCTCACCTTCCCGCTGCCAAGCGGTTATCACGGAGAGATAAAAATGATTGATTTAGACAGCATTGTTGAAGCACAGGATGAAATGCAGGAACTCGAAGAAGTGGTGATGGGGTTAATCCTTAACTCCGGGCAGGCCCGCAGCCTGGCTTACTCCGCGCTGAGAAAAGCCAAAGAAGGTGATTTTGAACAGGCTAAAGCGCTCATGGATCAGTCCCGCCAGTCCCTGAATGAAGCGCATCTGGTACAGACCAAACTGATTGAAGATGACATGGGTGAAGGCAAGATGAAGGTCAGTTTGATTTTGGTTCATGCGCAGGACCACCTGATGACCTCGATGCTGGCTCGTGAACTGATAACAGAACTGATTGAGCTTCACGAAAAAATAAAATAACGTAGGAAGCCATCATGCAGCCACCGGTATTGAGTATGGAAATCAGGACAGCGCGCGAAAATCAACTCTTCGACGGTCAGAATTTCCACATGTTTATCTACAATAAGGTAGAGAGCATTTCCGGGCTGCATGAACATGATTACTACGAATTCACAGTGGTACTGACTGGCCGCTATTACCAGACCGTGAATGGCAAAAGAGTCCTGTTGGAGCGAGGAGATTTTGTCTTCATTCCATTAGGGTCGAATCATCAAAGTTTCTACGAGTTTGGTGCAACCCGGATACTCAATGTCGGGATCAGCAAAGCATTTTTCGAACAGCAGTATTTGTCTTTATTACCGCCACAATTTGTTGCCTCTCAGGTATATAAAATAAATCCGGAATTTCTGAATTATATTGAGTCTGTTACGGCCTCACTTAATTTTAGAAACGGTGAGTTTAACGAATTCCTGGAGATGGTGACCTTTTATATTGTGAACCGATTACGTCATCACCGGGAGTCAGAAGTGACAACGGATGTGCCAGCCTGGCTGACATCCACCGTAGAAAGGATGCATGATAAATCGCGGTTTGGTGATAAGGCGATATCGAATATGGTCGAATTATCTGGCAAATCACAGGAATACCTGACCCGTGCTACGCAGCGCCACTATGGTAAAACGCCGATGCAGATCATTAATGAAATCCGTATTGACTTTGCCAAGAAACAGCTGGAGATCACCAATTACTCTGTAACCGACATTGCTTTTGACTCAGGCTATAGCAGTCCGAGCATGTTTATTAAAAACTTTAAAAAGCTGACCTCCTTTACACCCAATCATTATCGGAAAAAATTATTTAGCATTAATTAACGCACACTTATTTTTTCATTAATATCGCTGCTTTAATTTGCAGTGCAATAAAATTGCACGGGAGAGCCCATGAGCAAAAAACTGAAAGTCGTCACAATTGGTGGCGGTAGTAGCTACACGCCAGAATTACTTGAAGGCTTTATTAAACGTTATGATGAATTACCGGTTACTGAATTATGGCTGGTGGATATTGAAGCAGGGAAAGAGAAGCAGGACATTATTTTTGATCTGTGCCAGCGCATGATTAAACGCGCAGGTGTTCCTATCACCCTGCATAAAACACTGAACCGTCGTGAGGCACTGACAGGTGCAGATTTTGTTACAACACAGCTGCGGGTTGGCCAGCTCAAAGCGCGCGAACTGGATGAACGCATTCCATTAAGTCACGGTTATCTGGGGCAGGAAACTAACGGCGCCGGGGGCCTGTTCAAAGGCTTACGTACGATCCCTGTGATCTTTGACATCATTAAAGATGTCGAAGAGATTTGCCCTGACGCGTGGGTGATTAACTTCACTAACCCGGCTGGCATGGTCACAGAAGCAGTATTTCGCCATACCAAATTCAAGAAATTCATTGGCGTGTGTAACATCCCGGTCGGCATGAAGATGTTTATCCAGGATGTGCTAAAAATTCACCCGCAGGATGATTTGTCGATTGATCTCTTTGGCCTGAACCATATGGTGTTTATCAAAGATGTCATCGTTAACGGTGAGTCACGTTTTGCTGAGTTGCTGGACGGCGTTGCCTCCGGCACGCTAACGGCAGGTTCGGTAAAAAACATCTTCGATTTGCCCTTCAGCGAAGGCCTGATCCGCTCCCTTAACCTGCTGCCTTGCTCCTACCTGCTGTACTACTTTAAGCAAAAAGAGATGCTCGCCATCGAAATGGGTGAATACTACAAAGGTGGCGCGCGCGCGACGGTTGTACAGAAAGTGGAAAAACAGCTCTTCGAACTCTACAAAGATCCTGAGCTTAACGTTAAACCCAAAGAGCTTGAACTGCGTGGCGGAGCCTATTACTCCGATGCCGCCTGTGAAGTGATCAGCGCAATCTACAACGACAAACAAACTGAGCAGTACGTCAATTTCCCGCATCACGGGCATATTGATAACATTCCAGCCGACTGGGCCATCGAGATGACCTGCACCATCGGACGCAATGGCGCAACGCCACATCCGCGCCTCACCCACTTTGATGAAAAAGTACTTGGGTTAATCTATACCATCAAAGGGTTTGAGATCGCCGCCAGTGAAGCCGCGTTAAGCGGCAAGCTCAATGATGTGCTGCTGGCGCTAAACCTTAGCCCGTTGATTCACTCAGATAAAGATGCCGAGAAACTGGCCCGTGAAATGTTGTTGGCACATGAAGCACTGCTGCCCAACTTTGCAGAAACGATTGCCACGTTGAAGTGATCTACTGCCTCCCGTAAGGGAGGCATTTGAAGAGGCATTTATGGATAAATTACTGATTGTTAATGCGGACGATTTTGGTCTTTGCAAAGCCCAAAACTACGGCATTATTGAAGCCTTCCATCACGGCGTCGTAACCTCCACCACCGCCATGATGAATACCGCAACGGTAGGACACGCCGCCGAGCTTAGCGCCGCACACCCGGAACTGGCGGTCGGTATGCACTTTGTCCTGACTCTGGGGCGGCCACTGACGCCAATGCCTGGTCTGGTGCGCAACGACGTATTGGGCAAGTGGATCTGGGAGCAGGCCGAGGCGGAAACCCTGCCATTGGATGAAATTGAGCGTGAGCTGGCATGTCAGTTTGCACGCTTTATCGAACTCTTTGGCAGGCCACCCACCCACATCGACAGCCACCATCATGTACATATGATCCCGCAGATTTACCCGCTGGTTGAATCCTTTGCAAAAGAGAAAGACCTGCCAATGCGTATTGACCGTGATGCGGTCAGAAAAGATAGTATCGTGTTACATGGCGCGCGCAGTACGCAGGGATTCGACAGCGGGTTCTATGGTGATAACATCACCGAAACCCTCTTCCTGAATACGCTGGAGAAAGCCATCGAGCGGCAGGAAAACTCATTAGAAATCATGTGTCACCCGTCCTTTATCGACCACACAATCCTCGCCAGCCAATATTGCTACCCTCGCCTGACTGAACTGGACATTCTGACATCCGCCTCGTTAAAACAGGCTATCAGCGAACGCGGATTTAGGCTGGGGTCGTTTAGGGAGTTGTAAGAGGTTTTATATTAGGAAGGGATAACCATATTTTTAGATATCGTTAATGCTGGTTGATGTTAAGGGAATTTAGGATAATTTCAACGCGCTAAAATCAGCCAAACCACTGAATTTCAGGCATAAAAAAGACGCCAGTTGACGTCTGTTTACTTCGAAATGGTACGCCCTACAGGGCTCGAACCTGTGACCTACGGCTTAGAAGGCCGTTGCTCTATCCAACTGAGCTAAGGGCGCATTGCAGTCCCTTTTGGGAGCGTTGCGGACTCGGATTATACGGGCAGACCGCAGTGAGTCAATGGCTTTCGACCTCACTGCTTAATGACTGAACGATTTGCTCTGTTTATCCGCCCTGCTGGCTTTGATTCTGCGTTCCAGAAGACTATTTCTCTGAATTTATGGCCGCAGTGATTACTCGCGCCGATGCCTGATAGGCTATGTTTTCATAGGCAGTCAGCTCAGGTTGCAGGGTTTGCACTACGCCTCTTTTGCCGATAACGGCAGGCTGGCCGATGTACACCCGCAGATTCTCATCCCATGCGGCGACCGGGTAGACTGTGTTGGCATCCGACAGAATGGCATCGACTAAGCGCGCAGTGGCCGTTGCGATACCAAAACTGGTCCAACCCTTACCTTGCAGTATCTCCCAGCCTCCGCCGCGTACGGCGCTGTCCATTTTGGCCCAGTCGACAGGCGTGTCACCCGCCAGTTCAGCAACCGGCCGACCGCCTAATGTCACGGTGCTCCAGGCCACAAACTGCGACTCGCCGTGCTCGCCCATGACATAGCCGGTAACGCTTTTCGGGTCGAAACCAAAGAACTCACCGACCACGCGCTTCATGCGGGCAGTATCGAGAGATGTACCGGTGCCGAAAACCTGCGAATCCGGAAAGCCGCTGGTCTGTTGAATAATCTGGGTTATCACGTCACACGGGTTGGTGATGTTGAGGATCACCCCGCCAAAGCCGCTGGCAATAAGGCGTGGCACAACTTCACGGACCGCGGCACGCGTCTCAGCCAGCTCCTCCAGACGATCCTCACGTAATAAGGTTTTCGGGCCGACGGCGATGACCACTACGTCGGCATCCTGCAGTTCGGCATAGTCATTAGCGATGACCTTAACCCGCGATACGACAAGCGACGCCATATCGCGCAGCTCCAGCGCCTGGCTGGCGGCCTTTTTCTCATTTTCATCCAGTAAAACAATCACATCGCACAGTCCCTGCGTGACCAGAGAAAAGGCCACATCAGCACCGACATGGCCTGCGCCGATAATTCCCACTTTACGTGTCATCCCGCTTTTCCTTATGTTTTCGATTTTACGTTCTCTTAAAATAGCGACATTCTCTGCAAACGTCTGCGCAAACCTGCGGCAATTTTACTGGCCACGACAATTCAGCGCCTGACAGCGCGCGCTGCTTCTGCCAAAATAGGGCCATCCCCTGCATTTTTTAATTGATGGATTTACTCCCCGATGTCAGCAAAGATTATTGACGGTAAAACGATTGCGCAGCAGGTCAGAAACGAAGTTGCGGAAAAAGTGAAACAACGACTGGCCACCGGTAAGCGTGCACCGGGTTTGGCTGTTGTGCTGGTCGGAGAGAATCCGGCATCGCAGATTTACGTTGCCAGCAAGCGCCGCTCCTGTGAGGAAGTGGGCTTCCTGTCACGCTCTTATGATTTACCCGCTACCACTACCGAAGGCGAGCTGCTGAAATTAATCAACGAGCTGAATAACGACAGCGCGATTGACGGCATTTTGGTTCAGCTTCCGCTGCCTGCGGGCATCGACAATGTGAAAGTGCTGGAAAGCATTCATCCGGACAAAGACGTTGACGGCTTCCACCCCTACAATGTCGGCCGCCTGTGCCAGCGTGCGCCTACCCTGCGCCCTTGTACTCCGCGCGGTATCGTGACGCTATTAGAACGCTATGGCATCGATACTTTCGGTCTGAACGCCGTGGTGATTGGCGCATCAAACATCGTGGGCCGTCCGATGAGCATGGAACTGCTGCTTGCCGGTTGTACTACCACCGTCACGCACCGCTTTACCAAAAATCTACGCCATCATGTCGAGAACGCCGATCTGGTGGTGGTTGCGGTCGGTAAACCCGGCTTTATTCCCGGTGAATGGATTAAACCGGGCGCAATCGTGGTGGATGTCGGTATAAACCGTCTGGAAAGTGGTAAAGTTGTCGGCGATGTGGAATTTGATGCCGCGGCAGAACGTGCTTCATTTATTACACCGGTGCCGGGCGGCGTAGGCCCGATGACGGTCGCGACGCTGATTCAAAATACCTTGCAGGCTTGCGAGGAATATCACGACATCAGCGCCAACTAAAAGTCAGTAACAGATAAGTCAGGAAACCATGGAAACTTTTTTTCTCGAAAAACACCCGCACGTTGAACTGTGCGACCTGCTCAAATTTATGGGCTGGTGTGAAAGCGGCGCAGCGGCTAAAGCCGTGATCGCTGAAGGTCAGGTGAAGGTCAACGGGCAGGTAGAAACCCGCAAACGTTGTAAAATCCTTGCTGACCAGCAGGTAGAATTTGCCAGCAGCAAGCTGGTGGTCAAAGCCTCAGCCGAATAAACCCGGTTCTGAGCCATAAAAAAGCGCGGAGGGAATAACCCGACCGCGCTTTTTTTATATCGATATTATGGCAAGTAAAATAGCTTATTTTCGGCGCCAGGTGGTGCCGGTTGGTCCATCTTCCAACACGATCCCCATCTCATTTAGCCGATCACGCGCCTGATCCGCCATGCCCCAGTCTTTGCTGGCACGGGCGTCGTTACGCTGTTTAATCAGGGCTTCTATCTCAGCCACTTCGCCGTCGTCCTCCGCCTGAGCACCTGACTGCAGGAACTGCTCCGGATCTTTCTCCAGCAGGCCCAGCACGCAGCCTAACTGGCGCAATTCTGCAGCTAAACCGTTGGCCGCATTCATGTCTTCGGCTTTCAGACGATTGATGTCGCGCGCCATATCGAACAAGACGGAATAAGCTTCCGACGTGTTGAAATCGTCGTCCATCGCTTCGCGAAACCGCGTTACAAAGGCTTCGCCGCCGGCGGCGGCTGCATTTGCGTCGGTTCCGCGCAGTGCGGTATAGAGACGCTCCAATGAGGTACGTGCCAGTTTCAGGTTCTCTTCGCTGTAATTCAGCTGACTGCGGTAATGGCCGGACATCAGGAAGTAGCGCACGCTTTCGGCGTCGTAATATTTCAGGACGTCGCGCACCGTGAAGAAGTTATCCAGCGATTTGGACATTTTTTCGCGGTCGATCATCACCATACCAGAGTGCATCCAGGTATTGACGTACGGGCCATCGTGGGCACAACTCGACTGAGCGATTTCATTCTCGTGGTGCGGGAACATCAGATCAGAACCGCCGCCGTGAATATCAAAATGTTCGCCAAGCTGTTTGCAGTTCATGGCGGAACATTCGATATGCCAGCCCGGACGGCCTTTTCCCCATGGCGAGGTCCAGCTTGGTTCGCCCGGTTTGGACATTTTCCACAACACGAAGTCCATGGGGTTACGTTTGACATCCGCCGCCACTTCAACGCGCGCGCCGGCCTGTAATTGGTCGAGATCCTGACGCGACAGCAAACCGTAATCCGGATCGCTCTCCACCCAGAACATCACGTCACCATTAGAGGCCACGTAGGCGTGATCGCGGTCGATCAGTTTCTGCACAATCTCAATGATCTCCGCGATATGCCCGGTGGCACGCGGTTCAGAATCTGGCGGCAGAATACCCAGCGCGGCGAAATCCGCGTGCATCTCAGCAATCATACGATCGGTCAGCGCGGTAAAGGCTTCGCCTCTTTCTGCTGCACGTTTAATGATTTTGTCGTCAATATCGGTGATGTTACGTACATACTTGAGGTCATAACCGAGATAACGCAGGTAGCGCGATACAACGTCGAAAGAGACAAATGTGCGACCGTGGCCAATGTGACACAGGTCGTAAACGGTGATCCCACACACGTACATACCAACTTTACCGGCATGAATTGGCTTGAATTCCTCTTTTTGGCGACTCAGGGTATTAAAAATCTTCAGCATCAGGCTATTCCGTGTGTTGGGCATTGAAAACGTCAATGGTGCTCATAATATAACGAAAAGGCGTTCGCCGAAATGGCATAAGCCGCCGGGCCGACGGATTCACTCCATCATTATCGTTATAAAGTAACATTAAAATCCCAATGTGGAAGCAGTGTCGCTGTGAAATTGAGCGGATGAAACACCCGGCTGACGCCTGCTTTTGAGTTGTGGTATAAGAAAAGGCTATAGTAGCGGCTCACACTGAGAGCACACATCAACATAAGCAGGATGATTATTATGGTCACTTTACACACCAATCACGGCGACATCGTTATTAAAACCTTCGCAGACAAAGCGCCGGTCACCGTCGAAAACTTCCTGAATTATTGCCGTAAAGGTTTCTACGACAACACCATTTTTCACCGTGTGATTAACGGTTTCATGATCCAGGGCGGCGGTTTTGAGCCAGGCATGAACCAGAAAAACACTGATGCGCCCATCAAGAATGAAGCAAATAATGGTCTGAAAAACACCAAAGGCACGCTGGCGATGGCCCGTACCAATGACCCACATTCAGCCACCGGCCAGTTCTTCATCAACGTAACTGACAACGACTTCCTTAACCACACTGGCGAAAATGCACAGGGTTGGGGTTACTGCGTGTTTGCAGAAGTGGTTGAAGGTATGGACGTCGTCGATGCGATTAAAGGCGTGAAAACCGGCCGCAGCGGTATGCATCAAGACGTGCCTAAAGAAGACGTGATCATTAAAAGCGTTACTGTCAGCGAATAACTGACTTTTTGATGACCACGTTTTTTATCGCAGATATCCATCTTTGCGCACAGGAACCGGCAATTACTGCCGGTTTTCTGCGTTTTTTACGTGAAGATGCGCCGCAGGCCGATGCACTGTACATTCTCGGCGATCTGTTCGAAGCCTGGATTGGCGATGACGATCCGCAGCCGCTGCATGCGGAAATCGCCGCCGCGCTGAATACGCTTCATCAGCAGGGTGTGCCCTGTTTCTTTATCCACGGTAACCGCGATTTCTTAGTCGGACGGCGCTTTGCCCGCGACAGCCTGATGCAAATTCTGCCCGACACCAAAGTGCTTGAGCTTTACGGCCATCGGGTGCTGATCTTGCACGGCGATACGCTCTGTACCGACGATACCGGCTATCAGAAATTCCGCAAGAAAGTCCGCAATCCGCTGATCCAGAAAATTTTCCTCGCTCTGCCACTGAAATGGCGTCTGGCGATTGCCGCAAAAATGCGTGCCAACAGTAAGGCTTCTAATAGCGGAAAATCGCTGGAGATTATGGATGTCAATCCGCAGGCGGTGATTCACGCCATGCAGGAGAACGGCGTCGAATGGATGATCCACGGCCACACCCATCGCCCTGCCATTCACGAGGTGCCGTTAAACGGCCAGACCGGCCACCGCGCCGTACTGGGTGCCTGGCATGAACAGGGCTCGATGATCAAAGTCAGCGCCGATGGCGTGGAGCTGGTGACCTTCCCGTTCTGATCCCTTCGGTTTTAAAAGCCACATAAACCCGCTACGCAATCGTTTTCCTTGCTTTGGGAGCGTGATATGATTTGCGCCCTCTCCGTCAGAAAACTCCGGTGTAAAATCTCCGGATGCCTGACGACGCTTGTTTAATCACAGGAGCTTTACAGACATGTCATCCAACGTTACCCCGGCAAAAATCGCCATCGTTATGGGGTCTAAAAGTGACTGGGCGACCATGCAGTTCGCCGCCGGGGTTCTCACAACGCTGAATATTCCTTTCCATGTCGAAGTTGTTTCCGCTCACCGTACGCCAGATAAACTGTTCAGCTTTGCCGAACAGGCGGCTGAAAACGGTCTGGATGTGATTATTGCAGGCGCAGGCGGCGCGGCCCATTTACCGGGCATGATCGCAGCGAAAACGCTGGTGCCGGTGCTCGGCGTACCGGTGCAAAGCGCCGCGCTGAGCGGTGTGGACAGCCTCTATTCCATCGTCCAGATGCCGCGCGGCATTCCGGTCGGCACGCTGGCTATCGGTAAAGCAGGAGCGGCCAACGCGGCCCTGCTGGCAGCACAGATTCTGGCGCTGCACGACGCTGAGATTGGTAAAAATCTGGCAGCGTGGCGTCAGGCACAAACCGATGAAGTGCTGAATAACCCCGATCCGCGGGAGGAAGCATGAAGCCGGTTTGCGTACTCGGAAACGGCCAGTTGGGCAGAATGCTGCGCCAGGCCGGTGAACCGCTGGGGATCGCGGTTTACCCTGTCGGCCTCGATGCCGAACCGGAAGCCGTGCCCTTTCAGCAAAGCGTGATCACCGCTGAAATTGAGCGCTGGCCGGAAACTGCCCTGACCCGTGAACTGGCGACGCACAAAAGTTTTGTGAACCGCGATATCTTTCCGCGTCTGGCCGACCGTCTGACGCAAAAACAGCTACTCGATCAGCTCGGTTTAGCCACCGCGCCGTGGCAGTTACTGGCAGATGAAAGCGAATGGCCGCAGATCTTCGCACAGCTCGGCGAGCTGGCGATTGTTAAGCGCCGCGTAGGCGGTTACGACGGCCGTGGTCAGTGGCGTTTGCGCACTGGCGAAGAGAAGACATTACCGGCTGACTGCTACGGCGAATGTATCGTCGAGCAAGGCATCAATTTCTCTGGTGAAGTATCGCTGGTGGGCGCGCGCGGCCACGACGGAGTGACCGTATTCTACCCGCTGACCCATAACCTGCACGAAGACGGCATTCTGCGCACCAGCGTAGCGCTGCCACAACCTGACGCCGCGTTGCAACAGCAAGCTGAAAGCATGTTGTCAGCCATTCTCAATGAGCTGAATTATGTCGGTGTGATGGCGATGGAGTGTTTTGTCGTCAGCGGAGGTTTGCTGATTAACGAACTGGCACCGCGTGTACACAACAGCGGGCATTGGACGCAGAACGGGGCATCCTACAGCCAGTTCGAAATGCATCTGCGCGCTATTCTTGGCCTGCCGTTGCCAAAACCAGTGGTCAGTACGCCGTCTGTGATGGTTAACCTGATTGGCACCGCACTTTCCACCGACTGGCTGAGCCTGCCGCTGGTGAACCTGCACTGGTATGAGAAAGAGGTACGCGAAGGCCGTAAGGTCGGGCACCTCAATCTGAATGACGCCAGCGCCGGGTTGCTGAAAGAGACGCTGAACGCGTTAGTGCCGATGCTGCCGCCGGAGTACAAAAGCGGTATTGCATGGGCGATAAATAAACTCGCTTAAATCATTCCTCTACCCGCCCAGTTTGGGCGGGAGCTGACATCCTTTTTATTATTTCCTCCACCGCTGTTTTAGGGTTTGTAGCAATACTGACGCAAAATTTTAGGGCAAGCGAAGTGATGGGGTTCCCGCAGGGATGCCCCACGCTTTGCTCGCCCCGTGTATTTCGGGCGAACAGGCATTATCCGTTATACCCACGAAACAGCGCCCTTCCCCGCAGTAACCGCACGCCCATCCAGCCACCGCATAGCGACAGCAGCAGCGCGCTGACGAGCGGCACCGACCACCAGAGCACAATATTTGGCTCCCACGGGAAATCAAACACCTTACGTTGCAGTATCCACAGCGCGGCTTCGGCCCCGACGGCAGCGGCGATCCCAGCCACCAGCCCGAGCACCGCGAACTCACACCACAGCGTGCTGCGAAGCAATTTTTTACTGGCGCCCAGCGTGCGGTAGACGATCAGCTCCTGACGGCGCTGACGCATCCCGATCTGAATCTGTGCCAGCAATAACAGACCGCCGCACAACATCACCAGGATCACCATCACCTCCAGTGCCCGGCTCACCTGCTGCAACACCTGCCCGACCTGTTTAAGGATAGAACCGATATCCAGCAGGCTAAGCGTCGGGAACTGACGGTTAAGCTGGGTAATGGCTTTACCGTCGCCGTGGTAGCGGAAACTGGTCAGCCAGCTCTGCGGCTGAGCATCCAGCGCGCCCGGCGGGAAGATGAAGTAGAAGTTCGGACGCAGGCTGTCCCAGTCCACCTTACGCAGGCTGGAGATTTTGGCGCTGAACTCCTGGGTATCACCGCTGAAGGTCAGCGTATCGCCAATCTTCACGCCCAGCCTTCCGGCCAGGCCGTCGTCTATTGACACTTCACCGGCCTTCGGCGGGCCGTCACCGGCCACCAGCGGATTGTGATCCGGCAGTCCCTGCATCCAGGTCAGGTTCAGCTCACGGTTAACCGCTTCGCCTGCGGCATCGTCCGGTTTGATGATATCGGTCGCGACCTGCTGATTAATACCCGTCAGGCGCACGCGGACAATCGGGTAGAAGGTCTCAGGTTCGGCCTGATGCTGGCGCAGGAAGTCGGTCACCTGCGGCACCTGATCTTTGGTGATATTCAGCAGGAAGTAGTTCGGGCTGTCCGGCGGCAGCTGTTGTTCCCAGCGGTCCAGCAGGTCGCCGCGTAGCACCAACAGCAAGGCCAGCAGCATAAATGACATGGAGAACGCCGCCAGCTGGCTGAGTGTCACCCACGGCTGACGTACCAGACGGTTGATCGCCAGACGCAGCGGCAGTTTGCCGACGCTGATACGCCGCAGCAGCAACAGGCTGCCCCAGCCGATGGCGCCGAGCAGTAACGACAGCACCACCACACCCGCCAGCAGCGACCACAGCAGCGTACTGCCCCCCACCAGCGCGGCCAACAAGCCCACGACAATCACCAGCATCACCGGAATAAACCAACGCAGCGGCCAGACATTCGCCACCACGTCGTTACGCAACACGCGCAGTGGCTGTGTTGCCAGCAGTTGCTTATAAGGACGCGCGCCGACCAGCAGCGAAATGACCACCAGCGAGCCCATCGACCAGATCCATGGCCAGATGCCGGACGGCGGCAATGCCGACGGTAAAACCGGTGTCAGCATTTTCATCAGCACTGCTTCAAACAGCAAACCGATAACGCTGCCACAGACTGCCGCCAGCAGCAGAACCGACACCCACTGGCCGATGATCAACCGGCGCAGCGCTTTTTTACCCGCACCGAGCGTTTTCAGCACCGCCACCAGATCATAGCGGCTGCGGCAGTAATGCCCCATTGCAACGGCAACGGCGGCAATCGACAACATCAGCGTCAGCAAGGCCGAGAGCAGCAGGAACTGCTGTGAGCGTTGCAAGGATTTACCTAGCGCCCCTTCGGAATCCTCCATGCCGTACCAGCGCTGATCAGGCTTCAGCAGCCCTTTGATGGCCTCGCCATAGGTATGAATATTTTCAGCCGTTCCGGCAAACATATAGCGATAGGTCAGACGACTGCCCGGCTGAATAGCGCCGGTTTTCGGCACATCATCCAGATTCATGAGCAGCCGTGGTGCGGTCTGGAACGGGTTAAACCCGGAATCCGGCTCCTGAATAATTTCACCGGCAATTTTCAGCGTCGCGTCGCCAACCTCAAGATTGTCACCCACTTTGACATTCAGTAACGCCATCAGGCGCGGCGCGGCCAGCACCGTGCCCGGCTGCGGTTTAACGCCCGGCGGCTGGGTTTGTAAGTCACCATACAGCGGATAGGCCTGATCGGTCGCTTTGACATCCGCCAGCTGCGGCGGTGTTTCGCCGTCAACAGAACCCGCGAAAGTCATGGTCATAAAGCTCAACTGGCGACTGACTTTTAGCCCTTGCTTCTGCGCATCCTGCAACCAGGCTTCGGTGATCGGATGAGCCGAACGCAGCACGCGGTCAGCGGCGATAAAGTCACGGCTTTGCTGGCTCAACCCTTTCTCCATGCGATCGCTGATGCTACCGAGCGCCAGCACGCAGGCCACCGCCAGCGTCAGCGCCAGCCAGACAATCAGCAACGAGGGTTGCCGCCACTCACGCCAGAACCAGCGCCAGATCATGCTTCCTCCCACAATTTTCCATCGCGCAAGCGTAAGCGGCGCTGGCAGCGTGCTGCCAGTTGCTCATCGTGTGTGACCAGAATCAGCGTAGTCGCAGCAT
Organism: uncultured Enterobacterales bacterium; assembly: GCA_946478305.1. Classification (GTDB taxonomy): domain Bacteria; phylum Pseudomonadota; class Gammaproteobacteria; order Enterobacterales; family Enterobacteriaceae; genus Ewingella. The sequence goes on from CAMLBO010000002.1 coordinate 104,655, forward strand.
CACGGTTGAGGGAGAACAGCAGATCCACAATGCGCTCGCCGGTGGCCCGGTCCAGATTGCCAGTCGGTTCGTCGGCAAACAGCAATTTGGGCTTGCCGATAAACGCACGGGCCAGCGCCACGCGCTGCTGTTCGCCGCCGGAAAGCTGTGCAGGCAGATGATGCTGCCGCTCACCCAGCCCCAGCTGCTGCAGCAACTGCACCGCCTGTGCGCGACTGCTGGCGTCGGACTCACCGCGCAGCAGGGCAGGTAGTTGTACGTTCTCCAGCGCGTTCAGCGTCGGCACCAGCATGAAAGACTGAAAAACGAAACCGACATTTTTGGCACGCAGAGCCGCCCGGCCCTCTTCGTTCATTTGCGTCAACGACTGCCCCAGCAGTTTGACATCTCCACCGGTACCATCATCCAAGCCCGCCAGGATACCGAGCAGGGTTGACTTACCCGAACCGGATTCACCAATCAACGCGATGGTTTGCGCCGGTTTGACAACCAGCTCCACACCGGAGAGGATAGTTAACTGACTTTCACCCTGACCGACGTGTTTACTAAGATGATGAACTTCAAGAACGTTTCCCGCTGGCATCTTCCTTTCCTTTTCCTTGTATCAATGCTGGTCACCGCGACAATGAGCTTTCGTGCCGCAGCCGCTGATAACTTGCTGATTATCGGTGATAGTCTGAGCGCGGTTTACCGTCTGCCTGTCGACAGTTCGTGGCCGTCGCTGCTCAATAAAAAGTGGCAGAACGAAGCCGGTAAACCCACTATTATTAATGCCAGCATCAGCGGTGATACCTCCGCACAGGGGCTGGCACGACTGCCTGCGCTGCTCAAGCAGCATCATCCACGCTGGGTGTTGATTGAACTGGGGGCCAATGACGGTCTGCGCGGTTTTGCGCCACCGGCTATCGCTCAAACGTTGACCCAGATTATTACACGAGTCAAACAGGCGGACGCCCAGCCCTTATTGATGCAAATCCGCCTGCCGCCAAACTATGGCCGCCGTTATACCGACGCGTTTTATGCGATTTATCCAGCGCTGGCCAAACAAAACGACATTCCGCTGGTACCTTTCTTCATGGAACAGGTCGCCGTGAAACCGGAATGGATGCAGGACGACGGTTTGCATCCGGCGCAGGCCGCCCAGTCGTTTATCGCGGACTGGATGGCAGACAAACTGGCACCGCTGGTCACATCTGCGGCGAAACCCTAAGTAAACCACAGTCCTGAAAAATAGGGGCTTCTGACAGGTAAAGTTATGCAAAAAGCAGTATTGATTACCGGCTGCTCCAGCGGCATTGGCCTGGTAGCCGCACAGGATTTACGTAATCGGGGTTATCGCGTTCTGGCCGCCTGCCGTAAAACGCAGGATATTGAAAACCTGCGTCAGTTGGGGTTTGAAACCATTGAGTTGGATCTGGATGACAAACAAAGCGTAGCTAACGCTGCCGCAGACGTTCTCACCCTTACCGGTAACCGGCTTTACGGCCTGTTTAATAATGCCGGTTATGGCGTCTACGGCCCGCTGCATACCGTCAGCCGCGAACAGTTCGAACAGCAATTTTCCACCAACCTGTTCGGCACACATCAACTGACGCAGCTGCTGTTACCGGCCATGCTGGCGCATGGAGAAGGCCGTATCATTCAGACCAGCTCAGTGATGGGACTGGTTAGCACGCCGGGTCGCGGCGCGTATGCAGCCAGTAAGTTTGCGCTGGAAGCCTGGTCCGACACGTTACGCATGGAGCTGCACGGCACGGGTATTCAGGTCAGCCTGATTGAACCCGGTCCGCTCAGCAGCAATTTCACCCAAAACGTCAACCAGTCACAGGCCGATAAACCGGTGAATAACCCCGGTATTGCTCAGCGTTTTACCCTGACGCCGGAGGCAGTATTGCCCAAATTACGCCATGCTTTAGAGAGCCCGCAAGCACGGTTACGCTATCCGGTCACGCTGGTCGCCCACGCGTTATCGGTGCTAAAACGCCTGTTGCCTGGCCGCCTGCTAGACAAAGTGCTGCGTGGTAATAGTTAACGCCACGGTTTTCGGGGGTTGAAGCGGCGAAAGTCGCCCCCATTTAAACCTGTATACTCATGCCGTTGCGTCAGAAATAAGAGAACTTAACTCATGCTTGCACAACCTTCGATTATCGATATCAACGAAACTAACCTGCACCAGACGCTGGAACAGTCCATGTCGCTGCCGGTGATGTTCTATTTCTGGTCTGAGCGCAGCCAGCATTGCCTGCAGCTCGGCCCGATCCTCGAGCGGCTGGCTGCCGAATATGCCGGCCAGTTGATCCTCGCCCGCGTCGACTGCGACGCTGAGCAAGCTATCGCCCAACAGTTTGGCCTGCGCTCGATTCCCGCGGTCTACCTGTTTAAAGACGGTCAGCCGGTGGATGGCTTCCAGGGACCACAGCCAGAAGAAGTGATCCGTGAACTGTTGCAGAAAGTTCTGCCGAAAGAGGAAGAGCTGAAAGTGGCTCAGGCACAGGAACTGATTGAAGCAGGCGATCTGACCGCCGCTCTGCCATTGCTGAAAGAGGCATGGCAGCTTAGCCATCAGCGCAGTGACATCGGCCTGATGCTGGCGGAAGTCCAGATTCAGCTTAATCGCAGTGAAGATGCCGAAGCGGTGCTGGCAACCATTCCTTTGCAGGATAAAGATTCCCGTTATCAGGGGCTGGTGGCACAAATTGAACTGCTGAAACAGGCCGCTGATACACCTGAAATCCAACAGTTGCAGCAACAGCTGCAACAGGAGCCGGAGAACGTAGAACTGGCCGTGAAACTCAGCCTGCAACTGCACGCCGTCGGGCGTAACGAAGAGGCGCTTGAGTTGCTAATGCGGCCACTCAAGAAAGATCTCGGTGCAGCAAACGGCACAGCGCGTAAAACGCTGATGGATATTCTGGCCGCACTGGGCACCGGCGACGCGCTGGCCGCGAAATACCGCCGCCAGCTTTATTCCCTGCTCTACTAATGATCTTCACGCGGTGGCCCCTTATGCGGGTCGCCGCGTTGTTTTCTGCCCCGACTCCCGCTTTCTGTCCCCTGAACTATCCTTAATCAATACGCCTTAGTGACAAACTGTGCGACAATCCCTGCCGAGCAAAGTTTGTTATTATGCTTACAGGAATCTGTTTTTGCTGGAAAAACCGGAAAAACACTCAGGACACCGAGTTACAGGAGTTGTATACCATGCTGACCGTAATCCCCATTATTATTGTTCTCGCGCTGTTGGTGGTATTCGCCGGCGTCAAAATTGTGCCACAGGGTTTCCAGTGGACCGTCGAACGCTTTGGCCGTTATACCAAAACCCTGATGCCGGGCCTGAATCTGGTGGTGCCGTTCGTTGACCGCGTGGGCCGCAAAATCAACATGATGGAACAGGTGCTGGATATTCCTTCCCAGGAGATCATCTCCCGCGATAACGCCAACGTAGCTATCGATGCCGTGTGCTTTATTCAGGTTATCGACCCGGCGCGCGCGGCGTATGAAGTGAGTAATCTGGAACAGGCGATCGTCAACCTGACCATGACTAACTTCCGTACCGTACTAGGTTCGATGGAACTCGATGAGATGCTCTCACAGCGTGACAACATCAACGCCCGTCTGCTGCATATCGTCGATGAAGCGACCAATCCATGGGGCGTAAAAATCACCCGTATTGAGATCCGCGACGTCCGTCCACCCGCAGAACTGGTTTCCGCAATGAACGCCCAGATGAAAGCCGAACGTACCAAGCGTGCCGACATTCTGGAAGCCGAAGGGGTGCGTCAGTCCGCCATTTTACGTGCCGAAGGTGAAAAGCAGTCGCAAATCCTGAAAGCTGAAGGTGAACGTCAGTCAGCCTTCTTGCAGGCAGAAGCCCGTGAACGTGCCGCCGAAGCGGAAGCTCAGGCGACCAAAATGGTGTCCGAAGCCATAGAGGCAGGCAGCGTTCACGCCATCAACTACTTCGTGGCACAGAAATATACCGACGCGCTGACGAAAATCGGCTCGGCCAACAACAGCAAAGTGATCATGATGCCGCTGGATGCCAGCAGCCTGATGGGCTCGATTGGTGGTATCGCTGAATTACTGAAAGAAACCAAAGGCGGCAAGTAATGCTGCAACAGCTTATAGCAAGCCCGCACCTTTTCTGGCTGTCGCTCGGCGGCCTGCTGCTGGCAGCGGAACTGCTCGGTGCGAGCGGTTATTTGCTGTGGAGCGGCATTGCGGCGGCGCTGGTGGGTTTACTGACCTGGGTGCTGCCGCTGTCGTGGGAGTGGCAGGGGGTCTGCTTTGCCGTGCTAACCATGGTGGCCGCGTGGCTGTGGTGGCGCTGGCTGACCAGCAGGCAAAAGTCTGACCCGCAGAACAGTTCACTGAATCAGCGTGGCCAGCAGATGGTCGGTAAGCACGCGACGGTGCTTGAACCCATGAGTAACGGCTACAGCCGTGTGCGCATCGGCGACAGTACCTGGCGCATTACCAGCACCGCGCCGTTAAGCGTGGGTGATGACGTGATAATCACCCACGTTGAAGGGATCACTTTGCGGGTTGAGCCGGGGAAGAACAACACCCCGTAAGATTATTGATAATCGGGCACTCTGCCCCTTCATCACCCGGACAAGACTCTGCCAGCGTCAGCAACCGTTGGCGCATCTCCTTCAGTTCTTCGATATGCTGCGCAATCTCGGCGGCCTTCTCCAGGGTGCGGGCTTTGACGTCCGCACTATGACGCTCAGGATTATGGAACAGCGCTACCAGCTCCTGACACTCTTCGAGGGTAAAGCCCACCTGACGTGCCTGCCGCAACAGTGTCAGCTCTTCGATATGTTTAGGCGCATAACTGCGGTAGCCGTTCTCACTGCGCATCGGCGCGGTGACCAGCCCCTTCTCCTCATAAAAACGGATCGCCTTGCTGGTAAGTCCGGTTTTTTTTGCCACATCGCTGATATTCATGTTGCCCCTTGACCTTCACCTTGCAGGAAGGTTTATCCTACTGCCTGAATCGAAAAAGGCCAACCGGCTATTATGAGGAAAATATGATGACTACCACCGTTTTGCATCTTGAAGGTTTATCTTGCGGGCACTGTGTGGCCTCTACGCGTAAAGCACTGGAAGCCATACCCGGCACCACTCAGGTTGACGTTGAACTGAATAAAGCCGTTGTGCAAAGTTCAGCGTCTGCCCAGCAATTGATCGATGCGGTTGAAGAAGCCGGGTACCACGCCACACTGGCATCCTGACTTCTCCCCTAAAAATCAGGACTTTCCCCCTGTTCGCTGAACTGCTGACGCGCTAGCATGTCCCTTCATTCACTGGAGGAGACAATGCCATATGGGCCATATTTTTTACCAGCTTGCCCGCTGGCTGGGTCTGCTTTCGCCTGCTGAATATCACTATCCGGCCATGGACATTCAGCTCCCCGGCGACAGGCATTTACATCTGGTGGGCAGCATTCACATGGGCACCATGGATATGCAACCGCTGCCCGATATCCTGCTTACTCGCCTGTCTCAGGCTGACGCGCTGATTGTCGAAGCAGACATCAGCGGTGCTGACTCCCCTTTTGGCCAGACAGATGACCTCTCTCCCCTATCCGAACGCCTGACTGAACAGCAATTTCAGCAGTTCGAAAGTCTGTGCGATGAACTTGGCACGTCGGTGTACAGCATGAGTCGTCTCCCCTGCTGGCAGGTAGCGCTGATGCTGCAGGCCGGACAGGCACAGAGGCTGGGTCTGCGGGGTGAATACGGTATTGACTACCAGCTGCTGCAGGCCGCGCGACAGCAACAGAAAAAAGTGATCGAACTCGAAGGTCCGCAGGAGCAACTGGCACTGTTGCAACAGCTGCCCGAGGATGGCAGAGCGCTGCTCGACGATACCCTGACGCACTGGCATACCAACGCACGCCTGCTGCAAACCATGATCAGCTGGTGGCTGGAGTCTCAGCCAAGTCAGGCCATGGAGCAACTGCCCAACACCTTCAGCAATGAGTTGTACGATGTGTTGATGCACCAACGTAATCAGCGCTGGAAACAGCAGCTCAACGCCCTGCCTGCGGGCAAATACGTGGTAGCTGTGGGTGCGCTGCATCTGTATGGCGAAGGAAATCTGCCGGATCTGTTGCTGGAAGGAAAACGTTGAGGGCGAATAACCGCCTCTTCAAATCATTTGTGGCGCCAGCTTTTAACACATCAAGACAGCGCGAAGCATGAAGAAAAAGATAAAAAAATGGCCAATATCGCTATTGGCCAGTCAAAGAGGAACTTCATTTTATTAGTTATAAGCTTCAGTACTGACTCTTTGCAGGGTGCAGCACCGGCGGCGGTAGGTTAGCAATCTGTGTTGGGTCTTGGCAACAACCATTCGCTGGACTAGTATTGATGGTCTGCTCAAGAAACAGGCTTTGTTGTTTACTATCAAAAGATTGAGCAAGGTTATTATTTTTTCGCTAATTAAGTCATCGTGAATACCTGACGCCTTTTAGGGCAACAGACACGGTGACTTTTTTATTGGAATGTTCTGTCGGGAGGGGTCATGACACCAGCGGTTAATTTATTAGAAAAGAACAAGATAGCCTTTACACTTCATCCTTATGAACACAGCAGCGGCGAGACTCACTTCGGCGATGAGGTGGTAGAAAAACTTGGGCTGGATGCGCATCAGGTCTACAAAACGTTACTCGTCGCGCTTAACGGTGAGGCAAAGAATCTTGCTGTGGCGGTAACGCCGGTAGCCACTCAGCTGGATCTAAAAAAAGTCGCCAAAGCACTGGGTGCCAGGAAAGCCGAGATGGCAGATCCGCAGCTTGCGCAGCGCGTCACCGGATATCTGGTAGGCGGGATCAGCCCGCTGGGGCAGAAAAAACTGTTGCCTACGGTGATTGACACTTCTGCGCAGAATTTTTCCACCCTTTTTGTATCCGGCGGTAAACGCGGGCTTGATATTGAGCTTGCCGCCAGCGATCTTTGTCAACTGCTCCGGGGAAAGTTTGCTGACATCGCAAAAATCGACTGACTCAACCCACTACCTATACCCAATAGATTTCAAGATGCAGGAAGGCGGCAAGCGCGTGAATCCCGATGAGCTGACAAAAGTAAGTGATTCGGGTGATGGAGCGCAGCCAACGCATCTGCGGCTTGAAAGATGAAGGGATATTACAATAAGAAAGGCCCGACAGAATGACCGACCGTACTGACATCCCTGCTCCCCCACCGGTGAGCGCGGCGAAACGCACCGCTTTCTCTATTCTGGCGGCGATAAGCGTCTCACACCTGCTTAATGACATGATCCAGTCGCTGATCCTCGCCATTTACCCGTTGCTGCAAAATGAGTTTTCCCTAAGCTTTACGCAGATCGGCATGATCACCCTGACCTACCAGATCACCGCCTCATTACTCCAGCCGCTGATTGGTTATTACACCGATAAACATCCGCAGCCCTATTCTTTGCCGATAGGTATGGGCTTCACCTTGTCTGGCCTGCTGCTGCTCTCCGTCGCGCAGACCTTCCCGCTGGTGCTGCTGGCGGCGGCGTTGGTCGGTACAGGTTCTTCGGTATTCCACCCTGAATCCTCCCGAGTGGCACGGATGGCCTCCGGCGGACGTCACGGTCTGGCGCAGTCTGTCTTCCAGGTGGGGGGCAACTTCGGCAGTTCTCTCGGGCCATTATTGGCAGCACTGATTATCGCCCCTTATGGCAAAGGCAACGTGGCGTGGTTCTCACTGGCGGCGCTGCTCGGCATTGTGGTACTGCTGCAAATCAGTAAGTGGTACCGCCAGCAACAGCAGATCATCAAAAAACGTGGGCCGGTGCCTAATAATGTGACGGTACTGCCGCGCAAAACCGTGGCGCTGTCGATGGGCATTTTGCTGGTGCTGGTATTTTCCAAATATTTCTACCTGACCAGCCTGAGCAGCTACTACACCTTCTATCTGATCCACAAATTCGGCGTGTCGATTCAAAACGCGCAGATTCATCTGTTTGTGTTTCTGTTCGCCGTGGCGGCCGGTACGATTATAGGTGGGCCGATTGGCGATAAGATTGGCCGTAAATACGTCATTTGGGCATCAATCCTTGGCGTCGCGCCTTTCACGCTAATGCTGCCACACGCCAACCTGATGTGGACCAGCATACTGAGCGTGATCATCGGGGTGATTCTGGCGTCAGCGTTCTCGGCGATTCTGGTTTTCGCTCAAGAACTAATTCCGGGCAAAGTCGGCATGGTTTCCGGGCTGTTCTTCGGTCTGGCATTTGGGATGGGCGGTCTCGGCGCTGCGGTTCTCGGCTACGTAGCTGACCGTACCAGCATCGAGCTGGTCTATCAGATCTGCGCCTTCCTGCCGCTCCTCGGAATTCTTACGGCATTCCTGCCGAATCTCGAACAGAAACAGTCCTAAACCTCCTGCCTTCCGCTGCCGATACTGAAGTATCGGCAGCGCACCCGCCTTACCGGATAGAACCTTCGAGTGCTAAACCCTACAAAATATCCCTCCCGGCCGGATTTATATCCAATCTGGTATTTTTGACATTCAGGGCACTTTTTTTTGCACATCAAATCTCGATATACAATAAACTGATTAACAATCTCTTACATATTGGTAAGAAGCATTAATAGAAGGAGTCTGGATGCACAATTCTACGCCCTTGATTACCACTATCGTCGGCGGCCTGGTGCTGGCGTTCCTGTTCGGGATGCTTGCCAATCGTCTTAAAATTTCCCCTCTTGTAGGCTATCTGGCCGCCGGCGTGCTGGCTGGGCCTTTTACGCCGGGCTTTGTCGCAGATACCTCTCTGGCGCCAGAGCTGGCGGAAATTGGTGTCATCCTGCTGATGTTCGGCGTAGGTTTGCATTTCTCCCTCAAAGATCTTCTGGCAGTTAAAGCCATTGCAATTCCAGGTGCGGTGATACAAATTGCGGTCGCCACGCTGCTCGGTATTGGTTTGTCGCGGCTGCTCGGCTGGGATCTGGGTGCGGGTGTGGTGTTCGGTTTATGCCTTTCAACAGCCAGTACCGTGGTGTTGTTGCGCGCACTGGAGGAGCGGCAATTGATTGACAGCCAGCGCGGGCAGATTGCCATCGGCTGGCTGATTGTTGAGGATCTGGTGATGGTGCTGGCACTGGTTCTGCTGCCTGCCTTCAGCAATATGATTGAAAGCAATCACTCCAGTTTCACCGACCTCGCTCTGGAACTGGTGATCACGCTCGGCAAAGTTGTCGCCTTCGTTACGCTGATGCTGGTGGTTGGCCGTCGTCTGGTGCCGTGGATTCTGGCCAAAACTGCCAGTACCGGTTCACGCGAACTCTTCACCCTGGCCGTGTTGGCGCTGGCGTTGGGTATCGCTTATGGCGCCGTCAAACTGTTCGACGTCTCCTTTGCGCTGGGTGCATTCTTTGCAGGGATGGTACTGAACGAGTCAGAACTGAGCCACCGCGCCGCGCACGATACGCTGCCACTGCGAGACGCCTTCGCGGTGCTGTTCTTTGTGTCGGTCGGCATGTTATTTGACCCGCTGATTATTCTGCATGAGCCGCTGGCGGTACTAGCAACGCTGGGCATTATCGTGTTCGGCAAGTCCATCGCCGCCTTCCTGCTGGTGAAAACCTTCGGCCACTCACGGCGAACAGCGCTGACCATCTCGGTCAGTCTGGCGCAAATTGGTGAGTTTGCCTTTATTCTGGCGGGGTTGGGTATCACGCTCGGTTTGCTGTCAGAACATGGCCGTAACCTGGTGCTGGCCGGGGCTATTCTGTCGATTATGCTCAATCCGCTGCTGTTCAGCCTGCTGGAGCGGTATCTGGTCAAAACGGAAACCATTGAGGATCAGAGTATTGAAGAGGCCGTCGAGGACGAGAAACAGATCCCCTTCGATCTCTGTAACCACGCCTTACTGGTTGGATATGGCCGCGTTGGCAGCCTGCTCGGTGAAAAACTCCAGGCCGCCGGGATCCCACTGGTGGTGATTGAGAATTCCCGCCCACGTGTTGAAGCGCTGCGCGCGCAGGGGATCAGCACCGTGCTCGGTAATGCGGCCAATCAGGAAGTGATGGATCTGGCGCGCCTCGACTGCGCACGCTGGTTGCTGGTCACCATTCCCAACGGTTATGAAGCCGGTGAGATTGTCGCCTCTGCCCGCACCAAGCGCCCGAATATTGAGATCATTGCCCGCGCCCACTATGACGACGAAGTGAACTACATCATGGAGCGCGGTGCTAACGAAGTGGTGATGGGGGAACGGGAAATCGCTAACAGTATGCTGAACATGCTGCACGTGGATACGATGAGCGAGGAGGATAAACGGCCGTTTTGTCCGATTTAAGCTCAGATCCATGAATCACATTGCGTTAAAGCCAACCTCCCCTTTAACAGGGGGAGGTTGATCTTTCGGGGTTCTGCTCCCGCGTTTAGTGATGCAACACCACCGTGAAACCTTCCTCTTCAGTTGGCGGCACAAAATAACTGCTGATTAAGTCAAATTGCTGATCGGTGGCAGAGAAATCATGCTCACCGGCCTGATTACGAGCACGTAAACGGGATTTGCATACCTCATCGGCCACCTCCAGATAGTGCAACTGGTGGTCGGCACCTGACTGTTCAACAACGCCCTTCATCCACTGGCGGTTTGCCAGCGTGTTGGCAGGGAAGTCGAGTACCACGGACATCCCGGCTTGCAGCAAAGCAATCAAATGCGGTGCCATGGCCTCCCGCAGTTTAGCCGAGCAACGAACATAATCCGCCACGCTGTGCATTTCCCCGGCATACAGACGCGCCAGCCATTGATCTTCGCTGATAATCACCGTCAGGGGACGTGCGGCAAGACTGGCTGACAAGGTGGATTTACCCGACGCTATCTTTCCGCAGAGCAGATGAAGGGTTGGTTTTTCTGTGGCTGGTTGTGTCATTGTTTTCCCCGCTGATGATAAGAACCTGCAAATGAGTATCGTAGTACGTCAGGCCGGAGTAACAAATAAACTTTCGATCTAAAAGCCTGGGCCGCATTCAAAAATGGCGCTGAACGAACGGTGAGAAACGGCGAGCGGGGTTATTGCGAGCTGGCCCGAACCTAAAGTGAAGGAACCGCAACGCGGCGGCCCTCTTTATAAATAAGAAGTACGGCTATAACTGAAGTGACTGAAACACGGCCATCCCGATTCAGCGATAGCGCGCAGTTTAAAGAGCGGGGAGCCCAGAGGGACGAGCAACTGCGTCCCTCCAGTCGGTGTGGGCCGACGCCCCAATAAACTCAACGTTCCCAATATGACTCTTCCAGACTATCTTCCCGCTCCGGTAACCCGCGCGTTAATCGCGGTGAATGCTGATTCAGTACCTGATAGCTCACGCGGTTCGCGTACTTACACACCTGCGCCAGTGAAGAATAGGTCAGGTAGTCGCGGGAGTGCTTACTGGAGTTCGGTACGCTGCTGCGGTGGAATCCGTTGGCGGCGATGTCGTGCAACAACGCAGACAGAGCACCGTCTCCGGCACCGTTAGTGTTCATGATCTTCTCCGGCCCGCCCATGTAAGGTGCGATGTGCGAATAGATCTTCAACGGAGTCTGACAGCAGTCACGGCGCATGGCTCGGCTGAACTCATACTGGTTAAATTCGGCAATGGCACCAGGCAGCAGCGGATGATTGGTGGTCCGCTTGAACTCTTCTTCGGTGTAACTGGCCATAAACAGACCGTTCGGCCCGGCGGTGCATAAGACCAAATCGACCCACTCCAGCGCTTTATCTGCTGCCATCAGGGGATCTTTCAGACCGGTCAGGGCAAAACCTTCGTCTTCATTCATCGCCAGAATAGAGACATTATCGCGCAGGAAGTCACGCCATGCCTGCGGATTCTCAGCGATCACAAACTGGGTACCCAGCGTCAGCACCACCGGTACCTGATGCTTTTTGGCATAGGCGATGGCCTGCATGGTGGCTTGTGGCATCGGTTCGCCTTCGCCGCTGCGCAACAGATAAGAAGTCAGCACCAGCGCTGAGGCACCGGCAATCACCTCTTCAGGTATGCTTTCTTCACGCAAATTGTTCATATGGCCGGGGCTGATGGCGAAGGTACGCTCGCCGCTGTCACTGATCAGCGTAAAGCAGCGGCCAATGGCGCCGTCTACACCTTGCAGATAGTTGAGATCCACTCGACTCGAGGTATTGCACAAATAGCGGTAGGCGTAGCTACCGATCTGCACATGGCTGCACATTACGCCGAGCAGCACCGAGCGATCGTCCGCCAGCACCGAATAGTTGTGCAGGGTATTACCAATGGTTCCCCCCGCAAACTGATGAGTGATCAACGCCTGGCCCATCAGTTCCTGATAGAGCGCTTCGGCCGTATCGTCGTCAATCACGCTCGATTCACCGGCTTTAAGGCCATAGCGCGCAACGAAGTCTTCATCTACCCGGGCTTCGATATCCACCATGGTCTGGTCAATACCGACAATATAAGACGCTCCCGCTTCGCTGTCCGGTTGCATCTCTTGCAACATCGAATCGCGCAATAAAGGGTCACGTGCACTGACCGGGAAATAGTGTTTTGACTTACGTTTACCAGGAAATTTCATTGATGTTCTCAGTGATTCAAAAGCGCGAAATATGTCTGTTACTGTTTATACCCAAGATGATACGAGGTGCATCAAGGCGGCAAGAGAGCGTATCCCGATGAGCTCACTCAAGTCAGTGATTCGGGTGAACGAACCTAGCCAACAAAGACGCAACTCGCAGCATGATGGGTATAGCCGTGCCGGTTAGAAATGCTGAGTAACCAGCTGCTGCAAGAGGTCAATATGCTCGGGTTGATCGTTGAGCGCATCGATGTAGTCGAAGCGTTCACCGCCAGCGTGCATAAAGATCTCACGGTTCTCTTCTTTGATCTCTTCCAGCGTCTCCAGGCAGTCTGACGCAAAGCCCGGACACATGATCTGAATATTCTTGATGCCCTGTGCAGGCAGGCCTTTAAGCGTCTCGTCGGTATAAGGTGTCAACCACGGTTCACGGCCAAAGCGCGACTGGAAGGTCAGCATGATTTTACCGGTCGGCAGACCGAGGGCTTCAGTCAATGCCTGCGTAGTGTCATGACAACGCTGCTCGTAATCATCTCCCAGCGCAACAAAGCGCTTAGGGATACCGTGGAAGGAGAGGATCAGGCGGTCCGGCTCGCCCCGTTCGGCGAAGGAGCGCAATACGGTGGCTTTTAATGCTGAGATATAGGCCGGATGTTCAGCGTAGTCGCGGATAAAACTGACTGAAGGTAGCCGACGCTGATCTTTCAGCACCCGCGCCACACCGTCAAATACGGCAGCACTGGTTGAGCAGGAGTATTGGGGGTAAAGCGGCAGCACCACCATTTTGGTCACGCCCTGCGCCAGCAGCTTCGAAATCGAATCCTGCATGCTCGGATTCCCGTAGCTCATCGCCAGTTCAACCGGCGTACCCGGCAGGCGTTCGGCCAGCGCTTTTTGCTGACGACGGCTGAAGACCATCAGCGGTGAGCCCTCTTCCATCCATACGGCTTTGTAGAGTTTGGAGACACGCGTTGAGCGCAGCGGCAAAACCACGCCATAAAGGATAGGCAACCAGATTAGCCGGTTGGTGTCGACAACGCGGATATCACTTAAAAACTCAGCCAGATACTTTCTCACGGCCTGCGGCGTTGGTGCTTCGGGTGTACCGAGATTGACCAGTAATACACCGAATTTCGTCTGCATCATGCTGAATTTCCTAAATTAAAACGGCCAACCGGCCAGAATGACACGAAGCGACCAAGCAGGGCTTCGACGTAACGCTCCATATTGTAACGAAAATATGCTCAATCGGAACCGATAACAGCCAATGGCAGGAGTAATCAATGAAAGGAACGGGAAAAAGCACGCTGGACTAAAAATAACAAAGGCGACCGGAGTCGCCTTTGTGTTATGCAGTTTTCATACTGAAAATCATTAACCCAGGATCTGAGCTAATTCCTGACGCACTTCGTCCACTTTCTGTGTGCCGTCGATGCGCACATACTTCGTGTTACCTGCTTCAGCTTCTTTGCTGTAGTAAGAGATCAACGGTTCGGTCAGCTCATGGTATTCAACCAGACGCTTACGCACGGTTTCTTCCTGATCGTCTTTACGGGTGATCAGGTCTTCGCCGGTCACATCATCTTTGCCTTCCACTTTCGAAGGGTTGAATTTGATGTGGTACACGCGGCCAGAGCCCGGGTGTACGCGACGACCAACGATGCGATCAACGATCAGTTCGTCCGGTACGTCGAATTCCAGAACGTAATCCACTTTGATGCCTGCGTCTTTCATCGCATCAGCCTGTGGAATAGTGCGCGGGAAGCCGTCCAGCAGGAAACCTTTACGGCAATCTTCTTGCTGAATACGCTCTTTTACCAGTGCAATCACTAATTCATCGGTCACCAGTTTCCCGGCGTCCATAATTTCTTTCGCTTTCTTGCCGAGTTCACTTCCGGCTTTCACAGCTGCGCGCAACATATCACCGGTAGAAATTTGCGGAATGCCATATTTCTCCATGATGAATTGAGCCTGTGTACCTTTACCAGCGCCCGGAGCGCCCAGCAGAATGATACGCATTGCGTAAATCCCCTTGCATGTAATATTTATTGAAACGCAAAAAACGACCAACCATACCATTCTGCACGCCCTTCCTCAAGGAAGGGGCATTGCGCGAAGCGGCTCAGGCCAGTGCTTCCTGACGTTTCACCCGCAAGGTTTGCGATACGACAGCCAGCACGATAATGCAACCGCCTATCATCGCCTGCGGGGTCGGAGCTTCGTGTAGAAACAGGTAGATCCACAGCGGTGCCAGCGCCGTTTCCAGCAATAAAAACAGCCCGGCATTGACCGGTGAAACAAAGCGGGTGGAGAGTGAAATCAACCCCATCGCCAGTGGCATAATGATCGCGCCTTCAATCGCCAGCCACAGCCACTGGGTGTGCGTGAGCAGTGGTAAGCCCTGCAGCACGCTGCCACCGGTAAAGGCCACCACGCAGGCTGAGGCCAGAACGCCGCCAATCGAAGGTAAACCGACGGTACCGTTCTCTACCTTGGAGGCAAAAATAAAGGCCAACGCCATCGATATGGCCGTCGCCAGGGCAAAATAGTTCGCCATGGGATCATGTCCTTCGGCTCTCCCGGTCATAACAATTGCCACCCCCAGCATCCCGGCCATCGCCGCCAGCAGTAAACCTTTGTCGATTTTAGTGCCAAAAAACAGCCGTGAAATAATGGCGGAAACAAAGGGGGTCGAGGAGATGATCACCAGCACAGTAGCAATGCTGCCTCGGTTGAGCGCGTTAACAAAACAGGCGGACGCAATACAGAAGAACAACGTCGACAACGCATTCTGACGTGTGATCCAGGGTACACCCAGCACTGCCCGGCTTTTCGGCCAGAACAAGTAAACCAATACCACCAGCCCCCACATGAAGAGGCCGCGCAGCATCACGATCATCCAGGAGTCATCGATGCTCATCAGGCGAATAAACACGGAGTCAGTACTCAGGATAATACCGCCCAGAATACCGATCAGGTTGCCATTAACGGGGGTAGATTTACTCATTTTTGACTCCAGAGTCGGGCTAAATCATCGATCACACTTCCGGTATGATCAACGTGTTGTGTGCGGTTTCCCCGTGTGCAGCGGGAAATACGCAGCGTATGAGAGTGCTCAAAATAGCTACCCTGCATTTGCCTGATTTTGCACAGCTGATCGTCAGAAAGTGTCGCGACCGGGAAACAGGTAAAAGGTAACCCGGAAGCACTGACCGACGTCAGACGCAGACCGTTAGTCAGCGGCAGGTCAATTCTCTCAATGCTGGCGACGTTATACGGCTGCCAGTCAGGGTGATCCATGACATCAATAGCCTCATGCAATGGACGCTGTGACACCGTTGAGCCCTCGAAAAGGCGCAGTTCACTGCGAAACAGACAACTGTAGTGCTCGGGGCGCACGGCAATAATGGCTAGCCCCACCGCGACCGAAGCATGTTTATGCAATGGCGCGATAAATATTGAGCTGTTATTGATCAATTCATCGTGCAGACCGGTGGCAAAACTGTGTGAGGCATCCACTACCGCTTTTCCCTGGCTGCATTCAAGATCGCTAATCTCGCCGGTGTAAGGGTTAACGTGAGTCACAATATTGACGCCGCTATTTTGTGCGGAGGCATCATTGGGAACCGGGTGCGAAAACAGCAGTTCTATCGGCTGATAGTGGCGGTGCTCACCCAGTTGCAGCGACAGGTTATGTTTATGCAGCAAATGCGACAGCATGGCTAAGCCGACACGCACCGACTGCACCAGAAAGATGTCATAACCTTCCAGCCGGTAGGTGGTCGTTAGCTTGTCGCGCAGCACTTCCCGCAGCCGGTTAACTTCCCTGTAATAATGGTCACCGTGCTGTTGCTGCAGGGCGGGAGCGAGTGATGAAGGATCCATCAGTCGATCAACTCACGCTGGTACAGTAACGGCAGGACGTTGTCGCGAAACACGGAGCCCACTCCCACTTCGCAAGGTGGCTTGCGGTAATTCACCCAGGCAATTTCAGCGATCTCCGCGCTGGCCACCGGCTGTCCAACCACTTCCACCTGATACACATGATTTTCAATCGCAACTTTTTCGAACTCAGCCACGCCGTGAAATAATCCCAACGGGGTGATTTTTGCGGTATCCACGTTCAGCTCTTCTTTCAGTTCACGTTTCAGACAGCTGATGTGATCTTCACCGGTTAGCGGTTTGCCACCGGGGGAGATAAAGATATCGGTACCGCGTTTGCGCGTTAGCAATAACGCGCGGTCACGGATGATCACTGCCGAACATTTGACGATAGTTTTCATCGCAATATCCTTAATTACGCCGCAGCATGTGCCGCAGTTCTTGGCCCAAGATTCAGGGTTTCGCCTGAAAGGAATTTAACAATATTCAGCGCCAGCGGAGTTTTCTCATTCAGGTAAGCCAGAATGGTTTCATCGCTCGGCGTGGTGAAGCTGTCGCCGAAAATACTCACACCTTCAAGGGATTTAGTGGAAATACCCAATTGCAGCAGGCGGTATTTCACGTCATCCGCCGACTGGGCAAATTCATAAATTGGCGAGTGATATTGAATGTCGAACTGATTCATCAGATTGACCAGGAAGTCTTTCGCCACCTGGCGCTGCTCCGGGAACTCTTGCTGATAATGGGTGATGCCGTCATTGATGACGCTGATGTCGTTGCGGCGGCAGAAATCCACCAGATGCGCATGAATCGCCAGTTTTTCGCCCAGCAGCACCAGGTTTTTACGGTGGCGCAGGATATCGCTTTCAATATTTTCAATGGCGATGGAGCGGAAAGTACCGCTGATATCTTCCACCGTATGAGCGACCAGTAATGCACCAAAGCGGTTACGCAACTCTTCGACGCGGTGCGCCAGAATGCCGCGGTGCAGCGAACACCCACTGTTAGCGGAGTAAAGATGAACCGGGATACCTTGTAACATCAGATAACAAGCAGCCAGCGTACTGTCGCGGCCACCGGTAAACATAACAAGCTGTGTGCGGGGGGCAGAGGAAGCTGTGGAAGTCGATTTATCAGAAAGTGAATTGTTCATAGTCATCCTTATTTTTTATACAGACATAACCAGCGCGCAAGGCGCAGACTGGCGCATTCACTGAATGTTATTCAGTAAAATCACAGCGCCTGTTGGTGAGATGTGCTTCGGAACAAGGTCGAGACTAATGGGTTTTTTCGGCACAAGAAAATGATATAAACAGACACCATAGTTGAATAAATCTAACAAGGTGAATGCATGGCTGACATACCCTCACTCCGCGCACTGCACTATTTCAAACAAGCCGCGTTGTTTGAAAGCTTCAGTCTGGCAGCAGAATCACTGAATGTGACGCACAGTGCGGTGAGTCATCAGATAAAGAATCTGGAGGGCTGGTTAGGTACGCCGTTATTTAAACGGGCAGCAGGCCGGGTGTATTTAACCCGCGACGGTGAGAAATTAAAAAAATGCTGCGATCAAGTCTTCAGTGAAATAGAAAATACCTGTCGTGAGATTAAATCCCGGCAGGAAAATAACTTAATTATCTCCTGCGCTCCGAGTTTTCTGGCGCAATGGTTAATTCCACGTATTAGCCGTTTTTCAGAAAGGCATGAGAATATCGTTCTTACCTTTCAGACCCATACCGATGTGCAGCAAATCCACGAACAGCGCACCGATATTCTGATTAAAAGTAACGAAAACCAGCAAACCAGTGAAATTGAATCGACACTTATCACCGTCGATTATATCGGACCGGTATGTTCGCCAGGTTTTCGCCACCGCTTCACTTATCAGACCGATTTCTCCACTCTGCCGCTGCTGCACGCCGACACCAAGATTAACGCCTGGCAGGAATGGGCTAAAAAGACCCATGCTAAAGGCGATTTTGTTGCAGGCAAACATTTCGACAATCTGACGCTGGCG
Source organism: uncultured Enterobacterales bacterium (assembly GCA_946478305.1). GTDB lineage: Bacteria > Pseudomonadota > Gammaproteobacteria > Enterobacterales > Enterobacteriaceae > Ewingella. The sequence continues at coordinate 123,112 of CAMLBO010000002.1, forward strand.
ATCCAGGCGGCGAAAAACGGGTTGGGGATCATTATGACGCCGCAGATCCTGGTGAAAAAAGAGCTACAGGAAGGCACGGTGATTGCTCCGCTGGGCTTTGCCGAAGTTGATCGCGCCACCTACATGTTGGTGAAAAGCGATCGCAGCCATGAGCCGGAGATCAGCGCATTTCGCAGCTGGTTACTGGAAGAGGCCAGCGGTGGCTGAGCCCGTTTTAATCTAAAAACAGCAAAAAAAAGCCCCGTCCGAAGACAGGGCCTGAGAGGCAAACCGAGCTTAGGCTTGCAGCAGTTGGTTCATGCGACGGATAAACAGGTTGGGATCTTCCAGCGTGCCGCGTTCTGCGAACAATGCCTGATCCAACAGCAGTTCTACCCACTCGCCAAATTGTGCATCGTCGGTCACGTCCGAAGCGCGTTTTACCAGTGCGTGATCCGGGTTCAGCTCGAAGATATATTTCACTTCTGGCGCTTCCTGACCCGCCGCGGCAAACAGTTTTGCCATCTGGGTCGTCATTTCATCAGCGCCAGTGGTGACAATCGCCGGAGTATCGGTCAGACGGTGCGTCAGTCGCACGTCTTTCACACGGTCTGCCAGCAGCGTTTTAACGCGCTCTACAAACGGCTCCAGCGCCTTCTCCGCTTCTTTCTGCTCTTCGCTCTCTTCGTCGGCCAGTTTATCCAGCGTATCGTCAGCTTTGCTGACAGACTGGAAGACTTTGCCGTCGAATTCGGTCAGGTAGCTCATCATCCATTCGTCAATGCGATCGGATAACAGCAGGACTTCGATGCCTTTTTTGCGGAACAGCTCCAGGTGCGGGCTGCTCTTCGCGGCGGCATAGCTGTCTGCGGTGATGTAGTAAATCTTGTCCTGACCTTCCACCATGTTGGCAACGTACTCTTCCAGCGACAATGTCTGGCTGGAACTGTCGTTACGGGTGCTGGCAAAGCGCAAGAGTTTGGCAATGGTCTCTTTGTTGGCGCCATCTTCTGCCGGGCCCTCTTTCAATACCAGACCGAACTGTTGCCAGAACTGCAGGTATTTTTCGTTGTCGTCTTTGGCCAGTTTTTCCAGCATCTGCAGAACGCGTTTAGTCAGTGCACTGCGCAGATTTTGGGTAATACGGCTGTCTTGCAAAATTTCGCGCGAAACGTTCAGCGGCAGATCGTTTGAATCGATCAGGCCACGAACGAAACGCAGGTAGTTCGGCATAAACTGCTCGGCTTCGTCCATGATAAATACGCGTTGGACGTACAGTTTCAGGCCATGCTTGTGGTCGCGATTCCACATATCCCACGGTGCCTGGGAAGGAATGTAGAGCAGGCTGGTGTACTCCTGCTTCCCTTCAACACGGTTGTGGCTCCAGCTCAGTGGGTCGCTGAAGTCATGGGAGATATGTTTGTAGAATTCGACATACTCTTCGTCGCTCACTTCTGACTTGCCGCGGGTCCACAGGGCTTGCGCCTTGTTGATCTGCTCCCAGGTCACGGTGCCGTCTTCTTCGTTACGGGTTTCAACTTCAACCGGCAGCGCAATATGATCTGAATATTTGCTGATGATCGAACGCACGCGCCAGTCGTCCAGGAACTCGTCCTGATCTTCACGCAGGTGCAGGGTAATTTCAGTACCGCGATCGGCTTTCTCAATATCGGCCAGGGTGTATTCACCTTCACCGGCTGATTCCCAGAACACGCCCTCTTCCGGCGCTGCACCCGCAGCACGAGAGCGTACGGTGACTTTATCAGCCACGATAAACGCAGAGTAGAAACCAACACCAAACTGACCAATCAACTGGCTGTCTTTGGCCTGTTCGGAACCGACAGACTGGAGGAAGGCTTTAGTGCCAGATTTCGCGATGGTACCGAGATTATCAATCACTTCGTCACGGCTCATACCAATGCCGTTATCGCTCAGTGTCAGGGTACGTTTTTCTTTATCGAACGACAGACGCACGTGCAGATCGCCATCGCCTTCATACAATTCGGGTTTGGAAAGCGCGCGGAAGCGCAGCTTGTCGGCGGCATCCGAGGCGTTGGAAATCAGCTCACGCAGAAAAATTTCTTTGTTGGAGTAGAGCGAGTGGATCATCAGATGCAGCAACTGCTTAACTTCAGACTGGAATCCGCGGGTTTCTTGTCCTTTCATACTCATCAAATTACCTCAATCACACTGTTTGATTTGTCATTACGCTGGAAAGCCCGGCCTTATCGGCGGCACGCTTGCCAAAAAGTAAAACGCTGAGAAGTAAATGGGGTTCTAAGATGTGGAATTCAAGAGGAAATAACGGGTTTGGCGGAAAAGTGAACCGACGCGCGCGAAAAACGCGTCGGAGCAGAGCAAATCAGAACTTGAAAGGATGACGCCCCGCCAACGAATGCGACAGCGTGGTGCCATCAACCATCTCCAGCTCGCCGCCTACCGGTACGCCATGAGCAATACGGCTGGCCATGACGCCATACTGGCCGCACATTTCAGCGATATAGTTCGCCGTGGCATCACCTTCAACCGTCGGGTTTGTCGCCAGAATGACCTCTTTCATGCTTTCGCTGGCAAGACGGTGTTCAAGGCGATCCAAGCCGATATCATCAGGGCCAATGCCGTCCATTGGAGACAAGTGGCCCATCAATACAAAATAACGGCCGGAAAACTGACCGGTTTGTTCTACCGCATGAATATCCGCCGGGCTTTCTACCACACAAATCTGCCCATTCTCTTTACGCCGTGGGTTGGCGCAAATTGTACAGATTTCCTGTTCGGTAAAAGTACGGCAATCAGCACAGTGGCCGATTTCTGACATCGCACGCGTTAATGACTGCGCCAGCCGCATTCCGCCGCTGCGATCCCGCTGCAGCAGCTGGAAAGCCATACGCTGCGCCGATTTCGGACCAACGCCCGGCAGGCAGCGCAACGCCTCCATTAGTGATTCAAGGAGAGGGCTGGTTTGCATCAGAATGGCATCTTAAAGCCCGGTGGCAACTGCATGCCGCCCGAAACGGTAGCCATTTTTTCTTTCTGGGTCTCTTCGATGCGACGTGCAGCATCATTGAAGGCCGCAGCTACCAGATCTTCCAGCATGTCTTTATCATCTTCCAGCAGGCTTGGGTCAATTTCCACGCGACGGCAGTTATGCGCGCCATTGATAGTGACTTTAACCATACCTGCGCCAGATTCGCCAGTGACTTCTAACTGGGCGATTTCTGCCTGAACCTGCTGCATTTTTTCCTGCATTTGCTGGGCCTGTTTCATCAGGTTACCAATGCCGCCTTTTCCAAACATAATCATCTCTCTTTGTGTCGAGCCGCAGGGTCATTGCGGCGTTTAAACGGGGCGAATACTCTCTTCATCTAGCTCTGCGTCAAAGAAACGTCGCAGGGTCTGAATGTTATTATCCGCAATAATGGACTGACGCGCCTGCGTCAGCCTTTCTTCATAAATGGCCTGTCGCCACTCCAGCGGCGTTTTGACCGCCAGATTATCATCTTCCAGCACGGTCAGTTCAACCGGCATCTGATGCAGCATTGACAGAGCCTCCGCCAGCACTTTCTGTGCAGACGGTGAATTCAGATGGCGCTGTGAAGGGCGCAAGTGCAGACAAATTTTTCCGGGCTCAGGCTTTTCGCACCAGGCATTAAGCGCCAGTTGCTGCACCAGCTTTGGCATCACCATCTGATTGATTTCTGCCGCCCAGTTATCCCGTTCGGTGGCTTCAATCGCCAGGCGCGCGGCAAGCTCCGGGGATTTTTCATGTTCCAGTGCAGTACGTAGCGCTTTGGGCGTCGTCACCGGCTCTGGCGCTTCATCCGGTTCATTCAGCGCTTTCCAGCGATAAGCTTCTTCCTTCACTGGCTGTTCAGGCTGTTTGTCTTTGCGGGCGGAGGCCTGCGTTTGCACTCGCTCAGTCACTGAGGCAAGACGCTCCAGAGCTGAGTTTGCCGGCCGCGCTTTTCCTGGCGCCGCCGGCTCAGCTTTTTTTGGGGTAGTGTTTCCCTGCTGCCTGAGTAACTGCGTGCGCGCCTGTAAAAGCTGGGCCGTGGCATCCGGTATTCCCGGCTGAGGGCCCCCTTGTGGTGGCGGAGCCTCTTGCCGGGCGGTTCGCGTCGTGGGCTCGGCCGCCGGAGCGACAAATGCTTGCGGTAACACTGCCTGAACAGGCACCGCCGGTTCAGCAATAAAGACTTTAGGGTGGAAGGCCAGCGCGCGCAGGAGGGTCATTTCGACTCCCATACGCTTGTCCGGCGCGTAGGCCAGCTCTTTGCGGCCAATCAACAGAGTTTGATAATAGAGCTGGACATCAGCGGGGGGGATCACCCGGGCCAGCTCACGCAGACGTTGTTCAATGGCGGCGTAATGGTTATCGAGTACGGTCGGCAGCAGTTGCACCATCGCAATACGGTGCAGCAAGGCCAGCGTCTCTACCAGCAGGTTCTCCCAGTCGACGCCGCGCGAGGCGGCCTGTTCAACCTGCGCCATCATCTGTGCGCCATCGGCACTGACCAGCGCTTCAAGCATGGCCAGCGGTTGTTCGTCGTCCAGTGTTCCGAGCATCTGCGCGACGGTTTCGGTGGTGACAGCGCCCTGCCCCATGGCAATGGCCTGATCGGTGAGGCTTAAGCCATCACGCATACTGCCGTCAGCCGCGCGCGCCAACAGCTGCAGGGCGCGCGGTTCGCTGTTGATTTGCTCGGCGGTCAACACCCGCTCAAGCTGATGGCGAATCTGTTCCACATCCAGCGCTTTCAGATGGAATTGCAGGCAACGGGATAAAATGGTCACCGGCAGCTTTTGCGGATCGGTGGTCGCCAGCAGGAATTTTACGTGTGAAGGCGGCTCTTCCAGCGTTTTTAACAGCGCATTGAAGCTGTGGCGCGAGAGCATGTGCACTTCATCGATCAGATAAACTTTGAAACGGCCACGGGCAGGCGCGTACTGCACGTTGTCGAGCAATTCGCGTGTATCTTCAACTTTAGTACGGGAGGCGGCATCGATTTCAATCAAATCAACAAAACGGCCTTGTTCGATTTCACGGCAGTTGTCGCATACGCCGCACGGCGTAGAGGTGATGCCGGTTTCACAGTTCAGACCTTTCGCCAGCAGGCGTGCAATGGAGGTTTTACCTACACCACGTGTGCCGGAAAACAGATAGGCGTGATGAATGCGTCCGAGCGAGAGGCCATTAGCCAGCGCGGTCAGCACATGTTCCTGTCCGACAACGTCGGCGAAAGTTTGGGGGCGCCACTTACGGGCCAGAACCTGATAGCTCATTAAGACTTCATCGTTGATTTATAATGAATAGTTTGGAGATACAACCAGCAAAAAACTCTGCATTTCTGTATCCGCGATGATCTACATTGTGACACATCCGCTGTTCAGGGTAAGCATAACTGCACCAACGTTTAGCCGCTACCACCATATAGTGTAACAGCACGCCCGCCGCCATTCCTATAACTTTGCATGTAGCCTTCAGGCCTTTCCCCAAAGTCTGACCGAGGTTGCACATCAACAAAAGGCATTGACAATGAAGGTGATCGGGACATCCCAGGAAGACGCCGACACACAAACGGTGCGACAGATTGCCTTGATGAGCAAAATGGCCGGGGCGGGTTTACATCACATTGGCGACACAGGATATATGGGGATTGCCTTGCCGGTGAATATCATGGCTTACAGCATCGCGATTCGGGGTGTCCGTCATACCTATACGCGTATGGCCAGATCAGTGGCGCGCTGAAGGCTAATCCAGCCTCCCCTGAGCAGGTGAGGCTGGTTTGAATCAATGGCCGGCGAAGGAAACCAGGCTATAGCAATTGATATTCAGATTGTTCAAACGCTGCTCACCGCCGAGCTCTGGCAGATTAATAATAAATGCGGCGTCGGTAACTTCACCCCCCAAACGGCGGATCAATTTGGCAGTCGCTTCGATGGTCCCGCCGGTAGCCAGCAGGTCATCGACAACGAGGATTTTTTCACCTGGCTTGATAGCGTCGGTGTGAATTTCCAGGCTGTCGGTGCCGTATTCCAGCTCGTAGCTTTCGCTGAGCGTAGCGCGTGGCAGCTTGCCAGGCTTACGTACGGGAACAAAGCCCACTCCCAGCGCCAGAGCGACGGGCGCACCAAACAGGAAACCGCGTGCTTCAGTACCTACGACTTTGGTTACCCCTGCGTCACGGTAGCGGTCAGCCAGTAACTGGATACTGGCGGCGTAAGCCTCCGGGTTTTCCAGCAAGCTGGTCACATCACGGAACAGAATACCCGGCTTCGGGTAGTCAGGAATGGTTTTGATGCTGCTTTTGATAAACTCTAGCTGCTGTGTGGAAGCTGTCGCTGTCATAGTAATTGCCTGATAAAGCTGCTGTTCATACTTAAACGCGGGCGGTCAAAACGTCCCCCGCTGGGCCAATGCATACTGGCTGTTTAAGGAAGGAAAATGGGCGCGTAACGCTGTACGCGAGATGCCCAAATCTATGCAAAGCCGCCCTAAAAAGCAACCCGCAGCCGGACATGATCGCCTGTTTTATTGCTTCAGGTCAACCACTGGCAGGCGCCACATCATAATCAGCAAAGCAATCATCATGCACAGCAACAAAATACGTACCCACCAAAGCGGGACAAAATAGAGAGAAACGGCGAAAGTGGCCACGATCACCATCACCGCCTTGCTTTTAGCCCCGGGCGGTAAGGCACGGTGTGCCTGCCAGTGGCGCAGATAGCTGCCAAACCATGAACGGTAAAGCAACCAGTAGTGAAATCGCGGTGATGAACGGGCAAAACACCAGGCCGCCAGCAGCAGAAAGGGCGTAGTAGGCAGCAAAGGCAATACCACACCGAGGGTCGCCAGTACGACGGCCAGCCAGCCGAGAATAATCAGTAATAGACGTTTCATGCCACTCCCTGCATCACCTTGCGGCCATATCACCCGGCGAAGAATCAGCAGTGTAGACAAGTCGGCAGCGGCTGCCAAATCCCCTACGCCTTGTTTCTGTTGGTGTACAGGTTAAGCTAGGCGCGTCGATACCGGAGAAACCCTGTGAGCACTGAACAAATATTGCATGCCCTTAACCAGCAAATTGAGACGCTGGCTGGCGAGATTGAACCCATCGGCCATGTGTCTGCACAACAGGCCCGCTTCGACGTGGCGTTGTTTGCCACCAAAGGGACCCGTCTGCGCGACTATCTGGCTGAGATCCGCCAAAACCTCAGCCAGTTAAATCAGGTAGTGAAGGAGAAGCGCCAGGCGCAGGTCGCCTTTGTGGCCGAGCGACTGATTTCTCAGATAACAGCCCTGCAGCGTGAATTGGCGACGCAGGCCCTGCGTAAAAACAATCAAACGCCAGAACGTAAAAGTCATGACAACTACACCCGGCTGGCTGAACATCAGCAGTTCGAACGCCGACTGATAGGCATGATTCAGGATAGGGAGAGTACGCTCGGCCAGCTTGCTACCTTTAGCGATCAACAGCGGGTACAAAAAGAGCTGGCAGCGCTGGAAGGCCGCCTGATGAGATGCCGGCAGGCGCTGGCCAAGATAGAGCGGCAGATTGAGCGTCAGGAAAAAGGTTTTTGAATGTTTATCACAACTTTTGAAAACGGTGGCTCAGAGAGCGTTATTTGTAACTATAATCAATCTCTGATCTTTACATCGCACTCAATTATGAACGTTGGCTTCCATGTCTGTTGAAAATGCCCCACCCGAGCTACAGCTCGCCGTTGATTTAATCTACCTGCTTGAGTGCAATGAAATTGCCCCTGAGACGGCCCTGGCTGCGCTTGAAATAGTACGTCGCGATTACCAGGAAAAGCTTAAAGGCAGTAAAAATACGTTATCAATAAGTTACTTATAACGCTTTACTCATCACTTCCCGACTGTCCCGCACTGGCGGTGAAACGCAGGGAATGTCGCCTCTCATTCCCTGTCATTAACGTGGTCAACTCTGCACAGGTGTTATCACGTCAGGTTCATCACCCGGTTGACGTAACGTGCGTTTCACTTCCTGCACTTCCTCATTTCCGTTTTGGTTATGCAAGTAAACCTCAAGCTGATTGAAGGCAATGTTAATGTCGTTTTCGCGACAGAGTTTATCGATACTGCGGTTCAACTCATCCACCGTCGCATTACGATCACCCAGTTCCCGCACGTATAAACGCAATTCGTGGTCAAGCGTGCTGGCACCAAAGTTGACGAAATAGACCTGAGCCGCCGGGTCACTCATGACACGCGGGTTATCATGGGCCGCCTGCAGCAGCACTTCTTTCACTTTATCCAGATCTGAACCATAGGCGACACCGATTTTAATCACCACGCGGGTGACGGTGTCAGACAGCGACCAGTTGATCAGCCTTTCCGTTACGAAGGCTTTATTCGGAATGATCACTTCTTTGCGATCAAAGTCCGTAATGGTCGTCGCGCGAATGCGGATACGGCTGACTGAGCCAGAATAAGTGCCGATGGTCACCGTATCGCCGATACGGACCGGGCGTTCGAACAAGATAATCAGGCCCGATACAAAGTTGGCAAAGATCTCCTGCAAGCCAAAACCCAAACCGACCGACAGTGCTGCCACCAGCCACTGAAGTTTATCCCAGGAAACACCAAGCGATCCCAGCACAGTAATAGTACCGATCACCGTGATTGAATAACTCAGGATCGTGGTGATCGCATAAGAAGCCCCCTGTCGTAGCTGTAGCTTCGAAAGCACCACCACCTCAAGCAGTCCAGGTAAGTTTCGCGTCATTACGTACGACACAATGATCGCAACAAAGGCCAGCATCAGGTTGCCGAGCGTGACCGTTTGCTGCACCACCGAGCCCGCAACATTGCTGGAGTAGTGCCACAGAGAAATACTGTCGAGGTAGGAGATCACCGTCAGTAAATCAGACCAAATCCAGTAAAACACCGAAGCAAAGACAAAGAACAGCGCCATGGTGGTCAGACGCAGGGATTGTTGGTTGATTTGATCCAAACCCAGCGGCTGTTCTTCAACCACTTCACTTCCTTCTGCGCCCTCTTTCACATTGCTAGTCTGGCGGCGTGCAAGCGCACGTCTATAGGCCAGACGACGGGCCGCGACACTCAAACCGCGCAACGCAGTCTGATAGGTGAAATTCCACAAGATCAGTAAATAGAGGCTGTCTATCCAGCGACCCGCCAGACGCAGGGTGGTATAGAAATAGCCAGCCAGCATCAGGCCAATTAAAAACAGCGGCGCCAATGCAATGGCGGTGACAATCGTGAGACGTACCGTATGGGAATTTTTCTCACGCCAGCCATCGCGGCAGATTGGGAAAACTAAGACGGTCAGCACAGCCAGCGTAACCAAAATCACGACCTGTCCGATGATGTCATCCACAAGCCCTAACGGGGCTTTTTCGCCCCCTACGGACCAGAAAATCAACGGTAACATCACCAGACTTAAACGCACGACAGAACGGCGATAATGCTCACACAGTTTTGCCGGTGTGCCGAAATGACGTTCGCTCACACCGTTGGGTTTCAGCAAGCGGTAACAGAAGCCCATCACCAACATGAAAACCGCCAGACGCTGGGAGAGTGTCCACAGGAAGCCACTGAGCGGGATATCGCACTGTGAGAACCAGTAGCCGATCCCCAATACCAGTAACACCAGTGGTAAAGTATTCAGTAGTGTGAGCACTAGCGCGCGTGGCGTGTGCAATTGGGTATCGTGCTTTAACTGACCCACTTCGCTGTTGAGCTTGTCGAGATGTATGTTGATCGATTTTCTGCGCCAGAGCAGCAGTAAAATCATCACAAGTATTGGTACGGTCACCGGCAGAGAGTGCAGAGCCCCCATCATCAGTTCGCCACGCGGGAGATCGATGTGCAAATTGCTGAGCTGGTTTTTCACATCTTCAGGCAACGCTTTAATGAACGTCCAGTTCATTGGCTTGTTACTGTTTACCCAGAAAATCTGCTGGGTGAGGGTTTGCGTCAGCGACTCGTTAATACTCATTAACTGCTGCTGGTTAATTTGCAGGTTTATCGCGAGCGAAAGTTGGTTGCCCAACTGCTTGTTGAGCTGATCGAGCAGTTCTCGACGCATGTCGACAATCTGGTCGAGCGCGTCGCTGATATCGTCGTTGATCTTCTCTTTGCTATTATCCACCACGCCCTGAATATAGGTATCGCCCTGGAATAAAGCGTCCCGCTGCTGGTTAATGGTGAACTGCTCAAGACGCAGATCGGCGATGCGGGCGCTCATATCAGTAATAAGCCCGGTCGGCGGAATAGTATTTTGCTGCTGCTGATAAAGAATTCGTGAGAGCAACAAACTACCCTTCAGCACGCTGATCTGCTCTTTCAGATCATGCTCTGCCTGAGAGGAGCGATCGAGCCAGTTTTTGACGGTAATGTTCTTCTGAACCAGCTGATTGCCCTCTTCTGTCGCGGCAATCAGGCGCTGACTGAGCGTGCGGTTTATCCCAAGCTCCTGCGCCACCAGCGGATCATTTTGAATATTTGAGGTATCGTCCGGCGTTTGTGCTTCTTTCGCCGTGCGTTCAGACAGCGTCAACCTCTTACCATTGACGACCTGCTGGAAGAGCTGCGCCACCCGCTCAAGCTGGCTGATGTGGGCATTAGTGAAATCGCGCTGCTTTTGCAATAAGTCCTGTAAGGTGGTGTTCGCCTCAAGGCTTTTTCGCTGGAAATCTATCTGCGCATTGAGCAATGCCTGCTGGACTATCAGCATCGTCTGCTGGGTCGCCCTCAGGTTCTCCTGACTGGAGGTCAGTCCGTTGAGCTGATTACGGATCTTCTGCAAGCCAAGTGAATAGGTGTACATCGCACTCTGCACGCGCTCCGGTTGTGTTTGCAGCGAGATGAGTTGGGTGTTGAAAGTGGAGAGATCATCCTGCGATGACTGAAGGTCATCGAGGGTGTCATTGAGGCGATTTTCCAACTGACGCAGAGGCAGCGCAGCAAGAGATGCCTGTGTAACGCCGTCGTTATCACCATTCTTAAGCCTCGCAAGACCGTCAGTGGCCACCCGAAGCTTGGCTGGCGCTTCGGTAACCTGCTGGCGCAACTGTGCGTCATCCTGTTTAACGCGATCCAGTGCATCAAGGTATTCAAGGGTATGGATTAAATCTTGCTGGGAAAGCTTATCAACCGGAGTCAGGCTCTTCTGTTTGCTCAGAGCATCGAGTTGATTCTGCACTTCATTTCGAGTCGGCAGATCATTGCCGTTAGCTGCACTGGCGGGAGTGATAACCAAAGCCGACAGGGACACCATCAGTGCAAACATCACTGCACGCCATAGCGTTAGCGGCAAAGGAGAAAACCACGACGTGGAGAACAACGCGGAAAATCGGCTAGGCATGTGTTAACTTCATTTCAGAAAAGAGGCAATGATATTAACACTACACTAACAGTGGACACAGAGTATAACGCACGAAAAGCGTGTCAGAATACAACAGCCGGTAACTCGAAAATCTCAACGATGGCAGGTGGGAATCAGGCGGGATGTTGGGACAGTAACAAACTCGGACATAACTGCAGCATTTCTATGTAAGTATCAATAAATTGCGCCGCCTGTTTTTCCAAATCAAAGCTCTCGGGCACAAATAACCAGTTTTCCATCAACCCGGTCAGATAGGCACGCAAGATAATCGCAGCCTGACGAGGGTGTAATTTTGGCGGTAACTGTTCAGCGTCAATACAGCGTTGCAGGATACGTTCTACTTTGCCATAACCTTCCATGTAGAGCGCTTTGCGCGCGTCATGGACGGAAGTCATCTCCCCAACAAATTCACATTTGTGAAATATAATTTCCATCAATGCCCTACGACGAGGATCGGTCACTGTGGCACGTAGAATGTAAATCAGTATCTCACGCAGAATACGCAGTGGATTATTGGGAAACTTTGTCTGATACTCTAATTCGAGATCATGTATCTGGGATTCGCATTGTTCCCAGACGCCGTTAAACAGTTCCACTTTATTCTTAAAATGCCAGTAGATAGCGCCCCGCGTTACGCCGGCCGCATTAGCAATATCGGTCAGCGAAGTAGAAGCAACTCCACGGGCTGAGAACTCCCGTATCGCAGCATTGAGAATCTGCTGCCGGGTTTCAAGTGCCTGTGATTTGGTTTTTCGTGCCATAGGGTTAGCTTTTGGGGGCGTTTGATTTACATACATTCGGGAATGTATGTAACATAGCACGCACATATTAAAAGCGCAGCAATGGGTTTAAAAGCTTGTGATCCATTGGACAATTTGAAATCGGACACTTGAGGTTTATTTATGAACAAAAACAGAGGGTTAACGCCTCTGGCGCTAGTTCTTATGCTTTCCGGAAGCTTAGCACTTACAGGATGTAACGATAAGGAAGCTCAACAAGGTGCCCCTAAAGCGCCAGAAGTCGGCGTTGTTACGCTGAAAGCTGCGCCGCTGAATGTCACTACAGAACTTCCTGGCCGTACTGCCTCTTTCCGAATTGCAGAAGTCCGCCCACAAGTCACCGGGATTATCCTGAAACGTAACTTCGTTGAAGGCAGTGACATTAAAGCAGGCATGTCCTTGTATCAAATTGATCCAGCCACCTACCAAGCTGCCTATGACAGCGCTAAAGGTGATCTGGTGAAAGCTCAGGCTAACGCTCAGGTTTCCCGTGTAACCGTAAACCGTTACAAGGCCCTGCTTGGTACCAACTACATCAGTAAACAAGATTACGATACGGCTTTCTCCACCGCAGCTCAGGCTGACGCTTCTGTCGTCGCAGCCAAAGCCGCAGTAGAAACAGCCCGAATCAATCTGGCTTACACCAAAGTGACCTCCCCTATCAGTGGACGTATTGGCATTTCCTCAGTGACAGAAGGTGCTCTGGTTACCAACGGTCAGGCCAATGCCCTGGCAACGGTGCAACAGCTCGACCCTATCTATGTTGACGTCACTCAGTCGAGCAATGATTTCCTGCGTCTGAAACAGGAAATGGCCAACGGCTCAATCAAACAAGCTAACGGTAAAGCACAAGTTAAGTTACTGCTGGAGAACGGTATTGAATTTTCCCAGCCGGGTACATTGGAATTCTCTGATGTTACCGTTGATGAAACGACCGGTTCCATTACTTTGCGCGCCGTCTTCCCTAACCCGAAAGATGAACTGTTGCCTGGTATGTTCGTTCGCGCACGTCTTGATGAAGGTGTGAATGAAAATGCGTTACTGGTTCCTCAACAAGGCATCACCCGTAACCCACGTGGTGACGCAACCGCCATGGTGGTGGGTGCAGATAACAAAGTTGAACTTCGCACGGTCACCACGACGCAAGCGATCGGCGACAAATGGGTTGTGACCGATGGTCTGAAATCTGGTGACAAAGTTATCGTAACCGGATTGCAGAAAATCAAGCCAGGCGTGCAGGTCAATGCGCAGGAAGTCGATCAAAACGCAGGCGCTGATAAAAAGCCTGCATCTGATACAGCGCCGAAGTCTTAATAGGAGCCGGTAATTCATGGCTAAGTTTTTTATAGATCGCCCGATATTCGCTTGGGTTATCGCCATCATCATCATGTTGGCGGGTGGATTGGCAATCATTAGTTTGCCAATCGCACAGTATCCAACCGTTGCGCCACCGGCTATCCAGCTGACCGCAACCTATCCGGGTGCGGATGCGCAAACGGTTCAGGATACCGTGACTCAGGTTATCGAACAGAACATGAACGGCATCGATAACATGATGTACATGTCCTCGACGAGTGACTCGTCGGGTACCGTTCAGATAACCATTACCTTTGCCTCCGGCACCGACGCGGATATCGCGCAGGTACAGGTGCAGAACAAACTGCAATTAGCAACGCCGTTGCTGCCGCAGGAAGTTCAGCAGCAGGGTATTTCGGTTGAGAAATCCAGTAGCAGCTTCTTGATGGTTGCTGGCTTTATTTCCAACAACGGTTCAATGAATCAGGATGACATCGCCGACTACGTAGGTTCTAACATCAAAGACCCTATCAGCCGTACCAATGGTGTTGGTGACGTTCAGTTGTTCGGTGCCCAGTACGCTATGCGTATCTGGATGGATCCAAACAAACTGAATAATTACCAACTCACGCCGGTTGATGTGATCAATGCGATTAAAGTTCAGAACAACCAGATTGCAGCAGGGCAGCTCGGTGGTACTCCGCCGGTTCCAGGCCAGCAACTGAACTCCTCTATCGTGGCCCAGACGCGTCTGAAGTCCACGGAAGAGTTCGGTAAAATCATTCTGAAAGTGAATACCGATGGTTCGCAGGTTCGCCTTAAAGATGTGGCGAAAATCGAACTGGGTGGGGAAAACTACGACGTCATAGCCCGCTATAACGGACAACCGGCTTCAGGTTTAGGGATTAAACTGGCCACCGGCGCAAACGCCCTTGATACAGCGTCATCGGTCAAGGCAACGCTGGCTAAGCTTCAACCTTTCTTCCCGGCAGGCTTAGAAGTTGTTTACCCGTATGACACCACACCATTCGTTAAGATCTCGATTAAAGAAGTAGGGAAAACCCTGTTTGAGGCCATCGTACTGGTCTTCCTGGTTATGTTCCTGTTCCTGCAAAACTTCCGCGCAACGTTGATCCCAACGATTGCAGTACCGGTGGTTCTGCTGGGTACTTTTGCGATCCTCTCCGCATTTGGCTATTCGATAAACACCCTGACGATGTTCGGGATGGTTCTCGCGATAGGCTTGTTGGTGGATGATGCCATCGTGGTGGTCGAAAACGTTGAGCGTGTTATGGCCGAAGAGGGCCTGCCGCCAAAAGAAGCCACCAAGAAGTCAATGGAGCAGATCCAGGGCGCACTGGTGGGTATTGCCATGGTGCTGTCAGCGGTATTTATCCCGATGGCATTCTTCGGGGGTTCTACCGGTGTAATCTACCGTCAGTTCTCCATTACAATCGTGTCCGCGATGGTGTTGTCAGTACTGGTCGCGATGATCCTGACCCCGGCGTTGTGTGCCACGATGCTGAAACCTATTGCCAAGGGTGACCACGGCGAGAAAAAAGGTTTCTTCGGCTGGTTTAACAAGAAGTTTGACCAAAGCACACACCACTATACAGACAGCGTAGGTAACATTCTGCGCAGCACCGGTCGTTACCTGCTGATTTATCTGCTGATCGTGGTAGGGATGGCGCTGCTGTTTATCCGCCTGCCAACCTCCTTCCTGCCAGAAGAAGACCAGGGCGTATTCCTGACCATGGCGCAGTTGCCAGCAGGTGCGACTCAGGAACGTACGCAGAAAGTGCTCGATGAAGTCAGCCACTACTATCTGACGAAAGAGAAAGCCAACGTTAACTCTGTATTTACGGTTAACGGTTTCGGTTTCGCAGGGCGTGGCCAGAACACCGGTTTGGCGTTTATCAGTCTGAAAGATTGGAGCGATCGTCCTGGTGCTGAAAACAAAGTTCCGGCGATTGCGGCCCGAGCGATGCGTGCATTCAGCACCATCCAAGACGGTCTGGTGTTCCCGTTCAACTTGCCAGCGATTGTGGAATTGGGTACGGCGAGCGGCTTTGACTTTGAACTGATTGACCAGGCTAACCTTGGGCATGACAAACTGACTCAGGCACGTAACCAGCTGCTCGGCATGATTGCCCAGCATCCTGATTTACTGTCTCAGGTACGTCCAAACGGTCTGGAAGATACACCGCAGTTTAAAATTGAAATTGACCAGGAAAAAGCCTCGGCGCTGGGGGTATCGATTTCTGATATCAACACCACGCTGGGTGCATCGATTGGTGGTAGCTACGTCAATGACTTCATCGACCGTGGTCGCGTGAAGAAAGTGTACGTTCAGGCTGAAAGCCAATACCGTATGCTGCCAAAAGACATTGATAACCTCTATGTCCGCAACAGCAGTGGTCAGATGGTTCCGTTCTCTGCCTTCTCAAGTTCGAAGTGGGAATACGGCTCACCACGTCTGGAGCGTTATAACGGGTTGCCATCAATGGAAATCCTCGGCCAACCAGCACCCGGTAAAAGTAGTGGTGATGCGATGGCTCTGATGGAATCTCTGGCGTCGAAACTGCCTAGCGGTATCGGCTACGACTGGACAGGTCTCTCTTACCAGGAACGCTTGTCGGGTAACCAGGCCCCTGCCCTGTATGCCATTTCATTGATCGTGGTCTTCCTGTGTCTGGCCGCCCTGTATGAGAGCTGGTCAATACCGTTCTCGGTCATGCTGGTTGTTCCACTGGGTGTGGTCGGTGCATTGATTGCAGCCACCCTGCGCGGCCTGAGTAACGACGTTTACTTCCAGGTGGGCCTGTTGACCACCATCGGATTGTCAGCGAAGAACGCCATATTGATTGTAGAGTTCGCCAAAGACCTGATGGACAAAGAAGGTAAAGGTCTGATTGAGGCGACACTTGAAGCCGTCCGTATGCGTTTACGCCCGATTCTGATGACATCACTGGCCTTCATCCTCGGTGTTATGCCGCTGGTTATCAGTAGTGGTGCCGGCTCCGGCGCACAGAACGCCGTAGGTACGGGCGTAATGGGCGGGATGGTTACTGCAACGCTGCTGGCTATCTTCTTTGTTCCGGTCTTCTTTGTGGTGGTTCGTCGCCGCTTCGGTAAGAAGAACGTGGATATCGAACATACGCATACGCCAGACCATCACAATCCATAACGGATAAAGAGTGATCATCATGAAGGCCGCGCAAGCGGCCTTTTTTTTGCGTGAAGAAGCTTGAACTGCAAAACGAACCGGCGCATACTATTGTTATAGTATAACATAACAATTGAGGCTTATATGAAAATCGGTATCCATCCTGCTTATCGCACCGTGGTCTTTCACGACACCAGCGCCGATGAATATTTTAAAGTCGGTTCGACTATCAAGACCGATCGAACCATTGAACTGGAAGGCGATACCTTCCCGTACATCACTATCGAAGTCTCTTCTGCCTCCCATCCGTATTACACCGGCAAGCAGAAAGAGTACTCAAAAGAGGGCAGTACCGCGCGCTTCAACCAGCGTTTTGGCAGCTTCCTGGGTCAAAAGTAAGATGTACTGAGGGATGATTTATGCAGGTGTTAAGTTCGTTACGCTCGGCGAAAAACCGTCATCCGGATTGCCGCGTTGTGCGCCGCAAAGGCCGCGTTTATGTCATTTGTAAAACCAATCCGCGCTTCAAGGCCGTACAGGGTAAGAAGAAAAAACGCTAACTGGCGGGACTGTCTTCTGGTTATCTAATAATAAAAAAGCCCCGTCGCTTGCCCGACGGGGCTTTTATTTGTGAAAGAAATGATGAAACCCTTTCCGCACTAATGACGGAAAGGGGAGCGTGCTTACTTCATGCTGGCTACGATGGACTCCACGTTATGCCTGAACGCCTTCTCATAAGTAGTGGCAGGTCCT
Organism: uncultured Enterobacterales bacterium; assembly: GCA_946478305.1. Classification (GTDB taxonomy): domain Bacteria; phylum Pseudomonadota; class Gammaproteobacteria; order Enterobacterales; family Enterobacteriaceae; genus Ewingella. Next base: position 140,460 of record CAMLBO010000002.1, read on the forward strand.
TGCGGACCAGACAAAGCTTCCGGATAGAGTTCACCGCCTGCCTGCGCGCCCGTCGCAGCAGCAATTTGTTTCACCAAGCGCGGATCGGTCTGATTCTCAATAAAGTAGGTGTTGACCTGCTCTTCTTTGATCTGTTTGATTAATGATGCTACACCGCTGGCACTGGCTTCCGACTCGGTTGAGAAGCCTACCGGTGCCATAAAGGTGACATGATATTCACGGCCGAAATAGCCGAAAGCATCGTGGCTGGTCAGCACTTTGCGTTTTACCTGAGGGATACCGGCAAACTCTGATTTAGCCCATTCGTCCAGTTTTTTGAGTTGTTCGATGTAAGCGCCCCCCCGTTTACGGAAATAATCGGCATCTTCAGGATCGGCAGCAATCAAAGCATTCATCACGTTAGTCGCATAAATAACTCCATTTGCCATGCTGTTCCACGCATGCGGATCGGTGATTTCCTTGCCGTCATCCACCATCTGGCGCGAGTCCACGCCATCAGACGCAGTAACGACTTTGCCTTTATAACCGGAGGCCAATACCAGACGATCGATCCACCCTTCCAGGCCCAGGCCACTGACAAAAACAACGTCAGAAGCATTGATCGCTTTACTGTCTTTTGGCGCAGGTTCAAAGCTGTGCGGGTCGCCATTCGGGCCGACCAGACTGGTAACTTTTACGTGCTCACCGCCCACTTCGTGCACGATGTCCCCCAGAATTGAAAAGCTGGCCACGGCATTGACGGTTTTCGCCATTGCCAGCGGGCTCGACAGCAGGGCAGCTACTGCCAGAGCAACAGGTAAACGTTTCATCATTTCTCCTTTCTTGTGGTAGTGCTTAACGACGCGATGCGGTCAACATACCGCCCCGCGTTCCAAATAATACTGAGATAAAGAAAATAACACTGGCACTGAGAACAATCGCCGGGCCGGCAGGTAACGACGCATAGTAAGACCACACCAGGCCAACCACACTGCTGATAACACCAATCACCATCGCACTTAAAAGAGTATGCGGTAGATCACGTGCCCAAAAACGGGCACTCGCCGCGGGCAACATCATCAGCCCCACAGACATCAGCGTGCCCAATATCTGGAAACCAGCAACCAGATTGACAACTACCAGTGCGAGGAAAATTCCATGAATGGCTGCCAACCATTTGCCGGCGCTGACCCGCAGGAAGAGTGAGTCAAAGGATTCAATGACCAGTGCACGATAAATAGCGGCTAACACCAGCAGTGAAACAGTGGAAATAATGCCGACCATGATGATGGCAGAAGAGTCGATCGCAAGAATTGAACCGAAAAGTACGTGCAATAAATCTACGCTCGACCCTCGTAATGACACCAGGGTCACCCCAAGAGCCAAAGAGCCCAGATAGAAACCCGCGAAACTGGCATCTTCTTTCAATTGCGTCCGGCGGCTCACCAGCCCGGAAAGCATAGCTACCGCCAGGCCAGCAATAAATCCGCCGATACCCATCGCGACCAATGACATACCTGAAATCAAATATCCAATGGCCGCACCCGGTAAGACCGCGTGTGAAAGAGCGTCCCCCACCAGGCTCATGCGCCGCAGTAACAAAAAAACGCCCAAGGGTGTGGCACTGATAGAAAGAGCCAGACAGGCAATGAGCGCACGACGCATAAAGCCGAATTCAATAAAGGGATCGGCAAGTAAATGGAAAAGCATCATGATGCAGTGACCCCGGAAGCAAGGCTAAAAGTCTCGGTGGAAACGCAGGCATGCGTCCGGTTGGGGAAATGACTGAGTACGTCGTCAGTCGTGCCCCAGATATTCCTTTCAGCGCTGAGATATAAAACCTGCGGAAAATGACGGGCTACCATGGAAATATCATGCAGAACCGCAATCACCGTTTTTCCTTCGCGGTGCCATTGGGCAATCACTCTGAGCAACAGCTCAATAGTTTGGCTGTCAATACCTGTAAAAGGCTCGTCCAGCATAATCAGAGGAGCTTGCTGGATGAGCAGACGCGCAAATAAGGTGCGTTGCAGCTGCCCGCCAGAGAGATCACCCACGGGCGAATGCGCCATAGCACTCATGCCTACCGTATCGAGTGCATCCGCCACTTGTTCTGCTGAGCGGCGGCTGATACCGCCAAATAGCCCGCTTTGCGGCCAGCACCCCATCGCAACCAGATCAAAAACGCTGATGGGAAATGCCCGGTCCAGTTCAGCTTGCTGGGGTAAATAGGCCATACGCGGCACTTTCCTTGCACAGCCTGCTGCCTCAAAGAAGATCTTACCGTCGACAGCAACCTGCAAACCGGCGAGTGTTTTCAATAATGTGGACTTACCGGCACCATTTGCACCGATAATCGCAGTGAGAGAACCCGTGGTAAAACACCCATCCAACGGTTTCGCCACAGCGCGCCGGTCATACCCGACTGAAAGTTGTTTAACTGAAATCATGGCAACGAAATAGCCCAATAAATGCCACACCAGAGTACCGCCAAAAGAATGATGGCAGCGCCACAGCGGGCAAGAGCAGAGAGAGTAAATAGCGTCTTGTGCATTGAAAACCTCTTTATGTTATAATATAACATCACAAAAATAATGCGATTACAAGATCCAAACTTGTAATCTTTCATGTCGCGAAGCCGCAACAACATTCAAACTCCCCCACATGCAGCAAAACACCTCATAGGTAACCTTAATGTCATTAAAAGGTAATCAAATATGAACTGCCCACAAAAAACCTATAAATCATGAAGATAAAAAAGGGATATAGCGCAAAAAAAATCCTGGTGTCGGACACATTCCCAACAAAAATATGCAATAATATGATCAAGGCCATTTCACAGGGGGAGAAGCATGAAAAAATTAATCCCTTATGAAAACGATGGACAAGAAATTTCCCTATCGTATTTACAGGATGTTATTGAAAAGCAGATTTCGGTTATCGAAGCGCTTTTGGTTGGCGATTTGAGTTATTACTCCGAAAATGCACAATATACGCTTGGTTCATTGAGGGTGACGTCTATCACTAAGATGGGCAGAGACGCATATTCAATGGGTTATAAGTTTAAATGGACTATTTTTAACGGTTGCCTTGACATTAATGCTGAAGAATACACGACTGAGAAAGTCTCATTTATAGTCAAAACGCATGCGTTAGAATTTGATATTATTGATACAGAGCGCTCCGCCATGGCGGATGAATTGTAAGTTTGAGTAATAGGTTTGCGCAAATTTAGTAACATGAATTATATTTAATATGTTGTCATCTTAATAAACCCTCTTTTCAACGTAACATTGTTAACTGTGTTAATTGTTGTTGAGTAGCAACAGATGTTTTAGTTTGTCGTTCAATGTATCTCGCTGTATGCAGTTATCCGTAAACCACCAAGTGTTGTTGTTTACTCACTGAGTGTTATCAACACCGAATAAGCCATTACGGAGGGGATGATATGGATGAGTACTCGCCTAAACGGCATGATATAGCGCAGTTGCGGTTCCTTAATGAAAATCTGTACGATGAAGGAATTGCAACGCTGGGGGACAGCCATCACGGCTGGGTTAACGACCCGACGTCTGCGGTCAATCTGCAACTGAACGAACTGATCGAGCACATTGCTTCCTTCGTAATGAGCTTTAAAATAAAATATCCTGATGACACAAACCTGAGCGATCTGGTTGAAGAGTATCTGGACGATACCTACACCCTGTTCAGTAATTATGGAATTAATGATTCTGACTTACGTCAATGGCAAAAAACCAAGAAACGACTATTCAGAATGTTCTCAGGTGAGTACGTCTGTACCCTGATGAAAACTTAAGTAATACTTTACCCGCAGTAATTGAGATTAATAACGAAAAAGGCCATGATGAACAAAATCGACTATTTGATGCGTTTAAGAAAATGCACCACAATTGATACACTTGAGCGCGTCATTGAGAAAAATAAGTACGAACTTTCCGACGATGAACTGGAGTTGTTTTACTCTGCAGCCGATCACCGTCTTGCAGAGCTGACGATGAATAAGCTCTACGACAAAGTGCCCGTTGCCGTTTGGAAATTCGTACGTTAACGTTGTTCATAAATGTCTTCATTGGGCCGTTAATATTATCGGCCCAATGGTTATTATGCGACCAGAAACATTCCGGGATCTTAACAGTTCCGTTTATTGAAACTCCATTCCCCCTTTCTTAATTCCTTCCTGAAAAGTCTGCAGTAAAAATTGAAAACACTGTTCCGTTTGCGGGGATCGCAATGGTGCGGGTTTACGCATCATGGCTACCGTGCGGCTAAGCGTCGGCTGCTGCAAATGCACGACCATCAATTCATCATCATTGAGCGTTGCTGTATATAACTGCGGCAAAATTGCCAGAGCCAGCCGGGAACGCACTAACCCATACAATGTTTCCTGAAAATCGACACGATAACGGATGTTCAGATTGAGTTTGTGGCTCTCGATCAGCGACGTCACCAATCGGCTAACATTCCCTTTTAGAAACAGAGCAATAGGTCTTTTAGCCAACTGTCGCCACGGTAAATTATGCGCTTCTGCTAATAGATCATCTTTACGCATCACGACAACAAAAGGATCTTCAAGCAGCGGATAAACTCTCAGGCTGTCAGGTACGGTGCTATCAGTGGCACCAATACCGAAATCCAGCGCACCGTTATCCAGTTCAGTGAGCAGTGCGTCGTTAGTCAGATCATGAAACTCGAGGCGTATAGCAGGAAAATACTCCGAGATTAGCCGGGGCACCGCAGGGAACAGTAATGCACTGACTGATGGCACCAGCCCGATCCGCAATGTTCCATCCCCTCCTTGTTGCATAATTTGCTGTATATCTTCGAAAGCACTGTGCGCCACATTCAGTAATCGCTCAGCATGCGGCAAAATTGCCGCTCCCAGCTCGGTTAAAGTGACGACCTGTGCAGTGCGGTTAACCAGTTTCCCTCCTAATACTGACTCGATTTGCCGCAGCGCGCTGCTTAATGCAGGCTGGCTTATCGTCAGGCGACTTGCGGTTTCGGTGAAACTGCGCAGCTGAGACAAGGTAACGAAATATTGTATCTGTTTGAGGGATAACGCAGGCAGTCGGCGCCAGGGTTCAGACATAGCTTCCGGATATCCATTCTTAAGTAGGTAAACGTTTGCTCAGCATAACCCCTTCTTATAGAGCGATAAAATAAATCATCTGTGCAAAGCGCTTTCTGCTCCCTACATTAGCCAAATACTATCCCACTTACGGACCTTTCGATGAACCACACTTCCTCAGCCACCGCCCTGCGCCAGCGTGCGGTGCAGGCCGCTTTGGGCAATATTCCTTTCGACCGACTGTTGCGCAATGCACGCGTTATTGACATGGTGACCGGTGAGATCCGCCATGCCGACGTCGGCCTGACAGGCAGCATGATTGCCAGCGTACATCCGTGCGGAAAGTTTACACAAACCGAAAACGTCGACGATCTGGAGGGAGCTTTACTTTCACCAGGCCTTATTGATACGCACGTTCATATCGAAAGTTCACATTTGCCACCTGAACGCTATGCAGAGATCGTCGTCGCACAAGGCACCACAACGGTATTCTGGGATCCACATGAACTGGCAAACGTTCTCGGTGTGGACGGCGTGCGCTATGCGGTGGAGTCCAGCCGTAACCTGCCGCTGAGAGTGATTTGCGCTGCCCCGTCCAGCGTCCCGTCTACACCCGGCCTCGAGATGTCGGGCGCTGATTTTAAAGGTCAGGAGATGGAAACCATGCTGAGCTGGCCGGAGGTCGCCGGGGTGGCCGAAGTGATGGACATGCACGGCGTGCTCAATGCCAGCGACCGCATGCTGGAAATTCTGGATGCCGGTTTACGCAGTGGAAAATTGATTGAGGGCCATGCGCGCGGCCTGAAAGGCGCAGGCTTGCAAGCTTATCTCGCCGCCGGTGTCACGTCCGATCACGAACTGACTTCAGCAGAGGACGCTCTGGAAAAGCTTCGTGCCGGGCTTACCTTGCAGATTCGTGGGTCACACCCCTATTTGCTGGCGGAGATTGTTACCGCCCTGAAAACGCTGCCACACCTCTCTTCGCAAATAACGCTCTGTACTGATGATGTACCGCCCGACCACTTATTGGAAAAAGGGGGGCTGATCGCACTGATTAAGTTACTGATTTCCCATGGTCTGCGTGCAGAAGACGCCCTGCGCATGGCGACATTCAATGCTGCACTACGTATGCAGCGCGCCGATCTCGGCCTGATTGCCGCCGGACGTACTGCTGATCTCATCGTCTTCGACTCTCTGGAAACACTTAATCCGCTGCGGGTGTATGTCGCAGGCAACTGCGTTTCTCATCATGGCAAGTTATTGTTTAGCCCGAAAGCCGCCAGCGGCGTTACTCCGCCACGAGATACTATGCGGATTTCCCCCCTGGCCGCCGCTGATTTCCAATTGCGGATCCCGGGCCTGAATAACGGCAAAGCGCGTCTGCGGAACATTAAAGGGGCACGCTTTACTCAATGGAGTGAAGTCACGGTTGATGTTCGTGATGGCATCGTGCAGATCCCCGCAGGCTTCAGCCTGATTTGGGTCAAACACCGTCACGGCCGCCACGACGCCACGCCGCGTATGGCACTACTGGAAGGCTGGGGAGAGTTGCAGGGGGCGATTGCCACCTCCTATTCCCATGACTCACACAATCTTGTGGTGCTGGGCCGTTCCCCGTCTGACATGGTAGTAGCGGCTAACCAGCTTATCGCCAGCGGCGGCGGCATGGCCCTGAGTCAAAATAGTGAATTATTGGCTCATGTGGCTATGCCGATTGCGGGCATGTTATCTGACCTGCCTGCTGTAGAGTTGGCTGAACAGTTCAGAAATCTGCGCGAAATGAGTGCCAAAATCGCCGAATGGGAGCCACCTTATCGCGTATTCAAAGCCATCGAAGGCACCTGCCTTGCCTGTAATGCCGGTCCGCATCTGACCGATTTAGGTCTGACTGACGGTGAGCGGAGGGAAATGGTCGACCCCATCCTCGAAATCTGGGAAGACCACGTCTGAAAGCAGCCTCAAACGGTGTCATTAAAACAGTGATAGCAAATGCAACATCATAATAAACAGATTGTTTCAGGGAGTTTTCATCATGACTGACAGTTCTATTAAAAGCGTGGAAAAGACCCGCGGAGAAAGCTGGCTACAGCGACGCTTTAAACTTCATGAACGCGGCACAAGGGTAAAAACTGAGTGTCTGGCAGGCATCACCGGTTTTCTGGCCGCAGCCTATTTACTGGTGGTGATCCCCGGGTTGCTGGCCACCGGGGGTATCGATAAAGGTGCCGCCACAACCGGCGTGACCTTGGTATTTGTGCTTGGTTCCTTACTCATGGCCTTCTATGCCAACTTACCTTTTATGGTCGGCCCTGGCATAGGAGGTTCTGTTCTGGTTGGGATCACGCTGGCCGGTGACGGTATCAGTTGGCCCGTTGCACTGGGTATTGCCTGCTGGTCGGGTATTCTATTTTTCGTAATGACCGTTTTTGGCCTGCGCGAAGTGGTCACGCGTTCAGTGCCTCAGTCAATCAAGCTAGGGTTAACGGCGTCCATCGGAATTTTCGTGGCATTACTGGGTTTTCGTAATGCAGGTTTGGTGCTGGCTAATGCCAAAACGCATGCACTGGCCTTAGGTGATTTCACCGCCCCTGGCGCGCTGATCGCCCTGCTAGGTTTGCTGGTCGCAGTCGGTTTGCAGGCGAGAAATATACCGGGGGCCATCCTGTGGGCGATTCTTTTATCCACGCTGGTCGGTATTCCGTTTGGGATCACTCACCTGCCGCACCAATGGCTTGCCCTTCCTTACTCAGTCAGCCCGTTATTGGGCAAAGTTGACCTGATCGGTGCCATTAATATTGCGTTTCTGCCGTTTTTATTTATTTTCTTTGCTTCCGAATTTTTCTCGACCATGGGCACCACACTGGCGGTCGGTGGTGAAGCGGGTTTGCTGGATGAACAAGGCAATATGCAGCATATCAACCGCCCGTTTATGGTGGACTCCATCGCTGCCGCGCTCGGGCCCATCGTGGGTATTCCGGCTGCCACCGCGCTCATTGAGTCTGCCGCCGCTGCCGAAGCGGGAGGAAAAACCGGACTGACCGCACTGGCGGCTGCGGTAATGTTCCTGCTGATGCTACTTTTTACGCCGATTGCACTGATGATCCCTAAAGAAGCCACCGCACCAGCACTGATTCTGATTGGTCTGAATATGTTCAGTGGGTTACGCAAAGTGGATTTGGCAAATTTCACTGATGGTTTGCCGGTTTTGATGATGGTGATGATCACCCTGATTTCTAACAGTTTTGGTACTGGTATCGCTGGCGGTCTGCTGTTTTACATCATTATTAAAGTGGTGGCGGGCAAAGCACGCGAGGTACCGCTGGGGTTATATATTCTTGCGATCCCACTGGCGTACTATTTCACTACGCTGGTACATCATTAAAGGCTATAGCGGGTAGCAAAAACAGGGTGCGGCGATCGTGCCCTTTTTTGTGCGCAGAAAAATACGTTGAGAGAAATATACTGGGGATAGGAAGGGAAACGGGTATAGCAGAAATGGTGGAGGCCCTGCCAGCTACATCCCGGCACACACGACGCCTGCTGCGGCTGCTTCCTTCCGGACCTGACCGAGTTAACAAGTTAGTGTTGCGGGAGAACCAACAGGGCCCCCATTGTCATTACTGGCTTTCGTCTCTCTACATAAGAGAAGCGGAAGCGGTCTGCATTATCAGGGATGACCGTTCTAAAAGCAAGGTAAGCGCCGACGACCGTTGTTTTCTTATACAACCCTCCCTTCTCCCCCGCCCGGTAAAAACTTTATGAAATCAGGGATTGCGGCATAATGAAGCATTAACACTGAGGAGCAACCATGTCGGAGACAGATACTTTTCGCCAGCGCGTCTATCAGATAATCGCGGCCATTCCGTCGGGCCAGGTCACCACCTATGGCAACGTGGCGCAGCTGGCCGGTTCGCCGAGGGCTGCGCGCCAGGTAGGGGGGGTGCTGCGAAAATTACCTGAAGGAAGCTCACTGCCCTGGCACCGGGTCATTAACCGCCACGGAGAGATATCCCAGCAGGGCGAAGATTTCAAACGTCAGCGGCAGGCACTGTTATCGGAGGGGGTCATGTTCGAAAACGGACGTATTGATCTGGAAAAATATGGCTGGAAGTGGTGATGAATGCCAAAAAAAAACACCGCCGTGGCGGTAATGCTGATCGTTTAAGGATCAGTTGACCGATCCGGTGGCTCGTGTAAAAAGGG